>NZ_DASWVI010000161.1:0-20487 GCF_036401255.1 Nocardioides sp. | reverse complement strand
CTCGCACACCGGCACGAGGTTGGCCCCCGCCCAGCAGAGGGCCACCAGCCGTCCGTCGCGTTCGTGGCCCCACAGCGTGGAACCACCGCGCACCGCACCGGCAGCCACGGCGGCCTCGACCCGGGACGCGGCGAGGACGCTGGCCACGGGGTCCACGGCGCACAGCCGCGCAGCCTCTGTCAGGTCGACGTCGGTCACGACCGACCGTCTCGCGGCAGCGTCGGTGCGCCAACGTCCCATCCGCCGATTGTGCACCATCCGGCTGTGCGTGCCGGGGCGCACCCGAGGTGTCGTCGGGGCCCCGTCAGGAGACGGAGACCACCGGGGCGCCGCCCTCGACGGCCTCCATCGACTCGGCGATGCGCATGGCCTCCTCGATGAGCGTCTCGACGATCTGCGACTCGGGGACCGTCTTGACGACCTCGCCCTTGACGAAGATCTGGCCCTTGCCGTTGCCCGAGGCGACGCCGAGGTCCGCCTCGCGCGCCTCACCGGGCCCGTTGACGACGCAGCCCATGACGGCGACGCGCAGCGGCACCTCGAGGCCCTCGAGGCCGGCGGTGACCCTCTCGGCCAGGGAGTACACGTCGACCTGGGCACGGCCGCAGGACGGGCACGAGACGATCTCGAGCTTGCGCGGTCGCAGGTTGAGCGCCTGGAGGATCTGGATGCCGACCTTGACCTCCTCGACCGGCGGGGCCGAGAGGGACACCCGGATCGTGTCGCCGATCCCCTGGCTCAGCAGGGCGCCGAAGGCGGTGGCGGACTTGATCGTCCCCTGGAACGCCGGCCCGGCCTCGGTGACCCCGAGGTGCAGCGGCCAGTCGCCCCTCTCGGAGAGCATCTCGTACGCCCGCACCATGATCACCGGGTCGTTGTGCTTCACCGAGATCTTGAAGTCGTGGAAGTCGTGCTCCTCGAAGAGGGATGCCTCCCACACCGCGGACTCGACGAGCGCCTCGGGCGTGGCCTTGCCGTACTTCTCCAGCAGTCGCTTGTCGAGCGAGCCGGCGTTGACGCCGATCCGGATCGAGGTGCCGCGGTCCTTGGCGGCGCGCGCGATCTCCTTGACCTGGTCGTCGAACTTGCGGATGTTGCCCGGGTTGACCCGGACCGCCGCGCACCCGGCGTCGATGGCGGCGAAGACGTACTTGGGCTGGAAGTGGATGTCGGCGATGACCGGGATCTGCGACTTGGCCGCGATCGCAGGCAGTGCGTCCGCGTCGTCCTGGCTCGGGCAGGCCACGCGGACGATGTCGCAGCCGGTGGCGGTGAGCTCGGCGATCTGCTGCAGGGTCGCGTTGATGTCCGAGGTGAGCGTCGTGGTCATCGACTGGACCGAGACCGGGTGGTCGCTGCCGACGCCGACCTTGCCGACCTTGATCTGGCGGGTCTTGCGGCGCGGAGCCAGCACCGGCGGGGGCGCTTCGGGCATGCCGAGGCTGATCGCAGTCATGACTCCGATGGTATGGCCGGGAGCCTAGGACGCGAGGTGGAGGGGTACGACGAGGTCGCCCACGATCAGCACCACGCCCATGACGAGCAGCACCGAGGCGACGGCGTACGCGACCGGGAGCAGCTTGGCGACGTCGACGTACCCCGGGTCGGGCCGGCCGCGGAGCCGGGCGAACCCGCGCCGCACGGCCTCCCACAGCGCGCCCGCGATGTGGCCGCCGTCCAGCGGCAGCAGCGGGATGAAGTTGAACATCCCGATGAAGAAGTTGAAGCCCGCGATCAGCGACAGCAGGTAGACGGCCTTCTCGGTGACCGGGAAGTCCTCGTGGGAGACGGTCTCGCCCGCGATCCGGCCGCCGCCGACGATGCTCACCGGGCTGTCGATCGAGCGCTCCTCCACCCCGGCGATCGCCTTGGCGACGCCCCAGACCTTCACCGGGAGGGTGCTCAGCGCCTTGACCGTCGTGACCGTCATGTCGCCCATCTGGTCGAGGGTGTAGAGCGGGCCGCCGGTGGTAATGACCTCGTGGGTGGTCGGGGTGACGCCGAGGAAGCCGACCTGGCGCAGCGACTCGTCGGTCTCGGAGGTCGGCCGCGCCTCGACCGTGGTGCTGGTGGTGCCGGTCAGCGCCCGGCCGTCACGCTCGTAGCCGATGACGGCCTCGCCGTCGTCGTTGCCGCGGATCAGCGTGCGCAGCTGGTCCCAGTCGGTGATCGGGGTGCCGTTGAAGCTGGTGATCACGTCGCCGGGTCGCAGCCCGGCCTCCACTGCGGGCGTGACCGGGTCGGAGTCCTGGCAGGCCCGGCCGCTCTCGGCGTACGGGATCACGCACTGCGAGACCTCGTCGATCACCGGTGCGCCCGCGTCGGGCTCGGCGGTGCGCAGCCCGTAGAGGCCGAAGATCCCCCAGAAGATGAAGAACGCGATCAGCAGGTTGACCGTGGGCCCGCCGGCCATCACGACGACCTTCTTCCACCAGGTCATCTTGTAGAAGAGCCGCTCGGAGTCCTCGGGCTTGATCGTCTCCCACTCCGCGGCGCGGGCGTCGGAGATCAGCTGGGTGAACATGCCGGTGTTGGACTTGCGGACCTTGACGACCTGGTTGCCCTCGGCGTCGACGGTGACCTCGTCGGCCACCTCCTCGGCGCCCGGCGGCAGCATCCCGACGATCTTGACGTAGCCGCCGAGCGGGATCGCCTTGACGCCGTACTCGGTCTCGCCGACGCGCTTGCTCCACACGGTCGGGCCGAAGCCGATGAAGTACTGCGTGACCTTCCCGCCGAACCTCTTGGCCGGGATCATGTGGCCGAGCTCGTGCAGGCCGATCGAGGCCAGGATGGCGACCACGAAGATCACCACGCCCAACACGTAGAACAGGGCGGTCATCGGGTCCCTTCGATCAGGTCGCGGGCACAGGCGCGTGCCCAGTCGTCGGCGGCGAGGATGTCCTCGATCGTCACCTCCGAGGGTACGTCGTGACGGCTGAGAACGCCCTGAACCGTCGAGACGATCTCGGTGAACGCGAGCGCGCCGGTGCGGAAGGCGTCCACGGCGACCTCGTTCGCCGCGTTGTAGACCGCCGGGGCGGTGCCGCCCCGCTCCCCCGCCTCACGGGCGAGCGCCACCGCCGGGAACGCCGCGTCGTCGAGAGGGAAGAACTCCCAGGTCTCGGGCCGGCTCCAGTCGACCGGGGGCGCGGCGTCGGGCACCCGGTCGGGCCAGGAGAGGCCGAGCGCGATCGGGATCAGCATCGTGGGCGGGCTGGCCTGCACGAGCGTCGAGCCGTCGACGAACTCCACCATCGAGTGCACGACGCTCGTCGGGTGCACGACGACCTCGATCCGGTCGAAGGGAATGCCGAACAGCAGGTGCGCCTCGATGACCTCGAGGCCCTTGTTGACCAGCGTCGCGGAGTTGATCGTCACGACCGGCCCCATGCTCCAGGTCGGGTGCGCGAGCGCCTGCTCGACGGTGACCTCGGCGAGCTCCTCGCGGCTGCGGCCGCGGAACGGACCGCCGCTCGCGGTGAGCACGAGCCGGCGTACCTCGTCCGCCCTGCCGCCCCGCAGGCACTGCGCGATCGCGCTGTGCTCGGAGTCGACGGGCACGATCTGGCCCGGCTTGGCCCGCTCGAGCACCAGCGGGCCGCCCATGATCAGCGACTCCTTGTTGGCCAGCGCGAGGGTGTTGCCGGCGTCGAGCGCGGCCAGCGTCGGGCGCAGGCCGACCGCGCCGGTGATGCCGTTGAGCACGACGTCGCAGGGCCGGGAGGCGGCCTCGACGCTCGCGTCCTCCCCCAGTCCCGAGAAGAGATCGGGGTACGCCGGCGCGAGCTCGGCCACCTGGCGCTCGAACAGCTCGGGGTTCGAGCCGCCGGCGGTCAGCGCCACGACCCGGAAGCGGTCGGGGTTGGCGCGCACGATGTCCAAGGCCTGGGTGCCGATCGACCCGGTGCTGCCGAGGATGGCGACGTCTCTCACTCCCCCAGTCTCCCGCACCCGCGCGCCATCACTGAATCCACGTCTCTACCGCCGAAATCGTCAGCCTTACCCCCTCCCGGAGACGGATTCCGGCGAGATAGCCTCCTCGCATGACCGATTCTGCTGTCGCCGCCGTGGGCGGACCCACCCTCCCCCAGGAGCGCCGGCTCGTCACCGAGATCCCCGGCCCGCGCTCCCTGGAGCGCCTCGAGCGCAAGCGCGCGCACGTCGCGGACGGCGTTGGCACGATGCTGCCGGTGTTCGTCGAGGCGGCGGGCGGCGGCGTGCTCGTCGATGTCGACGGCAACTCGCTGATCGACCTCGGCTCGGGCATCGCGGTCACGACCGTCGGCAACGCCGCCCCGGCGGTGGCGCGCAACGTGCACGCCCAGGTCGACGCGTTCACGCACACCTGCTTCATGATCACGCCGTACGACGGCTACGTGGACGTGTGCGCCGAGCTGGCCTCGCTCACCCCCGGGGACCACGCGAAGAAGAGCGCTCTGTTCAACTCCGGCGCCGAGGCGGTCGAGAACGCCGTCAAGATCGCCCGCGCCGCGACCGGCAAGGACGCGGTGGTCGTGTTCGACCACGCCTACCACGGCCGCACGAACCTCACGATGGCGATGACCGCAAAGAACATGCCCTACAAGCACGGCTTCGGGCCGTTCGCGGGCGAGGTCTACCGGGCGCCGATGTCCTACCCGCTGCGCGACGGGCTCAGCGGCGCCGAGGCCGCGGCCCGGGCGATCGACGTCATCGACAAGCAGGTCGGCGCGGCCAACCTGGCCTGCATCGTGATCGAGCCGATCCAGGGCGAGGGCGGGTTCGTCGTCCCGGCGCCGGGCTTCCTGCCGGCGCTCGCCGCCTGGGCGCGCGCCAACGACGTGGTGTTCGTCGCCGACGAGATCCAGTCGGGCTTCTGCCGCACCGGCGACTGGTTCGCCTGCGACCACGAGGGCGTCGTGCCCGACGTGGTGACGACCGCGAAGGGCATCGCCGGCGGCCTGCCGCTCGCCGCGGTCACGGGCCGCGCGGAGCTGATGGACGCCGTGCACGTGGGCGGCCTCGGCGGGACGTACGGCGGCAACCCGATCGCATGCGCCGCCGCGCTCGGCTCGATCGAGGAGATGCGCGAGCACGACCTCTCCGCACGCGCGCGGGCGATCGGCTCCCGGATGCGGTCGCGGCTCGAGGCGCTGGCGGCCGAGCACGCCGTGATCGCCGAGGTGCGCGGCCGGGGCGCGATGATGGCGATCGAGCTGTGCCACCCGGGGACCACCGACCCCGACCCGGTGCGCACGGCCGCGGTCTCGGCGTACTGCCATCAGCAGGGGGTCGTCACGCTCACGTGCGGCACGTGGGGCAACGTGTTCCGGTTCCTGCCGCCGCTCTCGATCGGCGACGACCTGCTCGACGAGGGCTTCGACGTGGTGGCGGAGGCGTTCGCGGCGACGGCCTGAATATCGGACTCGATGTGACCATTGACACGCGTCAACTGGAACCTGTTCCATGCCCGCATGGCCTTCGACGCGATCATCAGGAACGGGCGCTGGTTCGACGGCACCGGCGCCCGCTCCGCCATCCGTGACCTCGGCATCCGCGAGGGCCGCGTGGTCGCGGTCAGCGAGGAGCCGCTGGACGCCACCGGCTGCCCCGCGGTCGTCGATGCCACCGGCCGGTGGGTGATCCCGGGCCTGGTGGACATCCACACCCACTACGACGTCGAGGTGCTGGAGGGGCCGGGGCTGGCGGAGTCGGTGCGGCACGGCGTCACCACGTTGCTGCTGGGCTCGTGCTCGCTCTCGACCATCCACGTCGGCGGGGTCGACGCCGGGGACCTGTTCGGCCGGGTGGAGGCGATCCCCCGCCAGCACGTGATCAGCGCGGTCGAGAAGCACAAGACCTGGACCGGCGCCGAGGAGTACGTCGCCGCGCTGGAGTCGCTGCCGCTCGGGCCCAACCTGGCGGCGTTCATCGGGCACTCCGACATGCGCACGGCGACGATGGGCCTGGACCGGGCCACCCGCAAGGAGGTCCGGCCGAGCCGCCGCGAGCAGGCCCGGATGGAGCGGATGCTCGACGAGGCCCTCGACGCCGGCTTCGTCGGCATGTCCGCCCAGCAGCTGCTCTTCGACAAGCTGGACGGCGATCTGTGCCGCTCGCGCACGCTGCCCTCGACGTACGCGAAGTGGCGCGAGATGCGCGGCCTGCGCTCGATCCTGCGCCGCCGGCGGCGCGCGCTGCAGGCCGGCCCGGACGCGAGCCACCCGCACACGATCGTCACCCAGGCGCTCGGCTCGATCGGGCTGTTCGGGCGGGCACCGCTGCGCACCAGCCTGCTGTCGGCCGCCGACATCAAGGCGATCCCGTTCGTGATCCACCTGATGCGGCCGCTCGCGTGGTTGGTCAACCGGCTCGGCGCGGACTTCCGTTGGCAGCACCTGCCCGTGCCGTTCGAGGTGTACGCCGACGGCATCGACCTGGTGATCTTCGAGGAGTTCGGCTCGGGCGCGGCGGCCCTGCACCTGCAGGAGAAGCTCGCCCGCGACGAGCTGATGCGCGACCCGGAGTACCGCAAGCGGTTCCGCAAGGACTACGAGAGCAAGTACGGCCCGCGGGTGTGGCACCGCGACTTCTTCGACGCCGAGATCGTCGAGTGCCCCGACGCGAGCGTGATCGGCAAGTCGTTCGGCCAGGTCGGGGTCGAGCGGGGCGGCAAGCACCCGGTCGACGCGTTCCTCGACCTGGTCCTCGAGCACGGCACCGCGATCCGGTGGCGCACGACGATCTCCAACCACCGCCCGGAGGTGCTGCGCAAGCTCGCCGCCGACTCCGGCATCCAGATCGGGTTCTCCGACGCGGGCGCGCACCTGCGCAACATGGCGTTCTACAACTTCGGCCTGCGCCTGCTCAAGCACGTCCGCGACGCCGAGCGCGCCGGCCGGCCGTTCATGAGCGTCGAGCACGTCGTGCACCGGCTGACCGGCGAGCTGGCGGACTGGTACCGCATCGACGCCGGCCACCTGCGCGTCGGCGACCGCGCCGATGTCGTCGTGATCGATCCTGCGCACCTCGACGCTTCCTTGGAGGACTACTGCGAGTCCCCCGTCGAGCAGTACGGCGGGCTCTCGCGCATGGTCAACCGCAACGACGCCGCCGTCCCGGCCGTGTTCATCGCCGGGCGGCGGGTCGTCGCCGACGGTGAGCCCACTCCCCTGCTGGGCCGGGAGCGCACCGGCAGCTTCCTGCGGGCGGAGCAGAGCGCCACGGTTCCCACCACGGCGGCCGAGAAGGCTTCGTGACCTCGTGACCCCGCACGGCCCGAGGAGGCCGTGCGCGGCCTGTGGCGCACGCTGTCCCAGCGCGACTACGACCGCATCGCCGAGTGGGTGACCGACGACTGCATCTACCTCGACGTGCCCGTCGGCCCGACGCTCGCCGCCCGCGGTCCCGTCGACATCGCCAAGCGGTTGCAGGTGGGGTTCGCTGGCGGCGTACGAGAACCACGACGGGTGTACGACGCGAGTGGTGATCTGTAGCAGGCCGCGCCATTGTCGGCGGCATCAGCCTCACATGGTCGCGCTCTGGGACTGTGCCCGACTCGTCCGGCCGTCAGCGAAACGCGGCTTGGCCGGTGAGGAGCTGGCCGAGGACCAGCGTATGCATCTCGACGGTGCCTTCGTAGGTGAGGACCGACTCGAGGTTGTTCATGTGCCGGATGACCGGGAACTCGAGCGAGATGCCGTTGCCGCCGAGGATCGTGCGGGCGGTGCGGCAGATCTCCATCGACTCACGGACGTTGTTGAGCTTCCCGATCGAGACCTGTTCGGGACGCAGCAAGCCTGCGTCCTTGCGGCGACCGAGGTGGACGGCGAGCAGGTATCCCTTGATGTACTCGAGGCTCATGTCGGCCAGCTTCTGCTGGGTCAGCTGGAAGCCGCCGATCGGACGGCCGAACTGGTGACGCTCGATCGAGTACTGGCGCGCGACCTCGAGGCTGGAGCGGGCCGCCCCGAGGGCACCCCAGGTGATGCCGTAGCGCGCCTCGTTGAGCGCGGAGAGGGGACCCTTCAACCCACGGACCTCGGGGAGGACCGCATCTGCGGGCAGGCGGACGTCGTCCAGCACGAGTTCGCCGGTCGCCGAAGCTCGGAGCGACATCTTGTGCTTGATCTCGGGGGCGGAGAAGCCGGGCGTGTCAGTGGGCACGACGAAACCACGAATTCCCTCGTCGGTCTGCGCCCACACCACGGCGACGTCGGAGTAGGGGGCGTTGGAGATCCATGTCTTGCGTCCGTTGAGGATCCAGTCTGTGCCGTTCCGCCGGGCCCGGGTGGTCATGGATCCGGGGTCCGAGCCGTGGTCGGGCTCGGTCAGGCCGAAGCAACCGATCGCGTCGCCTGCGGCCATGCGGGGCAGCCATTCGCGCTTCTGCTCCTCGGGTCCCCAGCGCCAGATGGAGAACATGGCGAGCGATCCCTGTACCGAGACGAGTGACCGCAGGCCGGAGTCGGTGGCCTCGATCTCGAGGCACGCCAGGCCGTACTCGGTCGCGCTCATGCCGGCGCAGCCGTAGCCGTCGAGGTGCATGCCGAGGACACCGAGCTCGCCGAGGCCCCGGGCCAGCTCGCGGATGACGGGGATCTCTCCGTTCTCGAACCACTCGGTGATGTAGGGCTCGGCTTCCTTGTCGAGGAAGGATCGTACGGCGGAGCGGACCGACTTCTCGTCGTCGGTGAGCAGGCTGTCGAGATCCGCAGGGTCGGTCGGGTCGGGTGCCGGAAGGTCCATCGGGTCCGCGTGGCTGGTCATGGTTGCTCCTGGGGGCGAAGAGGATCAGAGGAAGGCGGAGATGCCGGTCTCGGCGCGACCGATGAGCAGCTTCTGGATCTGGCTGGTGCCTTCGTACAGTGTCATGACGCGCGCGTCGCGCATGTACTTCTGGACGGGGTACTCGTCGACGTAGCCGTAGCCGCCGAAGGCCTGGATCGCGAGGTTGGCAGCCTTCACGGCCTTCTCGGAGGCGAAGTACTTCGCCTTGGACGCCTCGACTCCGAACGGCTCACCCTTCTCGACAAGGGAGGCCGCGCGCCAGGTGAGCAGTCGGGCTGCGTCTGCGTCGACGGAGATCTCGGCGATCATGTCCTGGATCATCTGGAACGATGCGAGGGGACGACCGAACTGAAGGCGCTCCTGTGAGTAGGAGACGACGGCTTCGAGGCAGCCCTGGATGATGCCTGTGCAGCCGGCGCCGACCGAGATCCGGCCCTTGTCGAGCGACTTCATCGCGAAGGCGAAGCCGTCGCCTTCGTTGCCGACCATCGCGGAGGCGGGGACCCGCACCTTGTCGAAAGACAGCTCCGCGGTGGCCTGGCCGCGTAGCCCGAGCTTGCCGTGGATCTCGGTGCGGGTGAAGCCCGGGCTGTCGGTTGGGACCAGGAAGGCGGAGATCCCCTTGGGGCCAGGACCGCCGGTGCGGGCGAAGACCATGCAGACGTCGGCCCAGGTGCCGTTGGTGATGAAGATCTTGGAGCCGGTGATGAGCCAGTCGCCGCCGTCCTTGACTGCCCGGGTCTTGAGGTTGCCGGCGTCCGAGCCGGTGTCGGGCTCGGTGAGGCCGAAGCAGCCGAGCTTGGTGCCGCTCGCGATCCCGGGGAGCCACTCCTGCTTCTGCTCCTCGCTGCCGTGGTCGAGGAGGACCTTGCCGAACAGCCCCATGGAGACCGAGACGATACCGCGGACCGAGGAGTCGGCACGTCCGAGCTCCTCCATGCCGATGCAGTAGGTGATGTAGTCGCCGCCGACGCCGCCGTACTCCTCGGGGATGGTGAGGCCGAAGAACCCGAGTTCGCCCAGCTTGGGGATGATGTCGGTGTCGACGGACTCGCGGCGGTCCCATTCGGCGCGGTAGGGCACCACCTCCTTGTCGAGGAAGTCGCGGGCGAGCTGCTGGAAGGCGAGCTGGTCCTCAGTGAGGCTGATGTCCATCAGTGCGTTCCCTTCAGGCTGGCCAGGTCAGTGGTCGCGGTGCGGTTGCCGTCGTCGTCGTAGACGTAGAAGCCGCGGCCGGTCTTGCGACCGAGGTCGCCCCTCTCGACGAGGGCGGTGACGGTGGCAGAGGGGGCGTCGGCGGGGTCGCCGGTCTCTTCGTAGCGTGCGGTCTTGGTGAGGTAGCCGATGTCGATGCCGGTGAGGTCCATCAGCTCGAACGGGCCCATCGGATAGCCGAGGGCGGTGCGGGCTGCGGTGTCGATGGCCGCGACGTCGGCGTAGCCGCCTTCGAGGAGCCGGATGGCCTCGTCGCGGACGGCGCCCAGCAGCCGGTTCGCGACGAAGCCCGGGATCTCGCGGTCGAGGACGACAGGGGTCTTGCCGATCTGCTCGACGAACTCCAGCGCCGTGCGCACGGCGTCGTCGGAGGTGTCCGGGCCCCGGACCACCTCGACGCACCTCATCACCAGCGCCGGGTTGAAGAAGTGCAGGTTGAGGAAGCGGTCGGCACGTGCGGTGGCGGTGGCCATCGCCGATGGCACGAAGCTGGAGGAGTTGCTGGCCAGGATGGTCCGCGGCGGACACAGGTCGTCGAGCCGCGCGAAGAGGTCGCGCTTGGCTGGGAGCTTCTCCACGATCGCCTCGATGACCAGGTCGACGTCGGCCGCATGCTCGTCGAGCACCGTGGCGATGGTGAGTCGGGACAGGGCGGCTCGGGTCGCCTCCGCGGTCCGGCGGCCTTTCGCGACCTGGGCCGTCATCCGCAGGGCGAGCTGTTCCACCGCCCGGTCGAGCGTGGCCTGGTCCACGTCGTAGAGGCCCACGGTGCAGCCGGACAATGCCGCGACCATGGCGATCTGGGAGCCCATGGCGCCGGCGCCGGTGACCAGCACGGTCTCGATGCTCATCGTCCGCTCCATTCCGGCGTCCGCTTGGCGAGGAAGGACTCGGCACCTTCGCGTTTGTCCGCGGTCGTGTAGAGCAGGGATTGCGCGAGCTGCTCCACGACGAGGCCGGTACGTCGGTCGGCGTCCATGCCGGTGCGGATCACCAGCTTGGCGAGCCGCACGGCCAGGGGGCCCTTGGCGAGGATCGCAGCCGCGACCTGCCGCGCCGTCGCGAGCAGCTGGTCGGGTTCGGTGACCCGGGTGACGAGTCCGGCCCTCAGCGCTTCGCCGGCATCGAGCATCCGCCCGGTGAGGATCAGGTCGATGGCCAGGCCCTCGCCGACCAGCCGGCTCATCCGTTGGGTGCCACCCGCGCCCGGCAGCACCGACAGGTTGGTCTCGGGCAGGCCGAAGCGAGCGGTGGCGGCAGCGATCCGGAGGTCGCACGCCATCGCCAGCTCGCAGCCGCCTCCCAGGGCGTAACCGTTGACGGCTGCGATGGTCGGCTTCTCGAATGCCTCGAGCTCGTCGTAGAGCCGCTGCATCGAGGAGGTCAGGCCGGCGTGCAGGTCGTAGTGCTGGAGCTGGCCGATGTCAGCGCCTGCGGCGAAAGCCTTCTCACCGGCGCCGGTGATGACGACGATGCCGACCGAGTCGTCGTCGCGGAGCTCGCCGAGGGCGGCCCGGAGGTCGGCCTGGACCTGGGCGTTGATCGCGTTGCGCACGTCGGGGCGGTTGAGCGTGATGATCGCGACGCGGTCGTCGGTGTCGACGAGGAGGGTCTCGTAGGTGCTCATGGCCGCTCCAGGAGGAGGGAGATGCTTGGCCGACGCACGCTCATTCGGCCACCTCCGCGCGCAGCTGGAACTTCTGGATCTTGCCACTCGGGGTCTTGGGGAAGTCTTCGAGCAGGACCAGCTTCTCGGGCCAGTACTGCTTGGCCAGACCCTTCTCGGCGAGGAACGCCTGCATCTGCTCGAAGGTGAGCTCCGTCCACCCGGGGGCCAGGACGACGCAGGCGCACGCCCGCTCCTGCAATCGTGGATCGGGGATGGCGACCACGGCGATTGAGGCGATGCCGGGGTGCTCGTAGAGGACGTTCTCGACGTAGGCGACCGGGATGTTCTCCCCGCCGCGGATGATGACGTCCTTCGTGCGACCGGAGATCCGGAGGTAGCCGTCCTGGTCGATGTGGGCGAGATCGCCGGTGTCGAACCAGTCGCCGCGATCGTCGTCGGCAGGGAGCATCAGTTCGCGAGCCATCTCGAGCCGCTCGGCGTAGCCGACGAAGAGGAACGGGCCGCGAACCTGGAGGGCACCCTCCTGACCGGCGGGTGCGACGGTCCCGAACGGGTCGACGACGCGGATCTCCATGCCGGGCCACGGGTAGCCGTCGGTCTCGATGACCTTCTCCTCGGGATCACCTGGGATGCCGATCGTGACCAGGCCCTCCTCGGTCTGACCCCACCCTCCGACCACGACCAGGCCGGGGAGGAGTGTCTTCGCCTCGCGAACCATCGTCCGCGGGATCGGAGCACCCATGCAGCAGAAGCGAACCAGGCTGCTGGTGTCGTGGTCGGCCAGGTTGGGGGCAGTGACCAGGTCGTGCAGGAAGGGTGTTGCGGCCGAGGTGTAGGTGATCTTGTGCCGCTCGACCAGCTCGACGAACGTGCCCGCGTCCCAGACGTCCTGGAGCACGCAGGTCGCACCGTTCTGCACGTTGAGGCGTGCGCCGTACAGGAAGCCGGTGAGGTGCGCCAATGTCGAGGCCATGTGCAGCACGCTGTCCGCACCGACGCCCAACCGGCCGGGCAGCGGGTCGTTGGCGGCGACCATCGTGTTGTGGGTGTGCATCACGCCCTTGGGCTCTCCCGTGGTGCCTGAGGTGAAGATCAGCAAGGTGACGTCGTTGGGATCCGGCCGGAGCGCGGCCAGATCCGCGGCATCGTCCCCGCCAGCCCTCAGCTGGTCCCAGGAGTCGGTGCCCAGCACGACCATCTCGGGGCCGAAGTCCCACTCGGCGCGCAGGCCTTCGATCATCGTGGGGTAGTCGAAGCCGCGGAACTCTTGCGGCACCACGATCACCTTCGACCTCGCCAGCTCGACCATGAAGCCGACCTCGCGCTCCCGGTAGATCGGGATCAGCGGGTTGCTGACCGCCCCGATTCGGGTGGCGGCGTAGTGGACCACGATCCACTCGATCCAGTTCGGGATCTGGAAGGAGACGACGTCACCAGAGCCGATGCCCTTCGCCAGCAGCCCCCGGGCGACCGCGTCGACCTCGGCCCTCAGCTCGGCGAAGGTGATCTGCCGACGGCTGTCGACGAAGGCGACCTTGTCGGGGGTGGCCTCGGCGTACTCGTCGAGGAAGTCGGTGATCACCTTGTCGCGCCAGAAGCCGGCGCCGGTCTCCCGGGCGATGCGCTCGGGAGTCAGGAGGGTCTCGAAGGACATGGCGTGCACTCCGCTCAGCTCATGGTCAAGCCGCCGCTGACGCTGACGGTCTGGCCGGTGATGAAGGCGGCCTCGTCGGAGGCCAGGAACGCCACGGCGTTCGCGAGGTCCTCGGGCTGGCCGAGCCGCTTGAGCGGGATCGCCTTGGTCAGCGCAGCTCGAAGCCCCTCCCCGCCGATCGAGGCGAACAGCTCGGTGTCGGTCGGACCGGGCGAGACGCAGTTGGCGGTCACGCCGGTCCGGGCCATCTCACGCGCGATCGTCTTGGTGAACGCGATCACGCCACCCTTGGCGGCGGAGTAGACCGCCTCGCCAGAGGAACCCACGCGACCTGAGTCCGAGCCGATGTTCACGACCCGGCCGTAGCCCTGCTCGGCCATCACGGGGAGGACTGCGTGACAGGTGTGGAGCTGGCCGTAGAGGTTGATTTGGATGATCCGGTCCCACGTCGCGACCTCGGAGTCCACGAACGGCTCTGCCTTGTCCCAGCCGGCGTTGTTGACCAGGACGTCGATCCTGCCGAACTGCTCCTTGACCTGGGCCACGGTCGCGTCGACCGAGGGCTTGTCGGTGACGTCGAGCTGCATCCCGATCGCACCGCCGCCGAGCCCGTCGGCCGTCTCCTTGGCGCCGGTCTCGTTGAGGTCGGTGACTACGACGGTCGCGCCCTCGGCCGCGAGCTTGGTGGCGATCGCTTTGCCGATGCCCTGGGCGGCGCCGGTCACGATCGCGATCTTGTTCTCGAGCTTGCCCATGGTGGTGTCCTTGTCTTCGTCGGTCGAGGGAGCTCAGGGCGCGTAGGAGCGGCCGAGGAGGTTGCGGGAGATGACGAGTTTGGAGACCTGCGCGGTGCCGTCGCCGATCTCGAGGCCGATGACGTCACGCAGGCGCTGGCCGACCTTGTGCTCGGTGGAGTAGCCGACGTGGCCCAGGGTCAGCAGGCACTGGTGGATGACGTCGACGGCGAGCTTGGGCGCCCAGAACTTCGCCATCGCGGCCTCGGCGCTGTGCTCCCGGTCGGTGTCCTTGCGCCAGAGCGCCTCGTAGCAGACGTGGCGGGCGCCGGCGACGTACGTCGCACACTCCGCGAGCGGGAACGACACGCCCTGGAAGCTGCCGATCGGCTTGCCGAACGCCATCCGGTCACGCGACCACTGGAGGGCCTCGTCGAGGCTCTGCTGGGCGGCGCCGAGGCAGAGCAAGCCGATGATGGCGCGGGAGTAGTCGAAGCCCTGCATCACCGAGACGAAGCCACCGCCCTCCTCGCCGATCAGCTCGGCGCGGGTGACCCGGACGTCGTCGAAGTGGATCGACGCCCGACCGATCGCACGACTTCCGAGGTCGTCGAAGGCGCTGCGGGAGATGCCGGGGTCGCTCAGGTCGACCCAGAAGGCGCTCACGCCGCGGGCGCCGGGGCCCCCGGTTCGCGCCAGGACGACCGCGGCGTCGGCTGCCATGCCGAGGGTGATCGAGGTCTTTTCGCCGTTGAGCACCCAGGCGCCGTCACCGTCGGGGGTTGCCTTGAGGCTCAGGCTGGCTGCGTCGGTCCCGGCCCCCGGCTCGGTGATCATGATGCAGGGGACGATGTCGCCGGACGCGATGCCGGGGAGCCACGCGCTCTTCTGCTCGTCGGGACAGTTGCGCACCAGGATGTCGCTGATCAGTGCCGTGTTGATGATCAGGTAGCCGGCGTTGAAGTCGGCGCGGCCGACCTCCTCGGCGGCGATCCCGGCGACCACGGCGGTCGCGTCCTGGCCGCCGTACTCCTCCGGGATGCGAAGTCCGGTCAGGCCCATCTGCGCCATGTCGAGCGCCTGCTGGCGCCGGAACTCGGCCGCCTTGTCGTCCGCCTGGTAGTGCGGCGCCAGGACCTTCTCGGCCCATCGCGCGACCTCCGCGCGAAAGGTCTCTTCGTCCTCGTCGAACCCGTAGTGCATGCCGGTCGCCCTCAGCGTGCCGACGGGAAGGCGGGCTCGCGCTTCTCCTGCAGAGCCGTGTAGCCCTCGACGACATCGGGGGCCATGAAGCACAACATCTCGTAAGCCGCCGACTGGTCGAAGATCGGCGAGGCCTGGCGGACCCAGCTGTTCAGGGTGCGCTTGGTGAGGCGGATCGCCTGCTGCGCGCCGGTGGCCATCACCTGGGCGACGCGCATGGCCTCCTCGAGCACCTGGTCGCGCGGAAGCGCCTTGCTGACCAGCCCGATCCGCTCGGCCTCGGAGCCGGTGAGCATCTCGCCGGTCATCAGGTAGTAGCGCGACTTCGCCATGCCGCACAGCAGCGGCCAGATGATCGCGGCGTGGTCTCCGGCCGCCACGCCGAGCTTGACGTGGCCGTCACCGAGCTTCGCGTCCTCGGCCATGATCGAGATGTCCGCAAGCAGCCCGACGACGGTCCCGGCGCCGACCGACACGCCGTTGATCGCGGACACGATCGGCTTCTCGCAGTTGATGATGTTGTAGACCATGTCGCTCATCTCGCGGAGCATGTGGTCGACACGTTCGTGGTCGCCGGCCAGGCGGGAGACCATGTCGAGGTCGCCGCCGGCGCTGAACGCCTTACCGGCACCCGTGATGACCGCGACCCGGGTCTCCTTGTCGTCGGAGACATCGCGGAAGACCCGGGCGAGCTCGCCGTGCATCTCTTCATCCGTCGCGTTGTACTTCTCGGGACGATCCATGGTGATCAGCAGGACGCCGTTGTCGTGCCGGGTGAAGCTCAGCTGCTTGTAGCTCTTGAAGTCCACGACTTGCTCCCGATCGAATCAGTGAATCTGGGTTCAGTGCAAATGAACGTAGATTCATTTTGGATGGCTGTCAATGCCTCCACGGCCCAAGGTCTGCCCTAGGATGAATCTCGGTTCACCCCGGCTGAGAGGAACCCGGATGCCCGCCACCTCCATCGATCACGCGCAAGACGCTGCGCGTCAAGTGCTGGTCGAGCAGCGCTCACGCCAGCTGCTCGACGCTGCCGCCCGGCTGATGGAGCGCGAGGGCTCCGAGGCCGTCTCCATGCAGGCGCTGGCCAGCGAGGCCGGGGTGAGCGTCGGGCTGATCTACCGGTACTTCGGCAGCAAGGACGACGTGCTGCTCGCCGTCATCCTTCAAGTGCTGGACGCCTTCGCGGTGGAGGTGCCGCGTGCGATCCAAGCAGCCGGCGATGACCCGATTCGTCGCCTGGCGGGCGCATTCGCGGCGTACTGCCGGGTCATCGACGAGCACCGCCACGCGGCCGTACTCACGTACCGCGAGTCGAAGTCGCTCGATGCGGCAGGCCGCGAGCGCATCAAGCGCCTGGAGGTCGAGACAAGCGAACCCTTGCGCGCTGCCGTGCGTGCCGGAGTGGAGTCCGGAGCGCTCCGCGCCTCCGACCCCGATCTCGTGGCCTACAACCTCTTGCTGCTCGCCCACGCCTGGGCGCTCAAGCACTGGTACTTCGAGAAGACGATGACGCTCGAGAACTACATCAGTGCACAAGTGGCGCTCGCGCTCAGCGCTGTCATCGCTCCTACCCAGAAGCGGAAGTACGCCGACCTGTTGTCGCCAAGCTGACCTGGCCGACCGAAGAGGGCTCAGACCTCTACGCACACGATGCGTCACTCCGCCGCCATGGACGCGCCCGCGACAGTGGTCAGCCGACGAGGGCCCAGTGGCCTTCCCAGAGCTGCTGATACGCGCCGCGGCGGAGGCCGACGACGGGTGGGGCGTGGGAGGTGTAGGTGTGCCCGGTCGGCGTGGTGATCTCGACCGTGTGGGTGTCGCCGGGGCTGGGACGGGCGCGCCAGCCGATGCCCTGTTTCGCGTGGTTGCAGGACACGCAGAGGCCTTGGGCGTCCGCGGCGTCGGTGATGCCGGTGTCAATCCAGTCGGTGACGTGGTCGCCGTGCCGGATCGGGGCGTTGCACCACGGGCTGCGGCACCACTGGTCGCGGTGGCGGATGAACCGGGCCAGGTTGCGGCGCAGGAGACGCTGGCGGGAGTCCATGGCGACCAGCTCCCCGGTCGAGGGACTCGTGAACAGCCGGCGTAGCCAGATCCGGGTCTTCGCGTCCCCGGCGGCGAGGATCAGGTCGCGGGCGAGTCCGGCGGGGATGGGGCCGTGGTCCTCGATGTGGGCGGTGTCGTGGGCACCGGCGAGCAGCGCCTGGTCGGTCATCACCAGCCCGATCGAGACCGGCACCACGGGCCGGCCGGTCTCGTCGGTCGACCCGGTGACCCGGGCGACCAGGGTGTCGGCCATGACCTGCCCCCGCGAGTGGGGGTCGCCCGTGGCGACCGCGGTGTCGGCCTCGACCTTGAGGGTGGCGTAGCAGGCCACGGCCTGCGCGACCGGGAGCAGCACGGTCAGGTAGGCCATGGTGTCCGGCGCGGGCCGCACGCTCACGTGCCGCTCGGCCTCGGCGCGACGGCGCCGCTCGGCCACCGAGGCGGGGTCGAGGCGGGCGGCGAGCTTGCGCAGCTCGTGCAGCACGACCCGGTCGGAGCAGGACTCCAGGGCCTCGGGGTCCCCCGCGATCGCCCGGTCGACCGAGCGGCGGTCCTCCAGCGACAGGCACGCCGTCTCGCGGGCGATCATCATCGCGCGCCACTCGGTGATCCGGCCCTGCTCGAACGCCGCCCGGGTGCAGGGCAGCTCACGCTCCAGCACCGTGGCCAGCGCGAGGTGCCGGCGGCCCCGGTGGGGCGACTCGCGGCGCGCCAGCGCGACCTGCTCCGCGATCCCCCGACCCTGCCGGGCCGCCGGCTCACCACGGTCGGCGGCCCGGGCTCGCTGCGAGCGGTCGAGCGCGGCGGCCAGTCGGGCCTGGCGCGCCTGGGCCGCGCAGACCAAGACTTCGAGGTCGCGGATCTGGTCGATCTTCGCGGCGTCGTCCTCGGGCAGCGCAGCGCTCACGAGAGCGTCGACGGAACCCGAGAGGCGATCGGGGGTGGTTTCGAGGCTCGCTTCGCTCGCACCTCAACCACCGCGGGCGCGGATCTGGCGAGCCGGCGCTGGTGGCGGCACGCGTCCCGGTAGCGTCCTGGGGTGGCCAGTCGTCGCAGATCCGGTGCCGGCCGGCGCGGCTCGTCACCGCGTCGGAAGGCGTCCAGGAGTCAGCAGCGGCCGTTGCCGTTCGCCGGACCCGGCGAGCGGCTGTGGGTGCTCGACGTCCCCTACGGGACCCAGGTCGACGGCGCGAGCTGGCAGCCCGCGGTCAAGACGCACCTGTACGTCGGGCGCGCCCTGCCGGCCCACCTCGCGCCGTACGCGCCGGGACCGCACACCCTCGGCCGGTTCATCGAGAACACCCTCAACCCCGAGACCCCACAACCCATCCCCCAGCCGACCGACACGCTCGAGCCCCGGCGGCTCCAGTTCGAGGCGGCCGACGCGATCGCGGCGCGCGCAGCGGCGGGTGGACGCCAGTTCCTGCTGGCTGACGAGCCGGGCGTCGGCAAGACGATCTCCGCCGTCCTCGGCGCGTCGGCCGTCGCCGACCTGCGTGGCGGACGACGGGTGCTCGTCGTCGCCGACCGGCCGGCCGCGATCACCATCGGCCACTGGTGCCGCACGATCACGGCGCTCGGTGACGGCGGACTCGAATGGGTCGTGATCACGTGGGACCGGCTCGAGAAGGTCAAGGACCACACCTGGGACGTGATCATCGCCGACGAGGCTCACGCACTGCGGCGTACGACGACGAAGCGGTGGAAGCACTGGACGCGGATCTCGGGACACAGCAAGCCGCACGACACGGCGCCGTTCGTCATCGCGACGACCGCGACACCGGGCCACACGCCGCTGGAGCTGCCCTACCTCGCGCCCGCCTATGCGCAGGTGCTCGGCGAGCCGATGCGGGAGTGGACCTCGGCGACCCAGCCCGGCGCGACGTTCGCCGCCGCGCTCGAGCGCGGCGGCGTCGGGGTCGAGCAGGGCCGGTACGGCGCGGCCTGGACGACCGACCCGGCGCGACGCGCCGCCGACCTCAAGCTGGTGCGCGGCTGGCTCGCCGACGAGCGTCCCCCGGCGATGCTGCACCGCGCGGCGCCCTGGGGCCCGGTGCCGATCTCCGGGATGCCGGTGGCGCTCACGCCGGCGGAACGGGCGGCGTACGAGGCCGAGTGGGGTGAGTTCTGCCGTGAGATGGACATCGCGCGACGCGGCCGCAACGTCGCCAGGGGCCGGGCCGCGTTGCTGCGCTTCCGGCAGAAGGCCGGGCTGATCCGGGTCGACTCGACGGTCGCCTGGATCGCCCAGCAGGTCGAGGCCGATCGGCAGGTCGCGTGCTCGGTCGAGTTCGTCGCGACCGCCGCCGACCCCATCACCGACCGGCTGCGTGACGCGGGCCTCGAGGTCGCCACGATCTACGGCCGCGACCGGTTCGACGCCGAGGCCGAGCGGCTCAGGTTCCAGACGGGGCAGGCGAAGGTCTGCGTCTTCACCACGGTCGCCTCGATCAGCCTGCACGCCGGCGAGACCCTCACCGACGGCCGCCAGGCGAGCTCCGAGCCGCGGGTCGGCGTCTTCCACCAGGCGCGCTTCTCGGGCATCGCCGGACGGCAGGTGACCGGGCGCACCCACCGCGACCACCAGGTCTCGCCCTGGCACATCGCGTACGCCGAGGGCACGGTCGAGGAGCGGGTCGGCCGGGTGATGGTGGAGCGGATCGCCGCCGCGTCCGACACCGTCGGGAGCGACACCACCGGCCTCGCGGACCTCGCCCAGCTGCTCGGAGCCGACTGGCTGCCACCCACGAGCCTGACCGAGGACGGCACCTGAGTGCGCCCGGATCGAGCAGCCTTAGCCTGACCGGACACACGATCGCGCGGACAGAGGGGTTGCAGATGTCGAACACTCCAGCCGGCTGGTACGACGACGGCTCGGGAACGGGCAGGAAGCGCTGGTGGGACGGCCAGAGCTGGACCGACCGGTTCGAGGCGCCACCCGAGGGCGGCGGCGTCGCTGGAGTCGCCAACCGGATCCAGCAGAGCGCGGCCGCCGGCGCTCAGCCTCGGCCCGCCGCGCCAGGCGCGAGCTATGTGGTGCTCCAGGTCATCCTCAAGGAGAAGCTCTGGGGCACGGGCTCGGGCAACCTCACCGAGCTGGAAGGCGTGCTGAACCGTCAGGCCGCCCTCGGCTACCGGCTGCACACCATCACCACCGCCGCGTCCGGGAGCAAGGGACTCGGCGGCGGAGACCGGATCCAGGCGACCATGGTGTTCGAGAAGGTCGGGTA
>NZ_DASWVI010000160.1:0-2228 GCF_036401255.1 Nocardioides sp. | reverse complement strand
TGCTCGAGGAGACCCGCCCGCTGCCCACGGCGCCGGACGACACCCCGGAGCCGGTCGCCGAGCCCGAGCCACGGCCGGCCCGCGTGCGCCGGGAGCGCGGCCCCGGCGGGATGCCGGCGGTGCTGCTCACCGGCGTCGTGGTGGGCCTGGGCATCGTCGGGCTGACCTGGGCGTCGCTGCGGCTGTGCGAGGGCGTCCAGGGCACCTCGTCGTGCGGCGACACCGGCTACGGCCTGCTGATCGCGATCCTGGTGGTGATGGTGGTGGTCGGGATGCTGCTGCTGCGGCTGGCCCGGGTGCCCGAGCCCGGCAGCACCAGCTTCCTCGCCGTCGGGCTGACCTGCGTGCTGGCGCTGCTGTTCCTGGTCGACTCGCTGCTGGACCGCCCGATGGTCGTGGTCATCCCGCTGATCAGCGCCGGCACGTTCGCGCTCGCGCACTGGGTGACCCGCACGTTCACCGGTCCCCCCGCGTCCTGACCCACGCACCTGACGTATCTGTCGACCACGCGCCGCATCGAGAACAGTTCTGTCAGGTGCGCGGGGAACGCCGGCAGGTCAGCGGGCGGCGAGCAGCTCCGCGATCTGCACGGTGTTGAGGGCGGCGCCCTTGCGCAGGTTGTCGTTGGAGACGAACAACGCGAGGCCGCGGTCACCGTCGACGCCCGGGTCGGTGCGCAGGCGTCCGACGTACGACGGGTCCTTGCCGGCGGCCTGGAGCGGGTTCGGGATGTCCGAGAGCTCCACGCCCGGGGCGTCGGCCAGCAGCTCGGCCGCGCGCTGCGGGGTCATCGGCCGCTCGAACTCGGCGTTGATCGCCAGCGAGTGGCCGGTGAAGACCGGCACCCGCACGCAGATGCCCGAGACGCGGAGGTCGGGGATGCCGAGGATCTTGCGCGACTCGTTGCGCAGCTTCTGCTCCTCGTCGGTCTCGTTGAGGCCGTCGTCCACGATCGAGCCGGCCATCGGCAGCACGTTGTAGGCGATCGTCCGCGCGTACTTCACCGGGTCGGGGAACGCCACGGCCTCGCCGTCGTAGGCGAGCTCGCGGGCCTTGTCGCCCGCGGCCGCCACCTGGGTGGCGAGCTCCTCGACGCCGGCGACGCCCGATCCGGAGACCGCCTGGTAGGACGACACGATCAGCCGCACCAGGCCCGCCTCGTCGTGCAGCGGCTTGAGCACCGGCATCGCGGCCATCGTCGTGCAGTTGGGGTTGGCGATGATCCCGCGCCCGGCCTCGAAAACCGCAGCGGCGTCCTCGGGGTTGACCTCCGCGACGACGAGCGGGATGTCAGGGTCCTTGCGGAAGGCGCTGGAGTTGTCGACGACGATCACGCCTGCGTCCACGAACCGCGGAGCAAGCGCCCGCGACGTGGTGGCGCCGGCCGAGAACAACGCGATGTCGAGTCCGCTCGGGTCGGCTGTCGAGGCGTCCTCGACCACCACCTCGCGACCGGCGAACGGCAACACCGTGCCGGCCGAGCGGGCCGAGGCGAAGAACCGCACCTCGCCCACGGGAAAGTCGCGCTCCTCCAGGATCTGTCGCATCGCGACGCCGACCTGGCCAGTGGCCCCGACGACGCCGATGTTGAAGGTACGGCGGCTCATCGGCCGGTCCCGCCGTACACGACCGCCTCGACCTCGTCGGCGTCGAGGTCGAACGCCGTGTGGGCGGCGCGGACGGCCTCGTCGACCTGGTTCTCGGCGACGATCACCGAGATGCGGATCTCGGAGGTCGAGATCATCTCGATGTTGACGCCGGCGCTGGCGAGCGCGGCGAAGAACTTCGCGGTGATGCCGGGGTGGGAGCGCATGCCGGCGCCGATCAGCGACACCTTGCCGATCTGGTCGTCGTAGAGCAGCTTGTCGTAGCCGACCTCGTCCTGGATCCGCGCGAGCGCGCCCATCGCGGCCTGGCCGTCCGCGCGCGGCAGCGTGAAGGAGATGTCGGTGAGCCCCGTGGCGGCGGCCGAGACGTTCTGGACGACCATGTCGATGTTGATCTCCGTGGCCGAGAGCGCCTCGAAGATGCGCGCCGCCTCGCCGACCTTGTCGGGGACGCCGACGACGGTGATCTTGGCCTCGCTGCGGTCGTGGGCGACGCCGGCGATGATCGCCTGCTCCATCTCTTCCTCTCCTGCCTTGCTGTCCGGGATGACCCAGGTGCCTTCCTTCTGGCTGAAGGAGGAGCGCACGTGGATCGGCATGTCGTAGCGGCGGGCGTACTCG
>NZ_DASWVI010000159.1:0-9195 GCF_036401255.1 Nocardioides sp. | reverse complement strand
CCATTCCGCGTCACTCGACGGTCTCGCCGCGGCGGCAAGACCCCGCTCACGGGTGGGTCATCGACTCCACGTCGAGCGCCTCGTCCAGCTGCTCCTCGGTGAGCTCGCCGCGCTCGACGTACCCCATCGCGATCACGGTCTCGCGGATCGTCGCGCCGTCGGCCAGCGCCCGCTTGGCGATCTTCGCGGCGGCCTCGTAGCCGACGTACTTGTTCAGCGGCGTCACGACCGACGGCGAGGACTCGGCGTACTGCCGCATCCGGTCGGGGTTCGCGGTGATGCCGTCCACGCACCGCGACGCCAGCACCCGCGAGGAGGCGGCGAGCAGCCGCGCCGACTCCAGCACGTTGCGGGCGATCACCGGCATCGCGACGTTGAGCTCGAAGCTGCCGCTCGCCCCGGCAGCCGTGACCGCCGCGTCGTTGCCGATGACCTGGAAGCAGACCATCAGCGTCGCCTCGGGCAGCACCGGGTTGACCTTGCCGGGCATGATGCTCGACCCCGGCTGCAGGTCGGGGAGGTGGATCTCGGCGAGCCCGGTCGTGGGGCCCGAGGACATCCACCGCAGGTCGTTGCAGATCTTCGTCAGGCCGACCGCGGCGGTGCGGAGCACGCCGCTGAGCTCGACCAGCGAGTCGCGGGTGCCCTGCGCCTCGAAGTGGTTGCGGGCCTCGGTGAACGGCTCGCCGGCGGTCTCGCCGAGTACGCCGATCACGCGCTCGGCGAACCCCGGGGGCGTGTTGATGCCGGTGCCGACCGCGGTGCCGCCCAAGGGCAGCTCCCGGACCCGGGGGAGCACCGACTCGAGCCGTTCGGCGGCGTACCGCACCGTGGCGGCGTAGCCGCCGAACTCCTGCCCGAGCATCACCGGGGTCGCGTCCATGAGGTGGGTGCGCCCCGACTTCACCAGGCCCGCGAACTCCTCGGCCTTGCGCTCGAGGCTCGTGGCGAGCGTCTCGAGCGCGGGCAGCAGGTCGCGGGTCACCGCCAACGTCGCGGCCACGTGGATCGCGGTCGGGAACGTGTCGTTGCTCGACTGGCTGGCGTTGACGTGGTCGTTGGGGTGGACGTCGGTGCCGGCGCGCTGGGCGAGGGTGGCGATGACCTCGTTGGCGTTCATGTTCGAGCTGGTGCCCGACCCGGTCTGGAAGACGTCGATCGGGAACTGGTCGTCGTGCTCGCCCTCGACGACCGCCGTCGCGGCCGCGATGATCGCGTCGGCCCGGTCCCGGTCGAGCACGCCGAGCTCGGCGTTGACGGTCGCGGCCGCCGCCTTGACCCGGCCGATGGCATGGATCAGCGCGGGCTCGATCGGGGTGCCGCTGATCGGGAAGTTCTCGACCGCGCGCTGCGTCTGGGCCCGCCACAAGGCCTCGGCCGGCACCCGGACCTCGCCCATGCTGTCGTGCTCGACACGGAAGTCGCTCATGCCTCGGACGGTACCCGGGACACGAACAGCCAGTAGGTCTCGTCGCGATCCTGCAGGCGTACGTCGTGCCCGTAGCCGGTCGCGTTGCCGAACACCGAGCGCATCCGCTCGGCGAGCTCGGGCGCATCGGCCGCCGACCACACCGCGATGGCTCCGCCGGGCCGCAGCGCGCGCCGGGCGGACTCGAGGAACGGCTCCTCGTACAGCGCGGCGTTGACGTCGTGCACCAGGTAGCCGGGGCCGTTGTCGACGTCGAGGAGCAACAGGTCGTACGACGCCGGCCGCGCCTCGGCGAGCGCGACCGCGATGTCGGCGACCACCACCGTGACCCGCTCGTCGGCCAGCAGCGCCGGGCCATGCGGGATGGTGCCGGCCCGCATCCAGTCGACCAGCGCCTGCTCGATCTCGACGACGGCGACCTTCTCCACCCGCTGGTCGGCGAGCACGGCGTGCATGGTGAAGCCGAGCCCGAGCCCGGCCACGATCACGGCCCGCGGCTCGGCGACCTGCTCCAGGGCCGACTCGGCCAGCGCCTGCTCGGAGCCGACCTCCAGGGTGTCCATCACGAACACGCCGTTGGCGCGCAGCTCCAGCGCGGTCGGGGCGTTCTCGTCGCGCCGCTCGCGCAGCACCAGCTCGCCGCGCTCGGTCTCGGCTCGGGCGATCTCGACGTACTCCACGGCGCCGAGCCTACGGACGGCCCGACGGCCCTCAACCGGGACGTCATACCTCTCGAGGTCCAGGGGCCTCAGAAGGGATGACGTCCGGCAATCTGCCTACTCCTTCGAGCGCACGCGTACGCCGGCGGGGCCGATCGAGCTCAGCGGCACGGTGACGGTGCCGCCGGGGTCGGTGAAGAAGTCGTTGCCCTTGTCGTCGACCACGATGAACGCCGGGAAGTCCTCGACCTCGATCTTCCAGACCGCCTCCATGCCGAGCTCGGGGTACTCCAGCACCTCCTGGCTCTTGATGCAGTCCTGGGCCAGCCTCGCGGCCGGGCCGCCGATCGAGCCGAGGTAGAACCCGCCGTGCGCGGCGCACGCGTCGGTGACGGCCTTGGAGCGGTTGCCCTTCGCGAGCATCACCATCGAGCCGCCGGCCGCCTGGAACTGCTCGACGTAGGAGTCCATCCGCCCGGCCGTGGTCGGGCCGAACGACCCCGACGCCATCCCGGTCGGCGTCTTCGCCGGGCCCGCGTAGTAGACCGGGTGGTCGCGCAGGTACGCCGGCATCTCCTCGCCGGCGTCCAGCCGCTCCTTGATCTTCGCGTGCGCGATGTCGCGGGCCACGACGAGCGGGCCGGTCAGCGAGAGCCGCGTCTTGACGGGGTACTTCCGCAGCTCGGCGAGCACCTCGGCCATCGGCCGATTGAGGTCGATCTTCACGACCTCGCCCCCCGAGATGTCCTCGGCGACGCCCGCGTCGGGCATGTAGTGCGCGGGGTCCATCTCGAGCTGCTCGAGGAACACGCCCTCGGGCGTGATCTTGCCGAGCGCCTGCCGGTCGGCGGAGCACGACACCGCGATCGCGACCGGGCAGGAGGCGCCGTGCCGCGGCAGCCGCACGACGCGCACGTCGTGGCAGAAGTACTTGCCGCCGAACTGTGCGCCGATCCCGAACGACTGCGTCAGCTCGAAGACCTGCTGCTCGAGCTCGAGGTCGCGGAACCCGTGCGCGGACATGTCGCCCGAGGTCGGCAGGTGGTCGAGGTAGTGCGCGGACGCGTACTTCGCGGTCTTGAGCGCGTACTCCGCCGAGGTGCCGCCGATCACGATCGCGAGGTGGTACGGCGGGCAGGCGGCCGTGCCGAGCGAGCGGATCTTCTCGTCGAGGAAGCTCAGCATCCGCTGCGGGTTGAGGACGGCCTTGGTCTCCTGGAACAGGAACGACTTGTTCGCCGAGCCGCCGCCCTTGGCCATGAACAGGAACTTGTACTCGGGCACGCCGTGCGAGGGCGTCGAGTAGATCTCGATCTGCGCCGGCAGGTTGCTGCCGGTGTTCTTCTCCTCGTACGTCGTCAGCGGCGCGAGCTGGGAGTAGCGCAGGTTGAGCTTGGTGTAGGCGTCGTACACACCACGCGAGATCGCCTCGCCGTCGTCGGCGCCGGTGAGCACGCCCTCGGACTTCTTGCCCATGACGATCGCGGTGCCGGTGTCCTGGCACATCGGCAGCACGCCGCCGGCGGAGATGTTGACGTTCTTGAGCAGGTCGAGCGCGACGAACCGGTCGTTGCCGGAGGCCTCGGGGTCGTCGATGATCTTGCGCAGCTGGGCGAGGTGCGCGGGGCGCAGGTAGTGCGCGATGTCGTGCATCGCCTCCGCGGTGAGGCGCTGGATCGCCTCCGGGGAGACCTGGAGGAACGTCTGGCCGTTCGCCTCGAACGTGGAGACACCCTCGGTGGTGATCAACCGGTACGGCGTCTCGTCGGGGCCGATCGGCAGGAGGTCGGAGTACAGGAACTCGGGATCTTGCGCCACGATCCACGAGCGTAGACCTCGGACTACGCTGAGGTTCATGGAGGGACCGCTCGAGCCCCGGCGCGGACCGGCGGACGGCTGGCCGGCCGATCCGTCGACGCTGCGCATCTCCGACGCGGAGCGCCACCAGGTGGCCGAGATCCTGCGGGAGGCGGCAGGCGAGGGACGCATCGATCTCGACGAGCTCGACCAGCGCCTGGAGGCGACGTACGCCGCCCGCACGTACGCCGACCTGGTCCCGATCACGTTCGACCTGCCGGCCCCGCGCCCCGCCTCACACCCGGCGCCGCTGCCGCCGCCTCGCCCGTCGCCGGTGGTCCCGGGGCCCGACCACGAGCGCCACGTCGCGATCCTCTCGGGCCTCAACCGCCGCGGCGCGTGGGTCGTCCCGCGGGAGCTCACGGTCTTCGCGATGATGGGCGGCGCCGACCTCGACCTGCGCGAGGCGAGCTTCGCCGCGCCGGAGGTCGTGATCACCGTCAACGCCTTCATGGGCGGCGCCCAGATCACCGTCGGCCCGGACACACACGTGGTGATGGAGGGCATCGGCATCATGGGCGGCTACTCCGGTCCCGACGGCCGTACGCCGGCCACGCTCGACGCGAGCTCGCCGACCGTCCGGGTCCGCGGCGTCGCGATCTGGGGCGGGGTCGCGGTGGAGCGCAAGCCGTTGAGCCGCAGGCAGCAGCGGCGCCGCTCCTGAGGCGGGCGGGACCAACGACCCGGGGAACTCCTGACTCAGGTACTCCCCACGGGTACTCCCGCCCCGGTACGGTGACCGTGCTCACCTTTACGACGGATCGTCCGGCACGTACCTGCCGGTGAAGGAGTTGTTCAAGCATGGCCACAGTCAGGTTCGAAGAGGCTCAGCGGTGGTACCCAGGCACCGACAAGCCGGCGGTTCCGGGCATCTCGCTCGAGATCGGTGACGGCGAGTTCGTCGTCCTGGTCGGTCCCTCCGGTTGCGGCAAGTCCACGACGCTGCGGATGCTCGCGGGGCTCGAAGAGGTCAACAAAGGCCGGATCTTCATCGGTGATCGCGACATCACCCACACCCCGCCCAAGGACCGGGACATCGCGATGGTGTTCCAGAACTACGCGCTCTACCCGCACATGTCCGTCGCGGACAACATGGCGTTCGCGCTGAAGATGGCGAAGGTGCCCACCGAGGAGCGCAACAAGCGCGTCCAGGAGGCCGCGAAGATCCTCGGCCTGACCGAGTACCTCGACCGCAAGCCGAAGGCGCTCTCCGGTGGCCAGCGCCAGCGCGTCGCGATGGGCCGGGCGATCGTGCGCCAGCCGCAGGTGTTCTGCATGGACGAGCCGCTGTCGAACCTCGACGCCAAGATGCGCGTGCAGACCCGCACCGACATCGCGAAGCTCCAGGCCGACCTCGGCGTCACCACCGTCTACGTCACCCACGACCAGGTCGAGGCCATGACGATGGGCGACCGGGTCGCGGTCATGAACGAAGGCGTCCTGCAGCAGGTCGACACCCCGCTGGCGCTCTACGACCGCCCGGTGAACCTGTTCGTCGCCGGCTTCATCGGCTCCCCGCAGATGAACCTGCTGAACGCGGTCGCCGCCGACCGCCAGGCGAAGATCGGTGACTACCTCGTGCCGGTCGACGACGCCGCCGCGAGCAAGATGCAGGGCCACATCACGGTCGGCGTCCGCCCCGAGGCGTGGCGGGTCGTGGGCAGCAGCGAGTCCGGCCTGCCGGTCAAGGTCACCGTGGTCGAGGACCACGGCGCCGACGCGTTCATCCACGGCACCTGCGGGGTCGAGGGCACGCCCAGCACCATCGTGATCCGGGTCGCCGGGCGGGACCACCCGCAGAAGGGCGAGACGATGTACGTGACGACCGACCCCAAGAACGTCCACGTCTTCGACACCGAGACCGGCGAGCGCCTCTCCGCCTGATTGGCTCCATCCACGCCGAGTCGGCGCCGGTTTCTGAGAAACTGGCGCCGACTCGGCGTTGTGGGCGCGGAAACTGGCGCCGACTCGGCTCAGGCGGGGGTGGCGCGGTCAGCCGTACGCCGGATGGCGGCCACGAACGTCTCGAACAGCGCGGGCGGGAGGTCGTGGCCCATGCCGTCGATGAGCAGCAGCTCCGCGCCGGGCACCGCGGCCGCGGTGGCCCGACCGCCGGAGACGTGCACCATCTTGTCGGCGAGGCCGTGGATCACCAGCGTCGGCACCCGGACGCCGCGCAGCCGCTCGCCGCGGCTGGGCTGGGTGATGACGGCCAGCATCTGGCGCAGCACGCCCTCGGCGCTCACGCCCCGGTCGTAGGTCTCGCCGGCCCGCGTCTCGATCTCCGCACGGGTGAGCGGATAGCCCGGCGACCCGATGAGCGTCCACACCGCGGCGCTGCTGCGGACGTAGGCCTCGCGGCCCGGCTTGCGCTTCAGCAGCGTCGGGAGCAGCGAGGGGTGCTGCCAGCCGACCGTGCGCTTGCCGGTCGTGGACATGATGCTGGTCATCGACCGCACCCGCGCCGGGTGGGTGATCGCCATCGTCTGCACGATCATGCCGCCCATCGACACGCCCACCACGTGCGCAGACGCCAGTCCCAGGTGGTCGAGCAGCCCGAAGGCGTCGCCGGCCAGGTCGCGCATCTCGTACGGCGCCCGCACCCGGGCACCCGCGAACGCCCGCAGGAGCGTGCCGCGCCGGACCCGGCCCTCCAAGACCGTGGAGCGGCCGATGTCGCGGTTGTCGTAGCGGATCACGTAGAAGCCGGCCCGGGCCAGCGCCTCGCACAGCCCGGGGTCCCACCAGGTCATCGGGCCGCCGAGCCCCATCACGAGCAGCAACGGGTCGCCGTCGGGGTCCCCGAAGGTCTGGTAGCACAGCTCGATGCCGTTGCCGACCGGCGCGAGGAGCTCCTCCGAGACCTCCACCGGCGCGGGAGGCACCGGGGGCGGTGTTTTCGCCCCGTCGGCGGGGGTACCGGAAGCTCGGGCCACACGCCCAGTCAACCAGGCGCCCGATCCGGTTGACGTCGAAAGGGACGGGACATGACCGGATTTGTCCGGCGATTGCCCGCCCATTCGGGCAGGAAGGCCCTACCGTGGCACCTGTGACCTCGAGCACACTGGCCGACTTCCTCCTCCCGGAGGGCTTCGCGTGCCCCACCCCGGCCGCGGTCCTGCGGGAGAGCAGCGCCGTGCTCGAGGCCGGCCGGTTCGCGCTCCGGGCGGTGGGGGAGCGGCGCACCCGGCGGGCGACGCCGTACGCCGCGCGGCCCGCGGCCCGCCACGGCGACCCGGTGATCCTCGTGCCGGGCTTCCTGGCCGGCGACGGCACGCTCGCGCTGATGTCCCGCGCGCTGCGCGCCCAGGGGTTCCGCACCTACCGGTCCCAGATGCACGCCAACATCGGCTGCACGCTCAACGCGGCCGCCCAGCTGGAGTCCCGGCTCGAGTCGATCGCGATGCGCCGCGGCTCGCGCGTGCAGATCGTGGGGCACAGCCTGGGCGGCATGCTCGCCCGCGGCATCGCCGTACGCCGGCCGGACCTGGTGTCCAACATCGTGACGATGGGCAGCCCGATGCTGGCGCCGGGTGCCCACCACCCCTCGCTGGCCGCCAGCGTCGACCTGCTGGTGCGGCTCAGCCGGGCCGGGATCCCCGGCCTGATGTCGCACGAGTGCGTCGCCGGGGCCTGTGCGCGGCAGAGCTTCTCGGAGAGCCGGCAGCCGGTGCCGCCCGGGGTGGGCTTCACCGCGCTCTACTCCCGCCGCGACGGCATCGTCGACTGGCGAGCGTGCGTCGACCCGCTGGCCCGGGCGGTCGAAGTGACCGCCTCCCACCTCGGGATGGCGTTCGACCCGCGGGTCATCGACGCCGTCGGCGACGCGCTGCTGCGGACCAGCGAGAGCTCAGCTGTCGAAGTCGATCGCGGCAAAAGCGCGTAGCTTCTCCAGCTGGTGCTCGGAGGTGATCGTGCGGATCGTGCCACTGCGCGAGCGCATCACCAGCGAGTGCGTGGTCACGCTGTTGGCGCGGTAGCGCACCCCGCGGAGCAGCTCGCCGTCGGTGATGCCGGTGGCGACGAAGAACGTGTCGTCGCCGGTGACCAGGTCGTCGGTCGACAGCACCGCGTCGAGGTCGTGGCCGGCGTCGATCGCGCGCTGCCGCTCGTCGTCGTCGCGGGGCCAGAGCCGGCCCTGGATCACGCCGCCGAGGGCCTTCATCGCGCACGCCGCGATGATCCCCTCGGGGGTGCCGCCGATCCCGAGCATCAAGTCGATGCCGGTCTCGGGCCGCGCGGCCATGATCGCGCCGGCGACGTCGCCGTCGGTGATGAACTTGATCATCGCGCCGGTGGCGCGGATCTCCTCGACGAGCGCGTCGTGCCGCGGCCGGTCCAGCAGCACGACGGTCACGTCGGAGGGTCGCTCGCCCTTCGCCTTCGCGACCTGGTGGATGTTCTCGGCCACGGGGTAGCGGATGTCGACGGCGCCGGCGGCCTCGGGGCCGGTGACCAGCTTGTCCATGTAGAAGACCGCCGACGGGTCGTACATCGTCCCGCGGGGCGCGACGGCGAGCACCGAGACGGCGTTGCTCATGCCCTTCGCGGTCAGCGTGGTGCCGTCGATGGGGTCGACGGCGACGTCGCACTCGGGGCCGGTGCCGTCGCCGACGCGCTCGCCGTTGTAGAGCATCGGGGCGTTGTCCTTCTCGCCCTCACCGATCACCACGATGCCGTCCATCCCGATCGTCGAGATCATCACGCGCATCGCGTTGACGGCGACGCCGTCGGCGCCGTTCTTGTCACCCCGGCCGACCCACCGGCCGGCGGCCATCGCGGCCGCCTCGGTGACCCGGACCAGCTCCAGGGCGAGGTTGCGGTCGGGGGCCTGGGCGTCGGGAGAGAGAGACATGCGGGGACTCTAACGAAGGTCAGGTGGCATAGACGGAGACCTCGTTCGCCTTGACGGCGAACACCGCGCGTACGCCGGGTGCCAGGTCGAGCTCGGCGGCCGACTGCACGGTGACGTCCGCGGCGAGGTGGCCGGCGCGGACGCGGACCGTGTCGCCGTGCGGCTCGAGGTCGGTGACCGTGACCCTCAGGCTGTTGCGGGGGCTGCCCCCGGGCGCCTCGCGGAACACCGAGACGGCGGCCGGGCGGAACACCGCGACCACCCGGTCGCCCGGCTGCGGGCCGGGCTCGGCCGCGAGCCCGCGGATCGCCACCCCCTCACCGTGCACGGCGCCGTCGTGCCAGGTGCCGGTCACCATGTTCAGGCCCGCGATCCGGGCGGCGAACGGGCTGCGC
>NZ_DASWVI010000158.1:0-19759 GCF_036401255.1 Nocardioides sp. | reverse complement strand
GATCCCCGCGGGGAGTGACTCGGCCAGCGGCAGCTCGGGTGCGTCGTGGACCGCCAGCGCGGCGCCGGCGTTGAGCAGCACCGCGTCGCGCACCGGGCCGGCCTCACCGGCGAGCAGCCGTCGGACCACCTCGGCGTTGTGGGCGGCGTCGCCGCCGCGCAGCGCCTCCGCGTCGGCCCGCGGGAGCCCGAGGGCCCCGGGGTCGACGGTGGTCTCCCGGACCTCGCCGGCGTGGACCCACCACAGCCGCGAGGTCGTGGTGGTGGTGAGCTCGTCGAGGCCGTCGTCGCCGCGGAACACCCACGCGTCGACACCGCGCCGCGCGAAGACCCCGGCCATCACCGGCGCCATCCTCGCGTCGGCGCAGCCGATCGCCTGGGCGTGGGCGCGGGCCGGGTTGGTGAGCGGGCCGAGGAAGTTGAACGTCGTGCCGATGCCGAGCTCGCGCCGGGGCACCGCGGCGTACCGCATCGCCGGGTGGAACGCGGCCGCGAAGCAGAACGTGATGCCGGCCTCCTCCGCGATCGCGGCGACGCGGTCGGCGGGGAGGTCCAGCCGGATGCCGAGGCTCTCGAGCACGTCGGCGGATCCAGACTGCGAGGACGCCGACCGGTTGCCGTGCTTGACGACGCGGGCGCCCGCACCCGCGGCGACGATCGCCGACATCGTGGAGATGTTCACCGACATCGACCGGTCGCCGCCCGTGCCGACGACGTCGAGGAGCCGGCCGGGCACCGTGATCGGGGTCGCCCGGGCGTACATGCTCTCGACGAGCCCGCTGACCTCCTCGACGGTCTCACCCTTGGCGCGCAACGCCACGGCGAAACCGGCGATCTGGGCGACGGTGGCCTCGCCGGCGAGGATCTCCCCCATCGCCCAGGCGGTCTGGTCGGCGCTGAGGTCCCTGCCCCCCACGAGGGCGCCGAGGACCTCCGGCCAGCTGCTCACGTGCGTGCAGGCACGTGCGGGCGCAGCAGGGAGACCACCGTCTCGGCCAGCTGGATCGGGTCCAGCGGGTGGGGTACGGCGGCCTCGGCGCGCGACCACGTCGCGAGCCAGGCGTCCTGGGGCCGACCGGTGAGCACCACGATCGGCGGGCACTGGTAGACCTCGTCCTTGAGCTGCTTGGCGATGCCCATACCGCCGGCGGGCACGGCCTCGCCGTCGAGGATCGCCAGGTCGATGCCGCCGGCGTCGAGGTTCGCGATCACGACCGGCTCGGTGGCGACCTCGACGTACTCCAGCTCGGGCAGGTCCGGGTGCGGCCGCCGGCCGAGCGCCAAGATGACCTGCTGCCGGGTGTTCACGTCGTCGCTGTAGACCAGCACGCGCAGGGCGCTCCGCTGGGAGGTCGAGTCGGTCACGCCCGCGATGTTACTAGGGCCCGTCCCCGCGGGTCGGGGTGTCCCCCGATGCGGCCCGTTCCCTCGCCTCCAGCAGGTCCAGGCGCCGGTCCTCGCGCCGGGCCTCCTGGAGGGAGGAGCGCACCCACTGGGTGAACAGCGCCGCGAACAGCGCCAGCGCGATCAGGTCGCCCGAGCCCCACAGGATCCCGCCCGCCAGGTGCTGGTCGTCCGCGGGGTCGGGCAGCCACGCCCCCATCGGCCCCTCGTGCAGCTCGGGGTACCAGGTCCCGCCGAGCAGGTCGTCCTGGCCCATGATCGTCACGCCGAGGAACGCGTGGAACGGCAGCGTCATCACCACCAGGAGCATCCGGAACGGGTAGGCCACCCGCCCCGGCACCGGGTCGACGCCGAGGATCGGCCAGAAGAACAGCGCCCCGACGAGCACCAGGTGGATGTGCATCATCTCGTGGACGTACGCCGAGTGCAGGCTGGCGGAGTACCACCCGCTGAAGTACAGCGCCCACGGGGAGACGATGTAAAGCGCGAACGCCAGCGGCGGGAACGACAGCACCTTCGCGACGCGGGAGTGCAGCACCACGAGCAGCCAGCGCCGCGGCCGGGCGGGCAGGGTGCGCAGCGCCAGCGTGACCGGCGCCCCCAGCGCGAGGGCCATCGGCACCAGCATCGACAAGATCATGTGCTGGACCATGTGGACGCTCAGCAGCGTCAGGTCGTACGTCGCGAGGCCGGAGCTGGTGGCGAAGTAGAACGAGCCCATCCCCAGCCCGACGAACGCCAGCGTGCGCCCGACCGGCCAGTGGTCGCCGCGCCGGCGCAGGACCAGGGTCCCGTAGACGTAGAGCCCCGCGACCCAGGCCGTCAGGACGAACGACACTGGTTCCAGCGACCACCCCGTCAGGAGGGTTGAGGCAGTGAACCGGGGAAGGTCGCCGGTGCCCTCGGCGAGGGTCGCGACCGCGGTGTGGAGCACGGTCTGAACTCTAGGACCACGCGACACGGGCCCCCCGGGGTGCCCTCCTGCCCAAGTCACGACATAATGACGCCCGTGGCGACTGCAACCGCGATTCCGGCATCCCGTCTGCACGGGCACCACGACCGTCCGAGCATGGTCAGTGTGGGGACCATCATCTGGCTCTCCAGCGAGCTGATGTTCTTCGCGGCACTGTTCGCCGCCTACTTCACGATCCGGTCGGTGAGCCCGGACCTGTGGTCGCAGAACACCGAGCACCTCAACGTGCCGTTCGCCTCGGTGAACACCACGATCCTGGTGCTCTCCTCCCTCACCTGCCAGCTCGGCGTGTTCGCCGCCGAGCGCGGCCAGGTCGGCCGCACCGGATCGGTGTTCAACGTCGCCGGGTGGGGGCTGCGCGAGTGGTTCGTGCTCACCTACATCATGGGCGCGGTCTTCATCGGCGGGCAGGCCACCGAGTACGCCGAGCTGATCCGCGAGAACATCACGATCCAGGACTCGGCGTACGGCACGATGTTCTACCTGACCACCGGCTTCCACGGTCTGCACGTGACCGGCGGTCTCATCGCCTTCCTCTTCGTCCTCGGCCGCACGTTCGTGGCGCGCAAGTTCACCCACGAGCAGGCGGTGAGCGCGATCGTCGTCTCCTACTACTGGCACTTCGTCGACGTGGTGTGGATCGGCCTCTTCGCGACCATCTACCTCGTCCAGTAGCCCCCGCCCGCAGCACGACCAACCGCAAGGACTGAATTGTGCGTCTCCTGAACCGTTCCGCCGGTCGCCTCTCCAGGCACCGTCGCGGACCGCTCGCCGGCCTCGCCGTGGTGCTCCTCGGCCTGTTGCTGACCGGTGGGCTCTACACGGTGTTCTCCCCCGCGCAGGCGGGCTCCGCAGCGGCCAGCGAGGAGCAGATCGCGCAGGGCCGCGAGCTGTTCCTGGTCAGCTGCTCGTTCTGCCACGGCCAGAACGGCGAGGGCATGCGCAGCCAGGACGGCAACCAGCTCGGTCCCTCGCTGGTCGGCGTGGGCGCGGCCGCCGTCGACTTCCAGGTCGGCACCGGCCGGATGCCGATGGCGCGGCCGGGCGCCCAGGTGCCCCGCAAGCCCGAGACGTTCGACCAGGACGAGATCGCCGCGCTCGCGGCGTACGTCGCCTCGCTCGGCCCCGGCCCGGCGATCCCCGACGAGAGCGACTACAGCCTCGAGGGGATGTCCGACGAGGAGCGTCAGCAGGCGATCACCAACGGCGGCCAGATCTTCTTGACCAACTGCACCGCCTGCCACAACTTCGAGGGCTCCGGCGGCGCGATGCCGCGCGGCGGCTTCGCCCCCAAGATCCGCGGCGTCGAGCCCCGCTACATCTACGAGGCCCTCCTGACCGGCCCGCAGAACATGCCGAACTTCACCAACGGCAACCTCTCGCCGGACGAGAAGCGCGACGTGATCGCCTACCTGGGCTCGCTCGAGGACATGCCCGACTACGGCGGCTTCGGCCTCGGCGGTCTCGGCCCGGTCCCCGAGGGCCTCGCCGCCTGGGTGCTCGGCATCGGTTCCCTGGTCGGCGCCGCGGTCTGGATCGCCGCGCACACGACCCGCTCGACGAAGAAGAAGGTGGAGGCGTGAGCAGCCACGACAACGGGCACCCCGACGTCCCCGGCCACGAGCTGAGCAACGTCCCGGACGAGGCGCTGGTCAACGACCTCTACGCCAACCCGGGCCTGCCCGAGCACCAGTGGCGCCCGACCGACGTCGACCCCCGGGCGGAGAAGCGCGCCGAGCGCCAGGTGGCCACGCTCTTCGGTCTCTCGGCGGTCTGCACGATCCTGCTGCTGGTCTCCTACTTCGCCTTCGACATCGGCGAGGACCCGGACGTCGTCGGCGGCGTCGGCGCGTCGAACCTGTTCATCGGGCTCTCGCTCGCGGGCGCCCTGCTGTTCATCGGCACCGGCGTCATCCAGTGGGCCCGCAAGCTGATGGCCGACCACGAGATCGTCGAGGCCCGGCACCCGTCGGCGTCCTCGGCCGCCGACCGCGAGGCCACCCTCGCCGCTCTCGACGCGGGGCTCGAGGAGTCCGGCATCGGCCGCCGCCCGCTCGTGCGCAACTCGCTGCTCGGCGCGGTGGGCCTCCTCGGGCTGCCCGCGGTCGTGATGCTGCGCGACCTCGGCCCCACGCCGAGCCAGGTCGCCAAGGACAAGCCCTACCCGGGCGCCGGCATCGAGAACACGATCTGGGAGAAGGGCATGCGCGTCGTCCGCGACGTCGTCGGCACGCCCATCCGCCCCGCCGACCTCGAGATCGGCGACCTCGTCAACGCCGAGCCCGAGGGCATCTTCAACGGCGGCGAGGACGGCGAGCCGCTCGAGGGCCTCGCCCTGCAGGTCAACAAGTCCAAGGGCGCGGTCGTCGTCGTGCGCATGGAGCCCGAGGAGATCACCCCGGGCGACGGCCGGGAGAACTGGTCGGTCGACGGGATCGTGTGCTACTCGAAGATCTGCACCCACGTGGGCTGCCCGATCTCGCTCTACGAGCGCACCACCCACCACCTGCTCTGCCCCTGCCACCAGTCGACGTTCGACCTGGCCGACTCGGCCAAGGTCGTCTTCGGCCCGGCGGCCCGGCCGCTGCCGCAGCTGCCGCTCATGGTCGACGACGAGGGCTACCTGGTCGCGCAGAGCGGCTTCACCGAACCCGTGGGACCGAGCTTCTGGGAGCGTGGCTGATCATGGACACCAGCAGGGTCGCCAAGACCAACGCCACGACGGCGGCGACCACGACCAAGCCCAACCGGGCCGGGGCGGTCGCGAACTGGGCCGACGAGCGGCTCGGCCTCGCGACCGCCATGAAGAAGAACCTGCGCAAGGTCTTCCCGGACCACTGGTCCTTCATGCTCGGCGAGATCGCGCTGTGGAGCTTCGTCGTCCTGCTCCTGACCGGCGTCTTCCTGACGCTGTGGTTCACCCCCAGCATGGGCGAGGTCCAGTACAACGGGTCCTACGACCAGCTGCGCGGCATCCACATGTCCGAGGCCTACGCCTCGAGCCTGCGGCTCTCCTTCGACGTGCGCGGCGGCCTGCTGATGCGCCAGATGCACCACTGGGCGGCGATGCTGTTCGTCGCCTCGATGATGGTGCACCTGCTGCGTGTCTACTTCACCGGCGCCTTCCGCAAGCCCCGCGAGCTGAACTGGGTGATCGGCAGCCTGCTGCTGATCCTCGGCACCCTCGAGGGCTTCACCGGCTACTCCCTGCCCGACGACCTGCTCTCCGGCACCGGCATCCGCGCCGCGGACGGCTTCGTCAAGGCGACGCCGGTGGTCGGCACCTACATGTCGTTCTTCATGTTCGGCGGCGAGTTCCCGGGTGAGTCGATCATCCCGCGCCTCTACGTCGTCCACGTGCTGCTGATCCCGGGCCTGCTGCTCGCGCTGATCGCCGCCCACATGCTGCTGCTCGTCTACCACAAGCACACCCAGTGGCCCGGTCCCGGCCGCACCGAGCACAACGTCGTGGGCTTCCCGATGCTGCCGGTGTACGCCGCGAAGGCCGGCGGGTTCTTCTTCATCGTCTTCGGCGTCACCGCGCTCATGGGTGCGCTGCTGTCGATCAACCCGGTGTGGAAGTACGGGCCCTACGACCCCTCGAAGGTCACCGCGGGCTCCCAGCCCGACTGGTACATGGGCTGGCCGGACGGCGCGCTGCGCATCATGCCCGGTCTGGAGTCCCACTTCTGGGGGATCACGATCAGCTGGAACGTCATGCTGCCGATCCTGATCCTGCCGGTGGTGATGTTCACGATCGTGATGCTGCTGCCGTTCCTGGACGCCTGGATCACCGGCGACAAGCGAGACCACCACTTGCTGGAGCGGCCGCGCAACGCACCGACGCGCACCGCGCTGATGGTGGCGCTGATGACGATGTACGGCCTGTTCTGGATCGCCGGCGGCAACGACATCATCGCGATCAAGCTGCACGCGAGCATCAACCAGATCACCTACTTCCTCCGGGTCGCGGTGTTCGTCGGTCCGGTGATCGCGTTCGTGGTGACCCGCCGCTGGTGCATCTCGCTGCAGCGCAAGGACAACGAGACGCTGCTGCACGGCTACGAGACCGGCATCATCATGCGCTCGGCCGAGGGCGGCTACTCCGAGAAGCACCTGCCGCTCTCGTCCACCCGCGCCTACACGCTCGCCGCGCGCGACCGTGACCCGGTGCCGGTGGACCACCAGCACGACGAGGACGTCAACGGGATCCCCGCCCCCAGCGGTGGTCGCGTCGCTGCCCTGCGCCACCGGCTGCGGACCCTCTGGTACGCCGACAACGTGCAGAAGCCGACCGTCGAGGAACTCGAGGCCGGCCACCACCACGCCGAGCACGAGCACGAGCTCCAGGCGGGCGTGGAGGGCCACGCGGCCGACGGCCACCAGTTCGACGGCCACCACCTCGTCGAGGACGAGAGCCTGCGCCAGCACTGACCGGCGCCGGACGGCTCCACGCGCAGAGGCCGCCCACTCCCCCACCCGGGAGTCGGGCGGCCTTCGTGCGTGCCCCACCCGCCAGCCCGCCGACTCGGCGCCAATGCAGCCCGCCAGCCTGCCGACTCGGCGCCAATGCAGCCCGCCGGCCTGCCGACTCGGCGCCAGTGCAGCCCGCCGGTCGAGTTCGCGGCGGGCTCGCACTGCAGTAGCGCCGACTCACGCCCCCACAAACCTGCAGTAGCGCCGACTCGCGCCCCCACAAACCTGCAGTAGCGCCGACTCGAGCCCTCACGGGCGGGCGGTCAGGACAGCGCGGAGCCCTGGCGGTACTGCTGGAAGGACTCGTTCCAGTCGCCGTAGCCGTTGGTGAGGGTCATCTGCCGGTCGGTGCCGGTGTACTCGACCACGTCGCCGCGACGCGACATCGCATAGAGCCAGCCGGCGTTGTCGGTGCTCATGCCCGTGCACCCGTGGGAGACGTTGGCGTAGCCCTGGGAGCCGACCGACCAGGGTGCGGCGTGGATGAACTCACCGGAGTAGGTCACCCGCATCGCCCACTGGACGTTGTCGATGTCGTAGGCATCGGCGCTGCCGGCGGGGATGCCGACGGTCTCGGAGTTCATCCGCTTGCTGTCGAACTTCTCGATGATCACCTTGACCCCGGAGCGGGTCGTGAAGCCGGGCTTGCCCGTGGTGATCGGGAGCGTGCGCAGCAGCTTGCCGTTGCTGAAGACCCGCATCTGGTGGGTCTGCGCGTTCACCCGGTAGATGTGGGCGTCGCCGACGTGGAAGTCGAGCTGCCGGCTCTCCTGGCCGTAGATGCCGTTGCCGGCCGGCACGCTGTTGACGTCGATGTCGACGTGCACGTCGGTGTCGGCCCGCCAGTAGGTCTTGGGGCGCCAGTGCGCCTCGGTGTCGCTCATCCAGTGCCAGGCGCCCGGCTGGCTGGGCGTGGACGTCACGGTCATGTGCCGCTCGAACGCCGCCTTGTCGGTCACCGGGACGTCGAAGGTGACGATCACGGGCATGCCCACGCCGACCGTCTCGCCCTCCAGCGGCGCCACCGACGGGTAGGTCTGCTGGTCGAGCGTGAGGTCCTGGGTCGTGAACTTCGAGGTACGCCGGACCTGGGTGCCGTCGGTCCGCTCGGCGACCGTGGTCATCGTGTAGGCCGTCCCGGGCTCGAGCCGTCCGGTCGCGACCCAGCGGGTGCCGTCGGCGCGGACCTCGCCGGGCAGCCTGCCGGCCGCCGAGGTGACCGCGACCGAGTCGATCGAGCCGCCCCGGGCCTTGACCGAGACCGCCTGGTCGACGGGCACGCCCGTGGCACCCTTGTCGATGCTCGAGACCAGCCGCAGGGCGGGGGCCTCGGAGGCGTCCGAGCTCGGGTCGTCACCGGTGACCGCGGAGGCGCCCGGCAGGTCGTCGGACTGGCAGGCCGTCAGCGTCAGCGCTGCGGCGACCGCGACGGCGGCTAGCGCGCGAGCGCGCGAACGACTCTCGGACATGCTGGAACTCCCCGTGACGAGCGTGTGGTCCTGCCGCCAAGCCTAACCGGCGGCACCCACACCGCCGATTCGTCGACGGCGTCCGGACTCAGTGCGCGTGCTCGCCGCGGTAGTACTCGAAGATCCAGCCGCTGAGCGCGACCGCACCGAGCACCACCCCGATGATGAACAGCCACCACGCCGCGAGCGCGACCGCGTAGACCATCACGCCGAGCGTCAGCGCGCACCACAGCGGCCACCAGGAGTACGGCGGGAAGAAGCCCAGCTCCCCCGCGCCGTCGGCGATCTCGCCGTCCTTGCGGTCCTCCGGACGCGGGTCCATCTTCGCCGCGTGGAACCCGAGGTAGAGCGTCACCATGGCGGCGAGCAGCATCGTCATGGTCAGGGCGGAGGTGCCGGTCCAGTCGGAGGTGATGAACCAGTACGCCGGCGCGATCAGCCCGAAGAAGACCGCGACGATCCCGAAGACCCAGGCCTCGGACTTCATCAGGCGTCACCCTCCGGGTTGGCGTTGCGGTCGCGGAGCATCTCCTCGCGTCCCTCCATGTCTGGGGCGTCGGCCGGCGCGCCCACGCGGGCGGCCTCGTTGTCTTCCAGCTCGATCGCGGCGACCTCCGGGTGGTGCAGGTCGAAGGCCGGGGACTCCGAGCGGATCCGCGGGATCGCGACGAAGTTGTGCCGCGGCGGCGGGCAGCTGGTCGCCCACTCCAGCGAGCGGCCCCAGCCCCACGGGTCGTCGGTGTTGACCAGCGGCGAGCGGCGCGAGATGTAGACGTTGTAGAAGAACGGCAACGTCGAGGCGCCGAGCAGGAACGCGCCGATCGTGGAGACCTGGTTGAGCGTGGTGAAGCCGTCGCCGGGCAGGTAGTCGGCGTAGCGCCGCGGCATGCCCTCGACGCCCAGCCAGTGCTGCACGAGGAACGTGGTGTGGAACCCGATGAACAGCAGCCAGAAGTGCAGCTTGCCCAGGCGCTCGTCGAGCATCCGGCCGGTGAACTTCGGCCACCAGTAGTAGAAGCCGGCGAACATCGCGAACACCACGGTGCCGAACACGACGTAGTGGAAGTGCGCGACCACGAAGTAGGAGTCCGACACGTGGAAGTCCAGCGGCGGGCTGGCCAGGATCACGCCGGTGAGGCCGCCGAACAGGAACGTCGTCAGGAAGCCGATCGACCAGAGCATGGGGGTGTCGAACGAGATGGATCCGCCCCACATCGTCCCGATCCAGTTGAAGAACTTCACTCCGGTCGGTACGGCGATCAGGAACGTCATGCCGGAGAAGAACGGCAGGTCCACGGCGCCGGTGACGAACATGTGGTGCGCCCACACCGCGACCGAGAGCACCGCGATGCCGAGGGTCGCGCCGACGAGGCCGATGTAGCCGAAGACCGGCTTGCGGCTGAACACCGGCAGGATCTCGGTGACGATGCCGAAGAACGGCAGCGCGATGATGTAGACCTCGGGGTGGCCGAAGAACCAGAACAGGTGCTGCCACAAGATCGCGCCACCGTGCGAGGTGTCGAAGACGTGCGCGCCGAGCTGGCGGTCGGCCTCGAGCGCGAGCAGCGCGCCGGCGAGCACCGGGAACACGATCAGCGCGAGCAGGCTGGTGACCAGCGTGTTCCACACGAAGATCGGCATCCGGAACATCGTCATGCCGGGCGCGCGCATGCAGATGATCGTGGTGATGAAGTTGACCGCGCCGAGGATCGTGCCGAGGCCGGCCATCCACAGACCCATGATCCACAGGTCGCCGCCGACGCCGGGCGAACGGACCGCGTCGGAGAGCGGGGTGTAGGCGAACCAGCCGAAGTCGGCCGCGCCGGAGGGGGTGAGGAAGCCGGAGGCGGCGATCAGGCCACCGAAGAGGAACAGCCAGTAGCTGAGCATGTTCAGGCGCGGGAACGCGACGTCGGGCGAGCCGATCTGCAGCGGCATGATCACGTTCGCGAACCCGAAGAACAGCGGCGTCGCGAACAGCAGCAGCATGATCGTGCCGTGCATCGTGAACAGCTGGTTGTAGACCTCGTCGTTCACGACCTGCATGCCCGGGTAGGCGAGCTCGGAGCGGATCAGCATGGCCATCAGGCCGCCGATCAGGAACCAGCTGAACGAGGTCCCGAGGTAGAGCTTGCCGATCACCTTGTGGTCGGTGGTCGTGAGGATCCGCGCGATCTGCTCACCCAGCCGCGGTCGCGCCGTGACGTGGGTGGACGGTACTGCGGTGGCGGTCACTGCGCGCCCTCCTCGGACTCGGTGCCGGAGTCGAGCCCGGCCTGGGTGTCGGCGTACGCGCCGCCCAGCAGCGGGGCCTGCGACGTCGCGCCGGCGTCCTGGAGCTGCTGGAGGTAGGCGTCGTACTCCTCGGGGCTGACGACCTTGACGTTGAAGAGCATCCGCGAGTGGTAGACGCCGCAGAGCTCGAAGCACTTGCCGGCGAACTCGCCGGTGCGGCTCGGGGTGATCTCGTAGTGGTTCACCCGGCCGGGGATGACGTCCATCTTGAGCAGGAACGCCGGGACGCTGAGGTCGTGGATGACGTCCGGGGAGTGCAGGTTGAACCGCGTGGTCTCGCCCACCGGCAGCACCAGCGTCGGGATGTAGGAGGCGGTGCCCGACTCATGGACGTAGGAGGAGTACGGGAAGTTGTCGTCCGCGGCGTCGTCGTTGGCCGACGCGTCCTGCTCGCCGATGCCGTAGTTGAACGTCCACGACCACTGCTGGCCGACGACCTCGATCGTGTTGTCGACCGGGAGGTCGTCGTCGAGGACCGCGTTCTGGACGTCCACGGTCTTGGCGAAGAACACGATCACCATGATGATCGGCGCGATCGTGTAGAAGATCTCCAGCGGCAGGTTGTAGCGCGTCTGGACGGGGATCTCGTCCTCGCTGCGGCGCCGGAAGCGCCAGATCGCGTAGAAGATCAGTCCCCAGACGATGACGCCGGTCACCAGCGCGGCGATCCAGGCGCCCTGCCACAGGTTGAGGATGTGCTCACCCTGCTCGGAAGCGGGATCGGGCATCGCCAACCGCTCCCACTCGCCCTGAGTGTCGGACGAGCAGCCACCCAGCACGAGTACGCCGGCACCGATCGCGGCCAGGCCGGTCACCCGGCGAGCTGCCCCGCGGCTGCGGGCGGCACGCTTGGGGAGTTGCAGACTCAACGTCTGAGCCTCTCTCTCAACGAACACGGATGTTGCGAACACTAGCGGAATCCCAGGACCTAAGACCCGGCGGGGGGCCCATGTCCTGGGACGAGTCCCGGGACCTTCTACCCACCGGTCACCCCGTTCGGTGCCCGGGCGCGCGCCCGGCGCCCCTCCGGATAGGTTCGGGGACGTGAGCAGCGCCGACCCCTCGCGCCTCCCGGGCCGCCCGGTCTACCTCGACGCGGCGTCCTCCGAGCCGCTGCACCCGGCCGCCCGCGACACGCTCCTCGCCGCCCTCGAGCGGGGGTACGCCGACCCGCGGCGGCTGCACGGGCCGGGCCGGGACGCCCGCCTGCTGCTCGACAACGCCCGCGCGGTCGTCGCCGAGTGCCTCGGGGTGCGCCCCGACGAGGTCACGTTCACCTCCTCCGGCACCGAGGCGGTCCACCGTGGCCTCTTGGGGCTGCGCCGCGGCGCCTCGTCGGCGAACGGGCCGGCCGGCGAGGCCCGGATCGGGTACGCCGCGGTCGAGCACTCCGCGGTCGTCCACGCGGCCCGGTGGGGCGGCCCCGCGCCCCTCGAGGCCCCGGTCGACCGGCTCGGGCGGGTCGACCCGGACGCGTTCGCGGGGGCCGACGTCGTCGCGCTGCAGTCGGCCAACCACGAGGTCGGCACACTGCAGCCGGTCGACGACGTGGCTCCCGGCGTACCGCTCTTCGTCGACGCGTGTGCCTCGATGGGTCGGCTGCCGCTCCCGGACCGGTGGGACGCGGCGGCGGGATCGGCGCACAAGTGGGGCGGGCCGGCCGGTATCGGGATCCTCCTGGTCCGCAAGGGCACCCGCTGGCTCAACCCGTTCCCCGGCGACGACCGGGTCGACGAGCGAGCCGGCGGCTTCGAGAACGTGCCCGCCGCCCTCGCCGCGGCCGCCGCGCTCCAGGCGGTCGTCGGCGAGCGCGCCGAGCTCAACGCCCGCCACCACGCCCTGGTCGACCGGATCCGCGCCACCGCGGCCGCGATCCCGGACGTCGAGGTCGTCGGCGACCCCGTCGACCGGCTCCCCCACCTGGTGACCTTCTCCTGCCTCTACGTCGACGGCGAGGCGCTGGTCACCGAGCTCGACCGGCGCGGCTACGGCGCGGCCAGCGGATCGGCGTGCACGGCCTCGACGCTGACCCCGAGCCGCGTCCTGGAGGCGATGGGTGTGCTCACTCATGGCAACCTGCGGGTCTCGCTGACCCGCGCGACCACCGAGGAGGACGTCGACGGCTTCCTCGCCGCGCTCCCCCACGTCGTCCGCGACATCCGCGCCGAGGCGGGGCTGTGATCGCCGACCTCGAGCTCGACTGCCGCGGCCTGCGCTGCCCGCTGCCGGTCATCGAGCTCGGCAAGAGGTACGCCGACGTCCCGGTCGGCGGCGTCGTCGCCGTGCTCGCCGACGACGTGGCGGCACGCACGGACATCCCGGCCTGGTGCCGCATGCGCGGCCAGGAGTACGCCGGCGAGGACCCCGCCGGGCGCTACCTGGTGCGCCGGCTCAGCTGAGCCGCTTGAGGTGCGGCGCGAGGTCGTCGGCCGCGGCCGCGCCGTACGACTCCTCGATGCGGCCCAGGAACTGCGCCGGCGTGAACGCGTACTCCTGGGTGCCCACGGTCTCGACGACGTACGCCGCCAGCACGCACCCGACCTGCGCCGCCCGCTCGAGCCCGACCCCCCACGCCAGGGCACCGAGGAACCCGGCCCGGAACGCGTCGCCGACCCCGGTCGGCTCGACCGCGGGCACGTTCTTGGCGGCGTGCAGCTCGATCGGGTCCTCGCCCTTGCGGAGGATGCGGACGCCGTCCTTGCCGAGCGTGGTGACCTGCACGCCGACCCGGTCGAGCACCTCGTCGGTCGACCAGCCGGTCTTCTGCTCGATCATCGCCGACTCGTACTCGTTGGAGAACAAGATCGCGGCGCCGTCGATCAGGCTGCGGATCAGCTCCCCGCCGCTGAACGCGAGCTGCTGGCTGGGGTCGGCGATGAACGGGTACCCGCGCTGGCGGCACTCGTCGGTGTGGCGCAGCATGCCCTCGGGGTCGTCGGCGCCGATGAGCACGTACTCCGGGTGACCGACGCGCGACACGATCGGCGCCAGCTCGATCAACCGCGCCTCGCTCATCGCACCCGGGTAGAACGACGCGATCTGCGCGCCGGTCGGGTCGGTCGTGCACACGAACCGCGCCGTGTGCCGGGTCTCGGAGATCCGCACGTGTCCGCAGTCGACGCCGTGCCGCTCCAGCCACGAGCGGTAGTCGGCGAAGTCCTCGCCGGCCGCCCCGACCAGCACCGGCCGGACGCCCAGCTGGCCGAGTCCGAAGCACATGTTGGCGGCGACGCCGCCGCGGCGGATCTCGAGGTCCTCGACGAGGAACGAGACCGAGAGCTTGTCCAGCTGCTCGACCACCAGCGAGTCGGCGAACTTGCCTTGGAAGGTCATCAGGTGGTCGGTGGCGATGGAGCCGGTGATCAGCAGCGACATGCGCAGAAGACTACGCAGAAGACTACTGAGCGGTACCGCTACGGGTACCCATCGGTAGCGCGTAGCGTCGCATCCATGACCGACGAGCGCCGCGCACCCCGACTCGCGTACGACGACCCCGCGACCCCCGAGGAGATGCGTGCCGACTGCCGGGCGGCGGGTGCGAACCTCCACCTGGAGCGCGCCGTACGCGCGGTCGCCCGCCCGGCCCCCTCGCTGTACTTCGAGGACTACCCCCGCGAGCTGCCCAAGCGCGAGATCGAGATCTCCGAGGCCGCCGCCCGCCTCGCCGGCGCCCTCAACCTCCAGCTCGACGGCGACTGACCGCAGGCCATGACGACGCAGAAGGCCCCGCCGGCACTGCCGGCGGGGCCTTCTGCGTCGTCAGCTCAGTGGAACGAGTCGCCGCAGGCGCAGGAGCCGGTGGCGTTGGGGTTGTCGATCGTGAAGCCCTGCTTCTCGATCGAGTCGACGAAGTCGATCGTCGCGCCGTTGAGGTAGGGGACGCTCATCCGGTCGACCACGACGGAGACGCCGTCGAAGTCGGTGACCACGTCGCCGTCCAGGCTGCGCTCGTCGAAGAACAGCTGGTAGCGCAGGCCCGAGCAGCCGCCCGGCTGCACGGAGATGCGCAGCGACAGGTCGTCGCGGCCCTCCTGCTCGAGGAGGCTCTTCACCTTGGCGGCGGCCACGGGGCTCAGGTTGATGGAGTCCGTACGGCGCTCGGTGGTGGTCTCGACCTGCTCGGTCATGTGCGGTTCTCCCAAGTTCGGTGGAAGGGTGTTGCTCGATCAACTACTCGATCAATGGTCGCACACGCCCGGTTATTCCGCTCACCGGTGTGACCAGGTCCGCGCGACCCGTTCCGCGAGGTCGGCGAGCGCCCCGGCCGGGTCGCCGAACGCCCGCTCCTCCCCGATCAGGTCGACCAGCGAGTACGCCGACTCGATGCCCAGCGCCCGCATCTCCCGGGAGCCCACCAGCACCTGCCCCGCCAGCGCCACGCACGGCCGCAGCGCCTCGGCGGCGATCTCCGCGACCCCGTAGGGCACCTTGCCGGACCGGCTGGAGAAGTCGAACGCGCCCTCGCCGGTGATCACGAGGTCCGCCTGCCGCGCCCGCTCGGGCAGCCGCACCACGTCGGCGACCAGTCCGATGCCGGGCTCGCGGGTGGCGCCCAGGAGCAGCAGCGCGAACCCGAGGCCCCCCGCCGCGCCGGCCCCCTTCTCCAGGGACACCCGCCGGTCGGTGGCGACGGCGAGCTCCTCGAGCCACCCGTCGAGCACGGGGAGGCGCTCCTCCGCCAGCCCCTTCTGGGGCCCGTACACCTTCGTGGCGCCGAACAGGCCGGTCAGCGGGTTGTCCACGTCGGTCGCGGCCACCAGCGGCAGCGGGTAGGCCGGCAGCTCGACCCGCGACACCCCCGCGAGCCCGGCGACGCCCGCGTCGAGCGGCCGGTCGGCGGTCGCACCGAGCGCGGCGAGCAGGCCGGCGCCGCCGTCGTTGGTCCCGCTGCCGCCGAGCCCGACGACGACCCGCTCCGCGCCGGCACCGGCGGCCGCCAGCAGCAGCTCCCCGACGCCGTACGTCGTCGCGGACTCGGCACCCTCGCGACCGGTCAGGTGGACACCGCAGGCCTGGGCGGCCTCGACGTACGCCGTGTCGCCGGCGATCAGCACCGTCGCGGGTGTGGGCTCCCCGTGCGGTCCGCGCACGGTGACCGCGAGCAGCTCGCCGCCCAGCGTGGCGTGCAGCACGTCGACGAACCCGGGTCCGCCGTCGGCCATCGGCGCGAGGTCCAGCTCGTCGTGCGGCGCACGGCGTCGCCAGCCCGTCGCGATGGCCTGCGCCGCCTCGACGGCGGTCAGGGTGCCCGCGAACTTGTCGGGGGCGACCAGGATCCTCATGCGCCTAGTCTGTCGGACGTGCGGATCCGCCCGATGACCCAGGAGGACGTGCCCGCGGCCGAGCGGATCAGCGACGAGGGCTTCTTCGAGCTCGAGAGCCGGACGCGGCGCGTCTCGGCCCCCGAGCCGGTGCGGCGCACGGAGGCCCACCGGGCGGCGTGGATCCGGCGCACCAGCCACCTCGTGGCCACCGATCCCGGCGGCTGCTGGGTCGCCGAGGACGACTCCGGCGTCGTCGGCATCGCGACGTCCTTGCGGCGCGAGGTGCTGTGGTGCCTCGCGACGTACGCCGTGGTGCCGGCTCGGCAGGGCCAGGGCATCGGCAAGCCGCTGCTGGCGGCGGCGCTGCAGCACGGACGGGCCTGCACCCGCCGGATGCTGTCGGCCTCGTCGGACGCCAAGGCGGTGCGGGTCTACCACCAGGCCGGGTTCGCGCTGCACCCGCAGATGTACCTCGCCGGCCGGCTGGACCGCACGCTGCTCCCGGTGGTCGAGAAGGTCCGCGACGGCAGCGCCGCGGACGTGGAGCTGATGGACTCCCTGGACCGGGCGGCGCGCGGCGCCGGCCACGGGCCCGACCACGAGCTGCTGCTCACGACCGCACGCCTGCTGGTCTCGGACACGACGACCGGCTCGGGCTACGCCTACCTCGACGAGCGCGGCCGGCTCGCGCTGCTGGCGGCCTCGAACCGGCGGACGGCGACCCGGCTGCTGTGGGCGGCGCTCGCCGAGGGCCCCGAGGAGGTGACGGTCCCGCACGTCACCGGGGCCAACCAGTGGGTGCTGGACGTGGGGTTCGCGGCCCGCCTGGACGTGCACACCGAGGGCTATCTCGCGCTGCACGGGATGAACCCGCCCGCGCCGTACGTTCACCATGGTGCGCTGCTCTGAGCGACCGACCGCGAGACTAGGATCACGTTCATGACGACGATCGACCTCCCCCTGCTGCCCCTCGGCCGAGGCACCGACCTCAGCAGCGAGCGCGGCGTGGAGTGTCCGGGCGACCTGCCGCCGGCGTCCGACCCGGCCCTCGTCGAGCGCGCCCGGGCGGCCAAGGAGGCGCTGGGCGACAAGGTGTTCGTGCTCGGCCACCACTACCAGCGCGACGAGGTCATCCAGTTCGCCGACGTCACCGGCGACTCGTTCAAGCTGGCCCGCGAGGCCGCGGCCCGGCCGGACGCCGAGTACATCGTGTTCTGCGGCGTGCACTTCATGGCCGAGTCGGCCGACATCCTCACCAGCCCCGCGCAGCAGGTCGTGCTCCCGGACCTCGCCGCCGGCTGCTCGATGGCCGACATGGCCCGGCTGACCCAGGTGGAGATGGCGTGGGACGCCCTCACCGCGGCCGGCGTCGCCGACCAGGTCGTCCCCGTGACGTACATGAACTCCTCGGCCGACATCAAGGCGTTCTGCGGCCGCCACGGCGGCCTGGTCTGCACCTCGAGCAACGCCGAGGTGGCGCTGGAGTGGGCGTTCGAGCAGAAGGCCGACGTCGACGGGGGCACCAAGGTCCTGTTCCTCCCCGACCAGCACCTGGGCCGCAACACCGCGGTGCTGAAGATGGGCCTCAGCCTGGACGACTGCGTCGTGTGGGACCCGATGCAGCCCGGCGGCGGGCTCACCGCCGACCAGCTGCGCGACGCGAAGGTCATCTTGTGGAAGGGCCACTGCTCGGTGCACGGCCGCTTCTCCCCCGACGTCGTCGACGAGCTGCGCGCCACGATCCCCGGCGTGCAGATCCTCGTGCACCCCGAGTGCACCCACGAGGTCGTCACGAAGGCCGACCTGGTGGGCTCCACGGAGTTCATCATCCAGACCATCGAGGCCGCCCCCGCCGGGTCGAGCTGGTCGATCGGCACCGAGCTCAACCTCGTCAAGCGCCTCGCGGCCGCCCACCCGGACAAGAACATCTCGTTCCTCGACAAGACCGTCTGCTACTGCTCGACGATGAACCGCATCGACCTACCCCACCTCGTGTGGGCGCTGGAGTCGCTGGTCGCGGGCACGGTCGTGAACCGGATCGAGGTCGACCCCGAGACCGAGAAGTGGGCGCTGGTCGCCCTCGAGCGGATGCTCGCCCTGCCGGGCAAGACCCACAAGGACTGACCCAGCCCGGTCCGAGAGCGGTCCCAACCTCGATCAGGCCGGCAGCTCGAACCAGGCGCAGGTTCCGCCGTACGCCGCGTCCGTGAGGCCGATGCGGCCGCCGTGCGCCTCGACGATGCGCCGGCAGGTCGACAGGCCGATGCCCGAGCCCTCCACGGAGGCGTCGATGCGCGCCAGGGGCAGGAACACCCGCTCGCGCTGGTCCGGTGCGATGCCGGGGCCGCGGTCGCACACCTCGATCCGCCAGACGTCTCGCACCCGCACCGAGTCGACCTCGACGTGGGCCGGCTCCCCGGGGCGGGTGAACTTCACGGCGTTGGCCACCAGGTTCTGCAGCACCGCCCGCAGGTGGACGGGGTCGCCCGTCACGGTGGGCAGGTCGCCCTCGACGAGCGTGGCGCCCGCGAGCGCGGCGGCCAGGTCGGCGCGGACGTCCGCCAACACCGCCGTTAGGTCCACCGGCACCCGCTGGAGCTCGGCCCCGACCCGCGCGTAGGCGAGCAGGTCGTCGATCAGCGACTGCATCCGTTCGGCGCCGCCGAGCGCCCTCTCGAGGAGGTAGCCGAGCGCGCGGTCGTCCTGGCCGGGCCGTCCCTCCAGGTGCTCGCCGAGCATCCGCAGCGACAGGGTCACCGCGGCGAGGGGATTGCGCAGGTCGTGGCTGACCTGCCCGGCGAAGCCCGCCAGCTGCTCGTTCGAGCGTCTCAGCTCCCGGGTGCGCAGCTCCAGCTCGAGCAGGTCGACGACGCGGTCGGCCAGCCCCGCCAGGGCGCGCTCCTGCTCGTCGCTGAGCTCGCGGGCCACGGTGTCGAAGACGCAGAGCGTGCCGATCACCACGCCGTCGGGGGTGACGAGCTGGTGGGTGGCGTAGAACCGGACATCGCCCAGCGCACCGGTCACGAACGGGTTGTCGCGGAATCGCTCGTCGAGGCTGGCGTCGGGGACCACCACCGGAGCGCCCTCGTGGAGCACCAGGTTGCACATCGAGTCCTCGCGCGCACAGATCGAGGCCTCGAACCCGTGCGTCGCGATCTGGTGCTGCGCGACATCGGTGATCAGGTTGATCGTCGCCATCGGCACCCGGGCCACCTGGGCCGCGATCTCGACCAGCGCGAGCAGGTCCGCGCGCGGCGGGTCGGTCAGGACGACGTACTTCCCGATCTCGGCCACGCGTGCGGCGTCGACAGCGGCGGTCGCGACCATGTACCCCTCCCACGGCAGGTCGAGCCGATCCCTCGAGCCGGAATCTAGTACGCCGCACTCATCGCTGGAAGGTGACCGGCCCACCGCCGGGCCCGGCCGGGCCGGTGCCGATCTGCGGTCGGAAGCCACCCAGGCCGGACCCACCACTCGTGTCACCGGTCGGCACCTCGGCCGAGAGGTCGGCGACCACGATCTCGTCACCGGCCTCGAGGCCGTCGGTGACCTCGATCCGCGACGCGCCCACCAGGCCGGTGGTCACCGGGGTGGTCGACGCGGTGCCGTCGCGGAGCACCGTCACGGTGCCGTCGCGCACCGCCGAGGCCGGCACGGACACCACGTCCTGCGCGGATCCGACGACGACGTCGACCGTGGCCGTCGCCCCGGCCGGCAGCGCCAGGCCGCGCTTGTCCAGGGTGACGGTCACCGCGTAGGTGGTGCTGCCCGTCGAGGTGTCCGGCAGTGCGCTGATCGCGCTCACCCGGGCGGCGTACGACCGCTCGGCGCCCGCCGGGGTGACCGCCGCCTCCTGGCCGACCTCGAGCTGGCGGACCT
>NZ_DASWVI010000157.1:0-2415 GCF_036401255.1 Nocardioides sp. | reverse complement strand
CGACCCTGGCCACCCGGAGCGGCCCGCTGGTCGCCGGCGACGTGGCGCGGGCGCTCCCGGCGGCCGTCCGCAGCCTGCCCGGGTGGTGATGGGACAATCGGTCCCATGAGGACCCAGCCGGTCGCGCGCGCCGAGATCGTCGTCGATCTCGCGGCGCTCCGGCACAACGTCCGCCGGCTGCGCGAGATCACCGGCGTCGCCTCGATGACGGTCGTCAAGGCCGACGGCTACGGCCACGGGATGATCGAGGTCGCCCGAGCCGCCCGCGCCGCCGGCTCGGAGTGGCTCGGGGTGGCGACGCTCGACGAGGCCCTGGCGCTGCGCGCCGCCGGCGACACGGGGCCGGTGCTGACCTGGCTCACGGTCCCGGGCGAGGACTACGCGGCCGTGATCGCCGCGGACGTCGACGTCACCGCCTACTCCCTGGCCGAGCTCGACGAGATCGCCGCCGGGGTCCGGACGGCCGGGCGGCCCGCCCGGGTGCAGCTGAAGATCGACACGGGCCTGTCCCGCGGCGGCTCGACGGCCGAGCAGTGGCCGGCCCTGGTGGCCGCCGCCCGCGCCGGCGAGGAGGCGGGCCGCTGGCGGGTCACCGGCATCTGGTCGCACCTCGCGTGCAGCGACGAGCCCGCCCACCCCGCGAACGCCGCGCAGGAGGCGGCGTTCCGCAGCGCCCTCGAGGCCGCCGACCGCGCCGGGCTGCGCCCCGAGGTCCGTCACCTCGCCAACTCCGCCGCCGGCCTGCTCCGCCCGAGCAGCCGCTTCGACCTGGTGCGGTTCGGCCTGGCGTCCTACGGCCTGGACCCCGCCCCCGGCCACGTGCCCGACCTCGGCCTGGTGCCGGCGATGACCGCCCGCGCGGTGCTGGTGATGACCAAGCCGGTCCCCGCCGGCGCCGGCGTCTCCTACGGGCACACCTGGGTCGCGGAGACACCGACCACCCTCGGCCTGGTGCCCGTCGGGTACGGCGACGGCATCCCGCGCCACGCCGGCAACCACGCCCACGTGCTCGTCGAGGGCAAGCAGCGGCCGGTGCGCGGCCAGGTCTGCATGGACCAGTTCGTGGTCGACCTCGACGGCGACCTCCCCGAGCCCGGCCACGAGGTCGTGCTGTTCGGGCCCGGCACCGCGGGCGAGCCGACCGTCCAGGACTGGGCCGACGCGGCCGGCACGATCTCCTACGAGATCGTCAGCAGGATCGGGGGCCGGATGAGCAGGAGGTACGTCGACCCGTGAGGCTCCGCACGCACCTGATCGGCGCCACGGCGACCGCGGCGGGCATCGCGGCGGGCGCGGGCGTCGGGATCGCCCGGCAGCGCCGAGCGATCACCCGCCGGGCGCCGCAGGAGCTCCCGGCGTTCGGGTCGCTGCGCTCCGCGCCGGTCACGGTGATCGCCGACGACGGCACCCCCCTGCACGTCGAGGTCGACGAGGTCGACCCTGAGGCCCGGCCGCCGGCACGACGGCTGCGCCGGCGGCCGGCTCCGCTCACCGTGGTGTTCTGCCACGGCTACGCGCTGAACCTGGACTGCTGGCACTTCCAGCGCGAGCACTACCGCGGCCGGGTGCGCACGGTGTTCTACGACCAGCGCTCCCACGGCCGGTCGGGACGCTCGCCGCTCGGCAACGCCACCATCGAGCAGCTCGGCAAGGACCTGATGAGCGTCCTCGACGCGGTTGCCCCCGACGGGCCGGTCGTGCTGGTCGGCCACTCGATGGGCGGCATGACGATCGTCGCGCTCGCCGAGGAGCACCCCGAGCTGTTCGGGGGCCGCGTGGTCGGCACCGCCCTGATCTCCACGACCGCGGGCGGCCTGGACCCCAGCCGCATCCTGTTCCCGATGGTGCCCACCTGGGCCGGCACGGGCGTGGTCCATCGCGGCGTGTCCACGCTCGCGCGCGGGCACCGGGCCGTCGACGGGCTGCGCCGCCTGGGCCGCAACGTCGCGCTCGTCGCGACCGACGAGCTGGCCTTCGGCGACGCCGTCCCCGCGAGCTACGTCGAGTTCGTCGACCGGATGCTCTCGGCGACGCCGTTCGAGGTTGTGGCGGAGTTCTTCCCCGGCTTCGGCAGCCTGGACAAGTTCCACGCCGTGGACGTGCTCTCGAAGGTGCCGACCGCGGTCGTCTGCGGCACGGCCGACCGGCTCACCTCGATCGGCCACAGCCGCAAGCTGCACGCGAGCATCGACGGCTCCTCGCTGCTGGAGTGCCACGGCGCGGGGCACATGGTGATCCTGGAGAGGTACGACGAGGTCAATGGCGAGCTGGACCGGATGATCGACCTGACCGGGGTGGTGGAGCCGCGGTGAGCGCCCGGGAGCGGCTGAGCGTGCGCCGGGTCGGCCCCGAGGCGGCCGGCCAGGTGCTGGCGGTGGTCCGCGCCGCGTTCGAGGCGCGTCCCCCGCTGGACCC
>NZ_DASWVI010000156.1:0-25445 GCF_036401255.1 Nocardioides sp. | reverse complement strand
CGGGCCCGAACGGCACCGTGTCGCGCGAGGACGTGCAGTCGGCCGCGGAGGGCGCGCCCCTCGGTGGTCGAGTAGCCGCCGAGGAACGAGGCGGCGTATCGAGACCAGGCGCCGACGAGTGGCGCGAGCCGATCAAGGGCGTGCGCAAGATGATGGCCGGCGCGATGGTGCAGTCGGCGTTCACCGCCCCGCACGTCACCGAGTGGGTGACCGTCGACGTGACCCGCACGATGGAGCTGATCGAGCGGCTGAAGGGTCGCCGCGAGCTCCGGGACGTCCGGGTGTCGCCGCTGCTGGTCCTGGCGCGCGCGTGCCTGCTCGCGATGCGGCGTACGCCCGAGATCAACTCGTTCTGGGACGAGGCGGCCCAGGAGGTCGTCTACAAGCGCTACGTCAACCTCGGCATCGCCGCGGCGACGCCGCGCGGACTCGTCGTACCCAACGTCAAGGACGCCCAGGACCTCTCGCTGGTCGAGCTGGCCGGGGCGCTGGGGGAGCTCGTGGACACCGCCCGGGCCGGCAAGACCCAGCCCGCGGAGATGGCCGGAGGCACGTTCACGATCACCAACGTCGGCGTCTTCGGCGTCGACGCCGGCACGCCGATCATCAACCCCGGCGAGTCCGCGATCCTGTGCTTCGGCGCGATCAAGAAGCAGCCGTGGGTGGTTGGTGACGAGATCGTGGCTCGCGACGTGACCACGCTGGCGCTGTCCTTCGACCACCGTCACATCGACGGCGAGAAGGGCTCCCGGTTCCTCGCCGACGTCGCCGCGATCCTCGAGGACCCCGCCACCGCGCTGCTGTACTGAGCACCGCCCAGCCCGAGCTCGCGCGGGCTGGGATCCCGGTGCCAGATCGAGTAGCGACGCGACCGACGGAGGAGGTCGCGGGGAGCGTATCGAGATCGGCTCGGCTGCGGGTTTCACCGGTCGGCCGGTGAAACCCGCACGACACGCCGGGGCGCATCGGCGTGTCGTGCGGGTTTCGGCTGACAGGTCACCGGTAGACGGGTGTCGTGGAGCGCGAGATCACCGAGCCCGTCGACCTGTGCCTGCCGAACGGGCGGCTGCACCCGGACGCCGTCGGGTGGTCGCGCACCCCGCTGCACCGGGCGAACCTGCGCGGCTGGGGCCGGGCCAAGCGCTGGGAGTACTGGGGCGTGGTCACGCCCCGGCTGTGCCTCGGCGTCGTCGCGTCGTCGCTCGACTACGCCGGGGTGTGCTCGGTGTGGGTGCTCGACCGCGAGACCGGCCGCACCTGGTCGCACGAGGAGGTGCCGCCCCTCGCGCGGGGCGTCTCCCTCCCGGACCGCGTCGGCGGGCACGCGCTCGTCGAGGCCGGCCGGCTGCGGATCGAGCTCGACGGGTCCGCGGTCCGGGCGAGCGCGCCGCAGATCGAGGTCGACCTCACGGTCGGCGCGGGCGGCGAGTGCCTCGGGGTGGTCGCGCCGTGGAGCAGCCGGCGCTTCCAGTACACCGTCAAGGACGTGGCCCGGCCGGCCACCGGGCGCGTCACGCTCGACGGCACGGCGTACGACGTCGCTGAGGGCTGGGCGGTCCTCGACCACGGCCGCGGCAAGTGGCCCTACTCGATCACCTGGAACTGGGCGGCCGGGTCGTCGGAGCGGGTCGGCGTCACGCTCGGTGGAAAGTGGACCGACGGCACCGGCTCGACGGAGAACGCGCTGTTCGTCGACGGCCGCGCGCACAAGATCTCCGAGGACCTGGTCTGGGAGTACGACCGCGCCGACTGGCGGCGGCCGTGGCGGATCCACGGGCCACGGCTCGACGCCACCGTGACGCCGTTCCACGAGCGCGCGGACCGCACCAACCTCGGGATCGTCGCCAACGAGACGCACCAGTGCTTCGGGCACTGGTCGGGGTGGGCCGCCACCGACGACGGCGAGCGGGTGTCGCTGGACGGGCTGGTCGGCTGGGCCGAGGAGGCCCGCAACCGCTGGTGATCGTGCCGCTCAGTGCCCGGCGGCGTCGAGCGCCTCGGCGGTCAGCGTCCGGCCGAGCTCGATCATCTCCGCGGCCCGGTGGAACTCCAGCGACCGCGCGGCGCCGACCGGCACGGTGACGAGTACGTCGGGTGGCAGCCCGGCCATCCGGTAGCGGCTGATCAGCCCCTGCATCGCGTCCATGGACAGCCCCATGACCTCGGAGATCCGTACCTGCTCCAGCATGCTGGGCGGCTCCGGGTCCGCGGTGCGCCCGACCGTGCGGCGTACCCGCTCGACGAGCTCCTCGCGCCAGGTCGGCGCCGCCGGCTCCCGGGCGGGGGTGGCGGGCTCGCGGGCGGTGCGGGCGCCCTGGAGGGAGATCGCGATCGTCAGCTCGGCCGCGGACGCCGCGGTGGGCTCGATCGGCACCGGGTTCATCAGGCCACCGTCGGCCAGCAGCCGGCCGTTCATCTCGACCGGGGTGATCACGCCGGGGATCGCGATCGACGCGCGCATCGCGGAGAGCAGCGGCCCGCGCTGGAACCACACCTCGCGGCGGGCGTGCAGGTCGGTGGCGACCGCGGTGAACGGGATCGGCAGGTCCTCGATCTGCTGGTCGCCGACGAGCTCCCCGACCTCGGCGAAGATGCGGGCGGCGGCGATCGCGCCCGGCGCCGACCACTTCGGGTCGAGCAGGCGGATGAGGTCGCGCTGGGTGAGCGTCAACGCCCACTCGGTGTAGGCGTCGAGGCACTCCGCGGCGGCCAGGCCGCCGACGAGGGCGCCCATCGAGGAGCCCGCGATCGCGACGATCTCGTGACCGCGGGCCCGGATCTCCTCGATCGCGCCGATGTGCGCGTAGCCGCGCGCCCCGCCGGAGCCGAGGGCGAGGGCGACGCGCACGTGTCCGAGAGTACGGCGCGCCGCGCGCTCACGCCTCGATCGGGCCGACCTCCCAGCCCTCGGGCGCGATCGGGTGCAGCATCGCGTCGGTGCCCCCGTCGACGAACAGCACCGCGCCGACGATGCTGGCCGCGGGCTCGGAGAGCAGGAAGCAGATCGCGGCCGCGACCTCCTCGGGCCGGCAGGTCCGCCCGATCGCGGTCGGGTAGGAGTCGACCGCCGGGCCGAACACCGGGTCGGCCCGCATCTCCTCGACCATCGGGGTCTCGGTCGCGCCCGGGGCGACGGAGTTGAGCCGGATGCCGGCGCCGGCCCACTCCGGCTTCACGCCCTCGCGCCGGGCCCACCACGCCAGCGCGGCCTTGGTCGAGGGGTAGACCATCACCGAGTCGACCTTGCCGGCCTCCGCGCGCGCGAGCGCCTCGTCGTCGCGCAGGCAGGCCTGGGCGACCGGTGCGTTCCAACCGGGCATGCCGGTGATGGAGTTCGACGCCAGGAACACGACGCCCGCGCCGCCCTCGGCCGCACCCGCCGCGAGCTCGGGACGCAGGCCGGCGACGAGCGCCTGCGCGCCGAAGAAGTTCACCGACACGACCAGCTCGGAGTCGACGCCGGTGTGACCGGCGATCCCTGCCGCCGGCACCAGCCCGTGCAGCCGGTCGGTGAGGGCGCGTACGCCGGTCACCGCCTCGGCGCGTCCTCCGGGTGTGGACAGGTCGGCGGTGACCTCGACCCCCTCGGCCGGGGTGCGGTCGATCCCGATCACCCGGTGCCCCTGCTCGCGCAGCAGCCCTGCGGTCGCTGCTCCGATGCCCGAGGCGGCCCCGCTCACGGCGTACGTCTTCACCGCGCAACTGTAACGCGTTCTAGGTCGGCGTCCGTCGCTTGTAACGCGGGGTCCTGGGATCTAGGCACCCCCTTGTAAGGGGGTTCCTAGATCCACTAACCCCGCGTTACAGCTGGGGGGTGAGCGGCCCCGCGTAACGGCGGGCCCGGTCGGCGGGGGTGCCGGGGCCGGCGTCGAGGAGCGCGGCGAGCTCGTGCTCGAGGACCGAGCCGACCCGCTGGCAGAACGCCTCGGGCTCGTCGGCGGCGTCGGGCAGCTCGGCCACGATCCGGTCCACGATGCCCAGCCGGCGCAGGTCCAGCGCCCGGACCTGCTGGCTGTGCGCCATCTCCGGGGCGTGGTCGAGGTCGCGGTGCACGATCGCGCTCGCACCCTCGGGCGGGAGCGGGGAGAGCCAGGCGTGCTGCGCGGCGATCACCCGGTCGGCCGGCAGGAACGCCAGCGCGCCGCCGCCGCTGCCCTCGCCGAGCATCAGGCACAGCGTCGGGGCCTTGACCGTGACCAGCTCGTTGAGGCAGCGGGCGATCTCGCCGGCCATGCCGCCGTTCTCGGCGTCCGGCGAGAGCGCCGCCCCCTGGGTGTCGATCACGGTCAGCAGCGGCAGTCCCAGCTCGGAGGCCAGCCGCATCCCACGCTGCGCCTCGCGCAGCGCCTCCGGGCCCATCGGGTGCTCCGCGGTCTGGCCGCGCCGGTCCTGCCCGAGGAACACGCACGGCGCCTCGCCGAACCGCACCAGCGCGAGCAGCAGCCCCGGGTCCTGCTCGCCCTGGCCGGTGCCGTTGAGCGGGATCACGTCGCTGGCGGCGTACTTCAGCAGCCGGCGTACGCCGGGCCGGTCGAGCCGGCGCGACCGGGTGACGGCGTCCCAGGTCTCGACCTCCGGCAGCGGCGTCAGCGGCACGGGCGCGGGGACCGGCCGGATGCCGTGGCGCGGCGCGAGCAGGATCTCCAGCGCGCGGTCGAGGATGCCGGCGATCTCCTCGGGAGGTACGACGGCGTCGATGATGCCCCGCGCGTAGAGGTTCTCCGCGGTCTGGATGCCGGGCGGGAACGGCTTGCCGTACAACGCCTCGTAGACCCGCGGCCCGAGGAACCCGACCAGCGCGCCCGGCTCGGCGACCGTCACGTGCCCAAGCGAACCCCAGGAGGCCATCACCCCGCCGGTGGTGGGGTGGCGCAGGTAGACGAGGTACGGCAGCCCGGCCGCCTTGTGGGCCGCGACCGCCTCGGTGATCCGCACCATCTGCACGAACGCCGGGGTGCCCTCCTGCATCCGGGTGCCGCCGCTGACCGGCCCGGCGAGCAACGGCAGTCCCTCGCGGGTCGCCCGCTCGATCGAGGCCACCAGCCGGTCGGCCGCCGCGCGCCCGATCGAGCCCGCGAGGAACGCGAACTCGCCCATCAGCACCGCGACCCGGCGCCCGCGCATCCGGCCCTCGCCGGTGAGCACGGACTCGTCGGCGCCGCTCTTCTCGAACGCCGCGCGCAGGACGGCGGCGTACTCCTCCGAGACGCCGGTGCGGTCCGGCGGGGTGTCCCAGGAGACCCAGGAGTCTTCGTCGAGCACGAGGTCGATCAGCTCCGCGGCGGAGAGGCGGGCGGGCGTCGGCCCGGACGTGGCGGCGGTCACCCGCGCAGGGTACGGGAATAGCGCGCGGTGGCGGGCGGCTGCGTCCTGCGTGGCCCCGCCAGACCGCCCGGACCTGCATCCGCTCCTGCGCGACCGCCGCAGCGTGCGCACCTTCGACGCCGCGCACATGCTGGCCGACGCCGAGCTCGGCGCACTGCTCGACGCCGCCCGGTGGGCGCCGTCCGCCGGCAACTCCCAGCCGTGGGCGTTCCTCGTCGGCCGGCGCGGCGACGACGCGCACCGGCGCTTCGTGGCGCTGCTCGCGCCGAGCGTGCGCCGCTGGGCGCCGGACGCGTCGGCGCTGGTGTTCGCGCTGCACCAGGTCGCGTCCGGTCCCGAGCCGGAGGCGCTGCTCTACTCCGACTACGCGGCCTACGACCTCGGCCAGGCCGTGGCGCACCTGAGCGTGCAGGCCGGCGCTCTCGGCCTGTCGACCCACCAGTTCGCGGCGTTCGACCACGCCGGCCTGGCCTCGGCCTGCGGCGTCCCGCCGTACTGGTCGGTGACCACCGGGATCGCGGTGGGACGGGGTCTCGCCAGCGAGCTGGCGCCCCGCACCCGCCGGCCGCTGGCCGAGGTGGCGTACGCCGGGCGGTTCGGCGAGCCGGCGCTACCCGACTGAGGCCCGCCAGGCCGCGAGGACCTCGGCCTCCCGCGCCCCGGACATCCCGGTGACCGCGGCGTCGGGGGTGGCGCGCAGCCAGGCGAGCGTGTCGCGTGCGGTCTCCGCGAGCGGGCGCAGCGCCAGCCCGGCGGCGTACGACGGCTCCGGGTCGTGGGCGCACATGCCGTCGTAGTCCGGCCGCGGCAGCCACAGCGGCAGCGAGTCGGGACCGGACCACGGCGCCACGCCCTGCTCGGTCAGGAACTCCTGCGGCACCCACGTCAGGTCGACGTCGGCCCCGCACCCGGCCGCCACCGCCTCGAGGACGGCACGCATCGCGAGCACCTCGCCCACCCCGTCGTAGTCCCCTCCCGTGCGCTCCTCGGCCGCGGTCACGATCCAGGCCGCCAGGTCGCGCACGTCGATCACCTGCGTCCGGTCCTCGGGCCGGCCGGGGGCGAGCACCTCGCGGTCGCTCCCGGCCCGCGCCATCCGCGCCGGCCAGTAGGTGAACCGCCCGGTCGGGTCGCCCGGCCCGACGATCGGACCCGGCCGGATCACCGTCCAGGAGCCGGCACCGTCGCGCACGACCTGCTCGCACGCGACCTTCATCGGCCCGTAGGCCTCGGGGTCCTGCGCCAGGTCGACGTCCTCGGTGATCGGGTCGCGCAGCGGCAGTGTGCCGGGCCGCCCGCCCGGGGTCGACTCGTCGGCGTACACGTTGACGGTCGAGACGAACACCCAGTGGGCGTCGGCCCACGCGGCCACCGCGGCGCGCACCCACGAGGGACGGCGCGCCACGTCGACCACGGCGTCGTACGGCGCGGCCGCGAGCCCGGCCGGCACCGGATCGCCCCGGTCCCAGACGACCGGTTCGGCGCCGGCGGGCACCGAGCCCGACGTCCCGCGGTTGGCGCAGGTGACGTCGTGGCCGCGGCGTACCGCCTCGGCGGCGACGGCCCGGGAGAGGAACACGGAACCACCGAGGACGAGGAGCTTCACACGCGCAACCGTCACCGCTCCGCAGCGGCCAGGGCAAGGGGTTTCCGCTGAGGGCGGAGCGGCCCGAGTCGGCCCCACGCGTCACTTGGGTACCACTTGTCGGCCGAAACCCGCACGACACGCCGATGTGCCCCGGCGTGTCGTGCGGGTTTCACCGGCCGACCGGTGAAACCCGCTCCGGCGTCGTCGCCCCCCGCAACCACGCGTCGAAGAACCCGGTGAGGTCCTCGCCGGTCTGCTCGGTCCACCAGGTGGTGATCTTGTTGTAGTCGGCGTTGCCGTCCGCGTAGACGTCGGGCCAGGCCGCCACCAGCCGCCAGAACTCCTCGTCGCCGAGGCGCTGGCGCAGGTCGTCCCACATCAGCGCCGGGCCGTAGTAGACGTTCGATGCCGCGAACGCCTCGGGGTCATAGGCGGCCGGCGGCCCGGCCGCCGTGCGCTCCCGGGCCTCGACCGGCGCCCAGGAGTCCATGACGTCGGTGATGGAGACGCCTCGGTCCTGGGCCAGCCACGCGCCCTGGAGGAAGGTGGCCATGCCCTCGTTCATCCACACGTCGCGCCAGTCCTCCGGCGTCACGAGGTCGCCGTACCACTGGTGCGCGATCTCGTGCAGCAGCACCTCCGGCGAGGTCGCCGTCTGGGTGTCGCCGAGCGTGATCATCGTCTGGGTCTCCATGCCGCTCTCGGAGTCGACGACGAGGATCCCCAGCGTGTCGAAGGGGTAGCGGCCCAGGCGCGCCTCGAGCCACGCGAGCGCCGCGGGCGTCTGGCGCACCCGCTCGAGCAGGTCGGGCCGGTCCGACGGCGTCCAGTAGCTGATCGGCACGCCGGACTCCGACTCGTCGGTGGTCATCGTGAAGTCGCCGAACGCCGCCGTGACCAGGTACGCCGAGGCCGGCGAGTCGAGCCGCCAGCGCGTGACCGTGTCGCCCCCCGCGCGGGAGCGGTCGAGCAGCTCGCCGTTGGCGACGCCGACGAACGGCGCCGGCACCCGCAACGTGAAGTCGTAGAGCGCCTTGTCGGACGGCTGGTCGTTGACGGCGTACCACGTGTAGGCGCCGTACGGCTCCTGCATCGTCCAGGCCCCACCGTCGGGGGTCACCGTCCAGCCGGTCGTGGTGAAGTCGGAGCGTCGCACCGGCGCCGGCACTGGCCGCGGCCGGCCGGAGTAGCGGACGACCAGCGTGTGCTCGGAGTCCTGCTTGACCGGCTCGTTCACCACGAGGTCCTTGCCGCGGTGGCGGTACGCCGCGGCCGCGCCGTCGAGCCGGACCCGGGAGACCCGGAGCGGGTCGGCGAGGTCGAGCTGGAACCGGTCGGCGTCGGCGGTCGCCCGCAGCCGCACGGTCTCGGTCCCGTCGAGCGTCCGCGACGCCGGGTCCCACGAGAGCCGGAGGTCGTAGTGGAGGGTGTCCACCCCGGGGTCGCCGACGTCGGGGTAGACCCGGTCCTCGACCGGAGTGCTGTAGCCCTCCGCCCGGGCGCTCGGCCCCTGACCCGAGCCTCGGGGACCGGCGGTGCCGCCGCCGTCCGTGCCGGTCGACGGGACGGGGGAGACCTGCGGCGTCGGCTTCGGGGGCGCGTCCTGCTCCGACGTGCAGGCCGCGAGGAGGAGCGCCGACGCGAGGAGGGCGGCCGCAGCTCTCATTCACCACCTCGCAGGAGGGGTCTCGCGAGCCGCCGGCCGTGGTGGATCTGCGCCTTCACGGTGCCCAGCGGGGCGCCGACCAGTTGCGCGATCTCCTCGTAGGCCAGCCCGTAGACGTCGCGCAGCAGCAGCGGCTCGACGTACTGCGGGTGGTCCTTCTCGATCGCCTCCATCGCCTCGAGCAGGTCCAGGCGGGTGCCCGCGATGACGCTGGTGGTGCGCGGGTCGGGCCGCTCCAGCGGGCCGTGGTCGAGCGGGTCCGCAGCGGCGGCCTGGTTCTTCAGCCGGCGGTACGTCGAGCGGGCGGAGTTGACCGCGACCACGTGCATCCACGTGGTGAACCGTCCCCTCCCGCCCCAGGAGCCGATCTTGCCGGCGATGTTGATCAGCGCCTCCTGACAGGCGTCCTCGGCGTCGGGCAGGTGCGGCAGCACCCCGCGGCACACGTTGAGCGCGCGCGGGCGGATCGCCGCCAGCAGCGCCTCCAGCGCGTCGCGGTCCCCGTCTTGAGCGCGCCGGGCGAGATCGTCGATCTCGTCCGGCGTGAGTGCGTCGGTCGTCACGCAGATCACCCTTCCCCGTTGCCAGAACGATAGTCAGGTGCCGGGGAAGGGTGATCGTTCGCACTACTTGACCTCGCTGCGCAGCACCGTCCACAAGCCGATCGCCAGCGGCAGCAGCAGCCAGACCGCGCCGGTGGCACCGAGCTGGGCCCACTCGTGGGCGCCGACCGAGCCGTCGAACAGCGCCCCCTGGGCGTAGTTGAAGTCCACCCAGCCCTGGATGTCGGCGAACCAGTCCTGTGCCTGGGCGAGCACCGCCGTGATCGTCGGGAGCACGAGGGAGTAGACGAAGTAGGTCACGATCGCGCCCGGGGAGTTGCGGATCAGCACGCCGAGCATGAAGCCGGTCATCATCCCGATGATGTTGGCCAGCACGATGTAGGAGAACTCGGTGAGCGAGACGTTCCAGATCGTGTCGGTGCCGGTGATCGCCGTGCCGACCACGTTGCCGGCCGCACCGATCACGCCGGCCAGCGCCATCGACACCACTCCGACGACGAGAGCGACGACCGCCTTCGCGGTGATCACTCGGCCGCGGTGCGGCACCAGGGTGAACGAGGTGAGCCCGTTGCGCTGGCTCCACTCGCCGGTGACCGAGAGGATCGCGATCATCGGCAGGATCACTGCCATCGGGAAGCCGAATGCGGTCGCGAACGACTCGTAGGTCAGCTCGTCGTCCGGGGCGAACAAGATCACGGCGGCGGTGGCGAGCACCGAGAGGATCCCGATGCTCGCGAGCAGCCAGAAGCCCGAGCGGGTGTCGAAGGACTTGCGTGCCTCGACGGCGACGAGCCGCGACATCGGGATCGGGGCCGGGGCCGCGCGGCCGATGCGGACGGACTCCTTCTCGTGCTCGTGCTCGAGGGTCAGGGTGGTCATGCTGCGGCTCCTTCGGAGATGTCGTCACGCTGGGTGTCTGCGGTGAGCTCGAGGAACATCTCCTCGAGGCCGGCGCCGTCGGCGGCGCGCAGCTCCACGAGCGGCACGCCGGCGCGCAGCGCGACCTGGCCGACGAACGCGGCGTCGGCCTCCACGCGCAGGGCGTCGGGGCCCGCGGTGCTGTCGGTGAACTCCAGGTCCGCGTCCACCAGGGCGCGGGCGAGGCCGTGCACGTCGGGGGTGCGGACGAGCGTCCCCGCGGAGGCGAGCAGCTCGGCCTTGGTGCCTTGGGCCACGATCCGGCCCTGGCCGATCACGACGAGGTCGTCGGCGATCACCTCGATCTCGTGCAGCAGGTGGGAGGAGAGCAGCACGGTGCCGCCCTGGTCGGCGTACCCGCGCAGCAGGTCGCGCATCCAGCGGATGCCCGCGGGATCCAGCCCGTTCGCTGGCTCGTCGAGGATCAGCACCTCGGGCTCGCCCAGGAGCGCGGTGGCGATGCCGAGCCGCTGGCGCATGCCCAGGGAGTAGTTCCGGACCCGGCGGCCGGCCTCGGCCGGGGTCAGGCTGACCATCTCGAGCATCTCGTCGACGCGGCGGGCCGGCAGGCCCATGGTGTGCTGGGCGATCCCCAGGATCTCCCGGCCGGTGCGCCCGGCGTGCTGGGCGGAGGCGTCCAGCAGCACGCCGACCTCGAGGCCGGGGTTGGGCAGGTCGGCGAACCGGCGGCCGCTCAGGTGGGCGGTGCCGGACGTGGCGGGCGTGAGCCCGACCATGATCCGCATGGTGGTCGACTTGCCGGCGCCGTTCGGGCCCAGGAAGCCGGTGACCCGCCCGGACCGGGCGGTGAAGCTGACGTCGTCCACGGCGGTGAAGCCGCCGTACGTCTTGGTGAGGGACTCGACTGTGATCATGGGTCAACCCTCGCGTCGGAGGGCCGTGCGGGGCATCGGGGAAGGGGCACCCGGCGTCCCTGACCCGACCCCGAAACCTTCTCAGGGTCCGACCCCGGTCCCTGACATGATGGGCCCGTGCCCATGCCCTCCCGTCTCGGCCGGTACGCCGTGCGCCGGCGGATCGGATCGGGTGGCTTCGCGACCGTCTGGCTCGCCTACGACGAGCAGCTGGACTCGCCCGTCGCGGTCAAGGTGCTCGCCGAGAACTGGACCGAGGACCAGGCCGTGCGGCAGCGGTTCCTCGAGGAGGGACGGTTCCTGCGGAAGGTGGAGTCGCCGTACGTCGTCACCGTCTACGACGCCGGCGAGCTCGAGGACGGGCGCCCCTACCTGGTGATGTCGTACGCCGATCAGGGCACGCTCGCCGACCGGATGGAGATCCTCGGGCTCACGCCCGGGCAGGCGCTGGAGGTGGTCCGCCAGGTCGGGACCGGGCTGCAGGCGCTGCACGTGCGCGGGGTGCTGCACCGCGACGTCAAGCCGGCCAACGTGCTGTTCCGCACCGTCGAGGTGGCCGGCCGGCACGAGGTCCGGGCGATGGTCGCCGACCTCGGCCTGGGCAAGGCGCTGGACATGTCGTCGCGGCTGACGATGATCGCGGGGACCCCGTCGTTCGTGGCGCCGGAGCAGGCCCAGGGGGAGCCGCTCGACCCGCGCGCCGACCAGTACTCCCTGGCCGCGCTCACCTACCTGATGCTCAGCGGCCGCTCGCCGTACGCCCACGCCTCGCTGGCCGCGGCGGCCGCGCCCGGCACGCCGCCGCCGCTGTCGACGCCCGAGCGGGTCTTCCCGAAGGCCGTGGAGTCGGTCGTGCTGCGCGGCCTCGCCCCCGATCGCGAGGACCGCTGGCCCGACGTCGCGGCGTACGTCGATGCGCTGGCCACCGCGCTCGGACCGGAGTCGGAGGTCGACCGCAGCGAGCCGTGGCTGCCGCTGGACCCCGACCTCACCCAGCCCGGCGCGCGGCCCAGCCCGCTGCCGCCCTCGCGTCCGCTGTCCGACCCGGTGCCGCCGCCGCGGCTCCGGCGGCGGATGCTCGCAGCGATCGCGGGACTGGTCGCGCTCCTGCTCGGTGCCGCCGCGGGCTACGCGGTGGAGAAGCGCGGCGACGCGGACGTCACCGTCAGCGACCGCACCGGCACGCTCTCGGTCACCGTGCCCGGCGACTGGGACGGCGCCCGGTCGACCCGCACCTGGAAGGCACCCGACGCCGGTGGGGAGTTCCCGGCCCTGTCCGTCGGCACCTCCGAGGACTGGACCGACGTCGGCTCGACCGAGCAGGGGGTGTTCCTCGGCATCCTGCCCGGTGACGAGCTGCCCGAGCAGGTCCCGCAGCACCCCGAGTGCCACATCGCGCAGGAGCCGGTCGACGACGTGATCGACGAGAACGCCACCCGCACGGTCGTCTACACCCGGTGCCCCGGCGGGATCACCGTGGAGCGGGTGGTCCAGCTCGCCGCCAACCGGCTGCTGTGGGTCCAGGTGCGCAGCGCCGACCGGGCCACCGCCAACGCCGTCCTCGACGACGTCGCGACCCACGGCTTCTGAGCGGCGGCTCGCTGGGGTGGGCCACGCACCAGACGTATCTGTCGTGGATCCCGCGGGCGGAGGAGCAGATACGTCAGGTACGTCGAGGGCCGGCCTCAGAGGAAGCGGGCCAGGGCGGCGCCGGCGTCGCTCGGCTTGGTCAGGCGCACCCCGGAGCCGATCGCGCGGAGCCGCCAGCGGTCACCGGCGCGGACCAGCTTGGCCATCACCACGCCGGTCTCGGGCACGCCGCCGGTCAGCGTGAGGCGGGCCAGCTCGACCGGCTCCTCGCCCTCGCCCTCCGGCTGGTCGCCCGCGATCAGCCGGCAGTAGGCGTTGTTGACCCACTCCAGCGTGTGGCCCTGGTAGCTGCTCACCACGAACACGATCTGGTCGACCGGGCCGTGGACCTTCGACAGGTCGACGGTGATCGCCTCGTCGTCGCCCGCGCCGCTGCCGGTCTTGTTGTCCCCGAGGTGCACGACCGAGCCGTCGCGGGTGGCGAGGTGGTTGTAGAACGCCAGGTCGAAGAGCTGCCCGCCGGCGAACTGCACCGCCGAGGCGTCCAGGTCGATGTCGGGGGCGCCGGTGCCGATGAAGCCCGCCGTACGCTCCTTGTCCCAGCCCAGCCCCAGCTGCAGCCGGGTGAGCGGGGTGCCGTCGGCAGTGACCAGGTCGAGCTCGTCGCCCGGGTGGAGTTCGATCACGCCTCCGAACCTACCCGCGGGCGCCCACCGGGAGCTTGCGGAGGCTGACCGCGACGTGCTCCATCAGGGCCTCCAGTCCGGGGACGTCGACGCCGCGGCCGACCACGCTCATCTCGAAGGTCGCCTGCTCCTGACCCGGGGCGGTGAACCAGCGGAACATGTTGTGCCGCTGGCGGCCGTTGCCGTCGCGGTAGGTGAAGTAGAGCTCGTCGGAGTCCTGGCTGACGATGTCGACGTCCTCGTAGCCGGCCTGCATCGCCGCGATCTTGTCCTGGACGAACTGGCTCGGCGTCCACCGCTGGTTCACGAGCTTGACCCGCAGGCTGTAGCCGCCCTCGGTCGGCTCGCCCAGCGGCCGCCAGCGGTACTCGTCCTGCGTGTCGGTCGTCGTGCGCACCCACCCCCGGGGCGCCTCGTAGCTCCACTGGAACAGCGGCTGGGTCCCGATCTTGTGGGCGCGGTAGACGAGGCCGGTGCTCAGCGGCGGGTACTCGATGTCGGGCGCGAACGTCGGCGGCGGGTCGATCGGGACCGACGGCGACTGCGCGGCCACCGGTACGGCGTGCGCGATCGTGCCCGGCTCGTCGTTGTCGAGGGTCCCGAGCCCGTACCCCGCGGCGGCGCCGAGCAGCGCGAGCGCCACCATCAGCCCGACCCACCGCACCCTCATGGCGCCCGAGGGTAGTCGCCCCTCGGGGATGTGACAGATCTGTGCCAGAGTGTGCGAGTTCTGTCACAACACTCGATCCCGGGAGAGCCGCCATGACCGAGACGATCGCTGGGACCAGCCCCGCGTCGCTGTTCGACCGGCACCGCGAGCGCCTCGACGCCGCGGTCGCCGCCTGCGCGAGCCGTGAGTACTACTCGGCGTTCGACGAGTCGCCGTCCCCGCGGGTGTACGGCGAGTCCGCGGCCGCCGAGGGCCGGGCGGCGTTCGAGGCGTGGCTCGGGTCGGCGTTCCCGCTCCGGACCCCGGGCGCAGAGGGCACCGTGGCCACCGAGCGCTCGCCGTACGGCCTCGAGCTCGGCGTCGCCTATCCGCGGGCTGTGGACGTCGACGCGCTGCTGTCGGCGGCGCGTGCTGGCATGAGGGCGTGGCGGGACGCGGGCCCGGACGGACGGACGGGGGTGTGCCTGGAGATCCTCTCCCAACTGCATACGCGCATCTTCGAGCTGGCCAACGCGGTGCAGCACACGAGCGGGCAGGCGTTCGTGATGGCGTTCCAGGCCGGCGGCGCGCACGCGCTCGACCGCGCACTGGAGGCGATCGCCTACGCGTGGACCGAGATGACCCGCACCCCGGCGACCGCGATCTGGGAGAAGCCCGGCCGGGGTGAGCCGCTGCGCATGGAGAAGACGTTCACCGTGGTGCCGCGCGGCGTCGCGCTGGTGATCGGCTGCAACACCTTCCCGACCTGGAACTCCTGGCCGGGGCTGTTCGCCTCGCTCGTCACCGGCAACGCGGTCGTGGTCAAGCCGCACCCGGCCGCCGTGCTGCCGCTCGCGATCACCGTCCAGGTGTGCCGCGACGTGCTCGCGGCGGCGGGGTTCGACCCCGACCTGGTCACGCTCGCGGCCGAGGCGCCCGAGGACCGCCTGGCCGCGACCCTCGCGGTGCGGCCCGAGGTGCGGCTGGTCGACTTCACCGGCGGCAACGCGTTCGGCGACTGGCTCGAGGCCAACGCCCGCCAGGCCGTGGTGTTCACCGAGAAGGCCGGCGTCAACAGCGTCGTGGTCGACTCGACCTCGGACTTCGCCGCGATGTGCCAGAACCTCGCGTTCTCGTTCGCGCTGTACTCCGGGCAGATGTGCACCGCCCCGCAGAACGTCTACGTCCCGGCCACCGGGGTCGCGACCGAGGACGGGGTGCGCTCGCCCGAGGAGGTCGCCGCCGGGATCGGCGCGGCCCTCGACCGGCTGCTCGGCGACGACGCCCGCGCCGTGGAGCTGCTCGGCGGCATCGTCAACGACGGGGTGCTGGCGCGCCTGGACAAGGCCGGCCGGGGGCACGTGCTGGTCGCGTCGCGCGAGGTCGCGCACCCGGCGTACGACGGCGCGGTCGTCCGCACGCCGACGATCGTCGGGCTGACCGCGGAGGACTCCGACGTCTACGAGTCCGAGTGCTTCGGCCCGGTCGCCTACCTCATCGAGACCGCCGGCACCGACCAGTCGATCGAGCTGTTCCGCGACACCGTGGTCGCCCACGGCGCGATGACGGCCGCGGTCTACTCCACCTCCGAGGAGGTCGTCGGGCAGATGCGCGAGGCGGCCCTCGAGGCCGGGGTGTCACTGTCGGAGAACCTCCTCGGCGGGGTGTTCGTCAACCAGTCCGCGGCGTACTCCGACTTCCACGGCACCGGCGCCAACCCGGCCGCGAACGCGTCGTACACGGACGGCGCGTACGTCGCGTCGCGGTTCCGCGTCGTCCAGTCCCGCCGCCACCTCTGATCGCGGCCGAGGTCGACCCGCCCGAAGGTTTCGGACGGGTCGGCGATGATTCGAGACTCCTGGGCCGGTCTGTCGATCTCGAAGCGTCCCATTCGTGGAGAGGGTGAGTCCCTGCCACCGAGGAGATCGAGATGACCGACCTGAAGAGCCGCTGGCTCGCGTTGTACGTGCTGTGTCTGGGCGACCTGATGATCGTGCTGGACTCCAGCATCGTGAACGTGGCGCTGCCCTCCATCCAGTCCGACCTGGGGTTCTCCCAGGACGCGCTGGCCTGGGTGGTCAACGCCTACCTGCTGACGTTCGGCGGGTTCTTGCTGCTGTCCGGGCGGCTCGGCGACCTGCTCGGCAACAAGCGGGTCTTCTTGGGCGGCGTCGTGTCGTTCACGACCGCCTCGGTCGCGTGCGGGCTGGCGCCGTCGGCCGGCCTCCTGGTGGCCGGCCGCGCCGTGCAGGGCCTCGGCGGCGCCGCGGTCTCGGCGGTCGCGCTGTCGCTGATCATGGGGCTGTTCTCCGACCCCGCGGAGCGGGCCCGGGCGATGGGCGTCTTCGGGTTCGTGATGTCCGGCGGCGGGGCCGTGGGCGTGCTGCTCGGCGGCGTGCTCACCGGCCTGTTCTCCTGGCACTGGATCTTCCTGGTGAACGTCCCGATCGGCGTCGGTGTCTGGCTCGCCGCGCGCCGCGTGCTGCCGGCCGACGACGTCGTCACCCAGCGGGTCCGGGTCGACGCGCTCGGCGCGGTCCTGGTGACCGCCGCCCTGATGCTCTCGGTCTACGGGATCGTCACCAGCACCTGGCTGCTGCTCGCCGGCAGCGCCGTGCTGCTCGCGGCGTTCGTGCTCTGGGAGTCGCGCACCGCGGCGCCCCTGGTGCCGCTGCGGCTGTTCGCGCTGCGCAACGTCGTGGTCTCGCAGGTCGTCGGCGTGCTCTGGGCGGCCGCGATGTTCGCGTGGTTCTTCCTCGCCGCGCTCTACCTCCAGCAGGTGCTGGGGTACGACGCGCTCGAGGTGGGTCTCGCGTTCGTCCCGACCAGCGTGGTGATGGCCTTCTGCTCGCTGCGGGTCTCCGACCGGCTCGTGATGCGGTTCGGCATCCGGCGGCCGCTGATGGCCGGCCTCGGCCTGGCCGCCGCCAGTCTGGCGCTGTTCTCCCGGGCGCCGGTGGACGGCAGCTTCGGCACCGACGTACTGCCCTCGATGCTGCTGCTCGGCGCCGGTGCCGGCATCGCGTTCAACCCGGTGCTGCTCGCCGCGATGGGCGACGTCGAACCGCACGAGTCCGGGCTCGCGTCGGGGGTCGTGAACACCTCGTTCATGATGGGCGGCGCGCTCGGCCTGGCCGTGCTCGTCAGCCTCTCGACGTGGCGCACCGACGCGCTGGCCGCCGACGGCACGGGCGACCTGGCCGCGCTCAACGGCGGCTTCCAGCTGGCGTTCGCCGCCGGAGCGATCGCGGCGCTGGGTGCGGCCGTCGTCGGCGGGCTGTTCCTGCGGCCCAAGCCGATGGCGGTTCCCGAGGTCCCCGAGCCCGTGGCGCTCGACGAGCTCAGCGCCGACCCCGCCTGAGCACGCCTGAGCCTGGTGGATCCGGGCCGAGGCCACCCTGGGGGTGAGTCGGTAGCCTCGGTCCGGTGGGCGTGCTCTCGCGGCTCGTGCGTCTGGTCGGTCCCAGCCTCGTGCTGCTCCTGGCCGCGGCGGGGCTGGCCATCCCCGCCGCGATCGCGCTGACGCCGCCTCAGGAGACCACCGTCGCCGGGCAGTACGTCGGCGTCGGCGCCGTGACGCCGACCGGCGGGTGGCTCGGGGACCTCGGGGACCTCGTCGACGACTGGCCGTGGACCTGGCCCGGGGCGGTCGCGGACGGGTCGCGTGGTCCGGCGCGGATCGAGCAGATCGGGAACACCACCGTGGATCTGGAGCGCGTGCAGGTGCGCGGTCCGCTCCGGCCCCAGCTCGAGCTCGGGCCGCTGGTCCGCACCCGCGCCGCCGAGCAGCTGCTCGATCCCGCGGAGCGCCCGGCGGCGCGGGACCGGGCCGTGCGGTCGGTCACGTCGGCGTTCCGCACCTGGTACCTGTGGGCGACCGCCCTGGTGATCGTGATGACGGTGGGGTTGGTGGCGCTGGTCATCGGGGGCCGCATCGTGGCGGTGCTGGCGAGGGCCCGTCGCCACCACGCCCACCTGACGGTCGCGCAGGTGTGGCAGCGCCACTCCCGACGGCTCGGGGCCGCGGCGGCGGTCACGCTCGTCGGGACCCCGGCGATCTGGCTCGGGGTCGGCGCGATGGCCCGCCACGACGCCAGCGCCGGGATCGCGGACGTCAGGTCCCTGCGCGACCTGGTGGGTGCCGCCCCGGTGACCCTCGAGGCGGCCGGCCCCTCCGTTACGGGCTACACCGGCGCCGTGATCGGCGACTCGCGCGCCTCCCGGATCGGCGGGCCACCGCTCCCGGAGCCCGGGCCGGGCGATGCGGCGTGCCGGCGCTCCACCGACTCGCTCGCCGCCCAGCTGACCCAGCTCTCCCCGCCGGACCGGGTGCTCAACCTGGCCTGCCCCGGGGCCACCATCGCCCGAGGCCTGCTCCACGAGCAGACGGTCGGCGGCCACGCCGTGCCGGCCCAGGTGTCCCGGCTCCTGGCCACCCGGGACCTGCGGTTCGTCGTGGTCATGATCGGACCCAACGACCTGGCCTGGACTGACTTCCTGCGCTACTGCTACGGCGTCCCCGAGTGCGACGACCGCTTCACCGAGGCCCAGTTCGACTACCGCCTGGCCCGGTTCGACCGCGACTACGGCGACCTCCTCGCGGCGCTCGCCGCCCTCCCCGGCAAGCCGCAGGTCGTCGTGGTGACGTCGTACGACGTGTTCGCGCCGGACGCGGACTGCGCCGACACCCAGGTCGAGGGACACCCCGGCCTGGACCCCGACAGCATCGCCCTGCTCGCCGAGCGCAACGCCGAGCTCAACGAAGTGCTGACCGCAGGCGCCACGGCGTACGACTTCAGCGTCGCCACCCCGCACCTCGCCACCCTCTGCCAGCCCGGCGACCCCGAGGTCGGCCGCGACCTGCAGGGCCTCGACGACCCCTACCCGTTCCACCCCACCGGGGTCGGCATGGTCCGGCTGGCCGCCACCGTGCTCGCCGCGATCGACCCGCCCGAGAGGCCGCCCCGTTAGCCTTCGCCGGTGAGCAACCTCCTGATCCGCAACGCCCGCCTGGTGCCGATCGGCGCGGGCGACGAGGTGTCGGACGGGCCGGTCAACGTGGCCGTCGAGCACGGGGTGGTCACCGCGGTCGGCCCGGGTGCCGAGCGGCCCGACGGCGCGGAGGTGCTCGACGCGGCCGGCCGGTGGCTGATCCCCGGACTCTGGGACCAGCACGTGCACCTGGGTCAGTGGACGCTGACGTCCCAACGGCTCGATCTCGCCCGCGCACATGCGCCCGAGGACGCGACCCGGGCGGTCGCGGAGCGGATCGCGGCGTACCCCGGCCAGCCGGTGATCGGCTGGGGCCACCGCTCGGCGGGCTGGGACCGGGAGGTCACGGTGACCGAGCTGGACGCGGTGTCGGGTGACACGCCGGTCGTGCTGATCAGCGGGGACGGCCACCACGCCTGGCTCAACACCTCGGCGCTGATGCACCTGGCGATGCCGGTGCGCGACTCGGTGGTGCGCGAGGCCGAGTGGTTCGCGACCTACCCGCGCCTGGTGACCCTCGTCGGCAGCGACGGCACCTCGCCGCAGGCCTACCGCCGCACGCTCGACGCGGCTGCCGCCCAGGGCGTGGTCGGGCTCGTCGACCTCGAGTTCGGCGGTGGCCGGGAGGAGTGGGCCGAGCGCTGGGGCCAGGGGTGCGACCGGCTGCGGATCCGCTGGGGCACCTACGCCGACACCCTCGACGACGTCGTCGCGGCCGGCCTGCGCACCGGCGACGTGCTGCCGGGTTGCGGGCCGCTCGCCACGATGGGGCCGCTGAAGATCATCAGCGACGGCTCGCTGAACACCCGCACCGCCTGGTGCTGCGAGCCGTACGGCGACGCCCACCGCCTGGAGTACCCCGCCGGGCAGCCCAACCTCGACGGCACCGAGCTCCGCGAGCTGCTCGGCCGTGCCCACGGCGCCGGCCTCGAGGTCGCGACCCACGCGATCGGCGACGCAGCGCTCGGCGAGGCGCTGGCGGCGTACGCCGACACGGGCGCCCGCGGCTCGATCGAGCACGCCCAGCTGGCCCGCCGCGAGGACGTGCGGCGGATGGCCCGGCTCGGCATCCGTGCCAGCGTGCAGCCCGCCCACCTCCTCGACGACCGCGACCTCACCGAGAAGGTCTGGGGGGCCCGGTCCGAGCGGTGCTTCGCGTTCCGCTGGATGGTCGAGGACGGCGTCGAGCTGGCCCTCGGGTCCGATGCCCCGGTCTCGCCACTGGACCCCTGGCTGGCGATGGCCGCGGCCGTGCACCGCAGCGCCGACGAGCGCGACCCGTGGCACGCCGAGCAGGCGCTGAGCGTCCGGGAGGCGCTCGCGGCGTCCGTCGACGGCCAGCCCACGGTCGGGCGGGGGTCGCGCGGCGACCTGGTGCTGCTCGACCGCGACCCGCTGCTGCGCGACCTCGACCCTGCGGACACCGCCGCCCTCGGGGCCGCCCTGCGATCGGCGGCCTCGGCGCTCACCGTCGTCGCCGGCCGCGTCGTGCACCGCTCAGCGGATCTGCTTTAGCACCGCCTCGGCGGCCGCCTCCTGCTCGGCCGCGAGCGGGTGGTAGGCCAGCGCCCGCTCGGCCGAGGTGATCCGGCCGTTGATCCAGGGGTCGGCCGCGCAGATGTCGTGGCCGGCGGTGCGCTCCCACAGGTCGACGTACTCGGCCCCGGCGTCCGCCGCGCCGGCCCGCACGGCGTCGTTGAGGCCCTGCGTCACGCGCTCGGCGAACGCGTAGTCGCCCGCGGCGAGCGGCAGCAGGTCGCAGCTGCCGGAGGCGGGCACGATGTGCGGGTAGCCCACGACGAGCACCCGCGCGTCCGGTGCCCGCTCCTGCACCGCCCGCACGACGCCCGCGACGTTGCTGTGGATCCGCAGGAAGGTGGACTCCAGGTCGCGATCCGCGAAGGAGTCTCGGCACGGCGCGCCGGTCGGGTCGGAGCGGCCCAGCTCCATGCACTGCCCGAGGACGCCGGCGAACAGGTGCTCGTCGTTGCCGCCGAGCCCGATCGTGACGAGGTCGGTGCCCCGGCGTACCGCGTTGATCTGCGGGGGCACGGTGCTGCCGCGCAGGCCGGTCTGCGGCGTCGTGACGTTCGCGGTCTGCGCGCCGCTGCAGCTGACGTCGGTGAGCTCGGTGCCGGGCATCGCCTCGGCGACCAGCGCCGGGTAGTTGACCCCGGAGCGCAGGCAGATCGTGCTCGTGTCGGTCGGCGGCACGAGCGGGGCGGCCGTGTAGGAGTCGCCCAGGGCGACGTACTGGTCGTAGTCCGTCGGTGCGGCCGCCGGCGACCCGGTCGTGCGGGCCGGCGCGGCGACGGGCTCGTCGCCGCCCTCCGCGCAGGCGGCGAGCAGGCACAGCAGGCAGGCACCCGCGAGGAGCAGCAGCGGTCGGCGCATGCCATGACGGTACGTCGGGGGTACAGGGCAGCCATGCCCACCATCGAGACCCCCGCGGAGCGGGAGAGCAGCGAGTCCCTGCTGACGGTGGTGATCGCGCTGCTGGCCAACGGCCTGCTCGCCGCCGCCAAGTCGTTCGCCGCCGCCGTCACCGGCTCGGCCTCGATGGTGGCCGAGGCCGCGCACTCGTGGGCCGACACCGGCAACGAGGTGTTCCTGCTGGTCGCCGAGCGCCAGGGCAACCGCCCGCGCGACGCCGACCACCCCCGCGGCTACGGCCGGGCGACGTACACGTGGTCGCTGGTCGCGGCGTTCGGGCTGTTCTCCGCCGGCGCGGTCGTCTCGGTCTGGCACGGGCTCACCGAGCTGGCCGGGGAGGAGGCCGACCCCAGCTACACGGTGAACTACGTCGTGCTCGGCATCGCGTTCGTGCTCGAGGGCATCTCGTTCGCCCAGGCCACCCGGCAGGTCCACGGCGCCGCTCGCCGGGTCGGCCTGCACCCGCTGCGGTACGTCTCGCGCACGTCGAACCCCACGCTGCGCGCGGTGTTCTTCGAGGACTTCGCCGCCCTGCTGGGCATCCTGCTCGCCGGCGGCGGGATCGCGCTGCACCAGCTCACCGGCGAGGCGGTCTTCGACGCGATCGGGTCGATCGCCGTGGGCGTGCTGCTCGGCTTCGTGGCGGTGTTCCTGATGCGCCGCAACATGGAGTACCTCCTGGGCGAGGGGATCAGCCCGCGGTTGCGATCCGAGGTGATCACCGAGCTGCTGGCCCATCCCCAGATCGAGCGGATCACCTACCTGCACGTGGAGTACGTCGGGCCGCAGCGGCTGTTCGTGGTCGCCGCCGTCGACCTGACCGGTGACGACCGGGAGGGGCACCTCGCCGTACGCCTGCGCGAGGTCGAGGCCGAGATCGAGCGCAACCCGACCATCGAGGACGCGATCCTCACCCTCGCCCCACCCGACGAACCCGCCCTCACCCCCTAGACCTCGGGTCAGCCGCGCAGGTAGGCGAGCACCGCGGAGACGCGGCGATCGGAGGCCGGGTCGAGGCGGAGCTTGGCGAAGATGTTGCCGACGTGCTTGCGCACCGCGGCCTCGCTGACGACCAGCGCCGCGGCGATCGAGCCGTTGGTGCGGCCCTCGGCCATCAGCGCGAGCACCTCCCGCTCGCGGTCGGTGAGCGCCGCGAGCCGCCCGTCGTCGTGGCGGCGCCCGAGCAGCTGGCGCACCACCTGCGGGTCGACCACCGTCTCCCCGTCGGCCACCCGGGCGACGCTGTCGAGGAACTCGCGCACGTGTCCGACGCGGTCCTTGAGCAGGTAGCCGACGCCGGCCCCTCCGTCGGGCGCGGTGGCGTCGAGCAGCTCGGGCACATAGGCCTCCGCGACGTACGCCGACAGCACCATCACCCCGATGCCGGGGTGCTCGGCGCGGAGCCGGGCCGCCGCCCGCAGGCCCTCGTCGGTATGGGTGGGCGGCATCCGGATGTCGGTGATCACCAGGTCGGGCAGGGCGTGGGCGGCATGGGCGAGCAGCGCGTCGGCGTCGGCAACCGCCGCGACCACCTCGTGCCCGGCGCGCTCGAGGATCGCCACCAGGCCCTCGCGCAGCAGCGCCGCGTCCTCGGCGAGCACGATCCTCAGGCCGGGCACGGGCACTCCATCCGCACCTCGGTCGGGCCGCCCTCGGGACTGGTCACCCGCAGCTGGCCCCCGAGCGCCTCGAGTCGCAGCGCCAGCCCGGCCAGGCCGCTGCCCGCGGCGCGGTCGACGTGCGCACCTCCGGCGCCGTCGTCGACGACGGTCAGCACCAGCGCCTCGCCCTGACGCCACGCGTGCACCTGTGCGTGCCGGGCCTGGGCGTGCCGGACCACGTTGGTGAGCGCCTCGCTCACCACGAAGTACGCCGCCGCCTCGACCGGTCCGGGCAGCCGCTGCCCGTCGAGACGGATGTCGACGCTCACCGGCACCGCCGACCGGTCGGCGACCTCGTGCACGGCCGCGGCCAGCCCGTGGTCGGCGAGCACCCGCGGGTGGATGCCGCGCACCGTGCCGCGCAGGTCGTCGAGCGCCTCCTCGGCCTGCCGGTGCGCGGCCCGGACCAGCTCGAGGCCGGGGCCCTCCGGCACGTCCAGCTCGGCGCGGCCCAGCGTCATCGTCAGGGCGACGAGCCGTTGCTGGACGCCGTCGTGCAGGTCGCGCTCGATCCGCCGCCGCTCGATCTCGAACGCGTCGACCAGCTCGACCCGCGAGCGGCGCAGGTCCGACACGGCGGCGGCGAGCTCGGCCTCGCGCGGGTCGAGCAGCAGCCGCGCCAACCCGGCCTGGGCGACCGCCACGACGCCGACGACGTACGCCGACACCGCGAGCGCCACCACCCCGATGAGCACCGCGAGCCACGCCTCGATGCCGGGGTCGACCCGCCACCCGAGGATCTGCATCCGGTCGACCTCCGTCAGCCACGGCGCGAGCAGCAGCGTGACGGGCACGGTCAGGCAGAACAGCAGCACCAGCAGGTCGACCACCCACAGCAGCGCGGCGAACAGGAACGCGTAGCCGACCTCGGCCCACGACACCGGCAGTCGCCGGCCGGCCGCGAGCCGCTCGCGCAGCGACATGCCGCTCGCCGCCCGGCCCTCCACCAGCGCGATGCGCCGCCGCTCGACGGCACCGAGCAGCCCGGTCAGCAGCGGCACGCTCGCCAGCACCAGCACGCCGACGACCAGGACCAGCGTGAGCGCACCGACCAACAGCGTGCAGAACAGCACCGTGAGTGCCACCAGCCCGAGCGGCACCGAGGTGAGCAGGTAGGCGAGTGACCGCCACGGCCACGCGGAGCCCAGGAACCGCCAGGGCTTCGCGCGCAGTGCGGTCCACGCGTCCGGGGTCCTGCTCATGCTCCGACCCTAGGACCGCCGGCGCCCCCGCGGGGTAGCGCACGCGCTACCCCTGGTGTCGCGTGCGGGCCAGCGACGCGGAGACCGATCGCCGGTTGCCTGGAGCCATGACCACCACGACCACCCCGCCACCCCTCGCTGCCCACCCGGTGGCCGTCGCGCTGGACGGCGTCACCCGGACCTACCGCTCCCGTGCCGGCGACGTGCACGCCCTGCGCGGCATCACCCACACCTTCGCCCGGGGCAGCTTCACCGCGGTGATGGGCCCCTCGGGCTCGGGCAAGTCCACGCTGCTGCAGGTCGCCGCGGGACTCGACCGGCCCACGACCGGCCAGGTCGCCATCGGCGGGCAGCCGCTGGGCCGGCTGGGGGAGACCGCGCTGACCCGGTTGCGGCGTACGTCGATGGCGTTCGTCTTCCAGGCCTACAACCTGCTCGACGCGCTGAGCGCCTTCGACAACGTCGCGCTGCCGGCCCGGCTCGCGGGCGCGCGGGTCGACCGTGCCGGGGTGATGGATGCGCTGCGCCAGGTCGGGCTCGAGGACCGGGCCCGGCGCCGGCCCCCCGAGCTGTCGGGCGGCCAGCAGCAGCGGGTCGCGATCGCCCGGGCCCTCTACGCGCGGCCCGAGGTGCTGTTCGCCGACGAGCCGACCGGGGCGCTCGACCGGGCCTCGGGGCGCCAGGTCCTCGAGCTGATGCGGTCCGCGGCGGACGACCGGGGGCAGACGGTCGTGATGGTGACCCACGACCCGCTGGCGGCGTCGTACGCGCACAGCGTGCTGTTCCTCGCCGACGGCATGGTCGTCGGTCGCCTCGACCGTGCGGACGCCACCCGGATCGCCGAGACGATGAGCGAGCTCGAGCGATGATGCTGCGGATCAGCGCGCAGACCGTGCGCCGGGCCTGGCAGCCGTACGCCGGCGCGTTCGTCGCGCTGGCCTGCGGGGTCGTCCTCATCGCGCTCGCCGTCACGACGATCGGCGCGGTGGACGCGACCGGCCGGGCCGGGGTGACGCCCGCCGAGCGCACCCAGCTCGACGACCTCTCCTCGATGCTCGGGATCATGTCGGCGGTCGCGCTGTTCATGGCGATGTTCGTCGTGGCCAGCACGTTCGGGTTCGTGGTCGCCGCCCGGCGGCGCGAGCTGGCGATGCTGCGGCTGGTCGGCGCGACGCCCCGGCAGGTGCGGCTGATGGTGCTCGGCGAGTCCGCGGCCGTCGCCCTCGCGGCCAGTGCGGTCGGCTGCCTGGTCGCGACGGCCCTGGCGCCGGCGTTCCTCGCACTGCTCCGGGCGCGC
>NZ_DASWVI010000155.1:0-12507 GCF_036401255.1 Nocardioides sp. | reverse complement strand
GGCAGCCCTGGTCGTGCTGGTCAGCCTGCTCGGCGCCGGCTTCGCCGCCCGCCGCGCGACCCGCGGCCCGGCCAGCATCACCCCCAGCGAGGGCCGGCCGGGGACCGGGCGGCTGCAGTGGTGGCGGATCGCCGCCGCGGTCGTGCTGTTCGGCTACAGCGCCTCGATGGCGGTCGTCACGATCACGGTCACGGCGCACGACGACGACCCCTACAGCGCGATGGCGACGTCCGGGCAGCTCGGCATCCTGGTCGCGGTCGGCCTGGGCTGCCTGTCCCCCTGGCTGCTGCGCGTCCTGTCGGCTCCCGCCCGGCCGGTGCTGGGCCACGGGGCGCCGGCGTACCTGGCGTCGTACAACTCGCGGCGCCGCGCCCGGCTCCTCAGCGGCGTGCTGGCGCCCGTCATCGTGCTCACGGCCTCGGGGATCAGCGTGTTCATGATCGTCGGCACCGACGACCGCACCCGCCCGGCGGGGTTCGAGGAGGACGCCCGCACGATCAACCTGCTCAACAACGTGGTGGTGGGGATGATGGTGGTCTTCGCGGCGGTCGTCGTGGTCAACACGTTCGCCGCCGTCGTGGCCCACCGCCGCGCGGAGCTGCACCAGCTGTGGCTGCTGGGCGCCACCCCCGGTCAGGTCGAGGCGTCGGTGCTGGCCGAGGCCCGCGGCGTGGCCGCGATCGGGGTCGTGCTCGGTGCGCTGGCCTCGCTGGCCGCCGTGATCCCGTTCGGCGTCGCCCGCCACGAGGGCATCGTGCCCGACGGGCAGCTGTGGCTGCCGCCCCTGGTCATGGCGGCCGCCGTGGCCCTGACCCTGCTGGCGGCTCGGTCCGCGGTCCGGCGCGCACACGTGCCGGCCGGGGCCATCCGGTGACAGACTGGTCCGCCATGCTGCTGCGCAGGATCGGGTCGCTCCGGCCCACGCCGGTCGACGGGGACGCCCTCGTCGACCGGCTGCGGCTGACCGTGGTCTCGGCCGCCTACGCCCTCCTGGGGGCGCCGGCCCTGGCGCTGGGCATCCTCACGCTCCTGTGCATCCCGCTCGGACTGGTCGCGGCCGGGTTCGTGCTCGCGCTCGGCGTCGTCCCGGCGACCGCGGCGCTCACCGCGGTCCACCGCCGGGTCAGCGGCGCCCTGCTGGGCGAGCAGGTCACCGCGTCGTACGCCGACACCACGGGCACCAACGTCGTCACCCGGCCGGTGCGGTGGCTCACCGACAAGGCCCGCTGGCGCGACGTCGGGTTCTTGTGGTTCTCGGCCACGGGCGGGTTCGTGATGTCGGTGCTGCCAGTGGGGCTGTTGACCGCGCCCATCACCCATCTCGGCGGCGCCGTGTTCGACGGCGGCTTCTGGTGGTGGATGCTCGTCCTGCTCGACGGCCCGCTGCTCCTGGTGTGGTGGTTGGTGACGCCGGGGCTGGTCCGCGGCCGCGCGGTCGCGGAGCGCAACATCCTCGGCCACTCCCGGGTCCAGCGGCTCGAGCGCCGCGTCGCCGAGGTGGCCGCGTCGCGCACCGAGACCCTCGACCACTCCGCCGCCGAGGTGCGCCGAATCGAACGCGACCTGCACGACGGCGCCCAGGCCCGGATCGCGGCGGTCGGCATGAACGTCGGACTCGCGGAGAAGCTGCTCGAGTCCGACCCGGCGGCCGCCGCCGAGCTGCTGCGCGAGGCCCGCGAGACCACGGTCTCCGCCCTGGAGGACCTCCGCTCGGTGGTCCGGGGCATCCACCCGCCCGCGCTGGCCGACCGGGGCCTGGCCGGCGGCATCGAGGCGCTGGCGCTGCCCATCCCGCTCCCGGTCACCGTGGCCGTCGACCTGCCGCGGGGCATCCCGGAGCCGGTGGAGTCGGCGGCGTACTTCGCGGTCGCCGAGTGTCTCGCCAACACCGTCAAGCACTCCGGCGCCAGCCGCGCCTGGGTGGTGGGCTCCTACGACGACGGCGTGCTGCACCTCGAGGTCGGTGACGACGGCCGGGGCGGCGCCGACGCCCACGTCGACGACCAGCGCGGCGGGTTGGCGGGCATCGCTCGCCGGCTCGCGGCCTTCGACGGCACGATGGAGGTCGCCAGCCCGCCGGGCGGGCCGACGATCGTGACCCTGGAGGTGCCGTGCCGGACGAGCCAGTAGGCGCAGGCCTGCGGGCGGTGGTCGCCGAGGACCAGGCGCTGCTGCGGGTCGGACTGACCCGCATCCTCGAGGCCAGCGGCATGGTCGTGGTGGCCGCGGTCGACAACGCGCCGTCCCTGACCCGCGCGCTGGCCTCCCCGGACGTGGACGTGGCGGTGGTCGACGTACGCATGCCGCCCTCGCACACCACCGAGGGCCTGGTCGCCGCCGTCGCGGCGCGGCGGGCCCGGCCGGGCTTCCCGGTGCTGGTGCTCAGCCAGTACGTCGAGCCCCTGTACGCGCGCGAGCTGCTCGCCAGCGGCGAGGGCGCGGTCGGCTACCTGCTCAAGGACCGGGTCGCGGACGTGGACGGCTTCGTGGCCGCGGTCCGCCAGGTCGCCTCCGGCGGCACGGTCCTCGACCCGGAGGTGGTCGCGGGCCTGGTCAGCGGTGCCGGCCGCGAGCAGCCGCTGGAGCGGCTCACCCCGCGCGAGCGCGAGGTGCTGACCCTGATGGCCGAGGGTCGCTCGAACGCCGCGATCGCCGCGCGCCTGTTCGTCAGCGAGAAGGCCGTCGGCAAGCACACCAACGCGATCTTCACCAAGCTGGACCTGCCGCCAGCGCCCGACGACAACCGCCGGGTGCTGGCCGTGCTGGCGTGGCTGGACGGCCAGGGCTGAGTCGCCGCAGAGGCTCCGAGAGAGCGGCCGAGGCCGAGCCCCACCCGTCCCCCTGGCACCACTTGGCAGCCGAAACCCGCACGACACGCCGATCTCCCACGGCGTGTCGTGCGGGTTTCACCGGCCGACCGGGGAAACCCGCACGACACGCCAAAGGGCCCCGGGAACGCCCCAGGGCCCTCCGTCGCACGAAACCCCCACGCGGGAGGTCCCGATACGCCGTACCGTCACGGTCTCGATACGCCCGTCGCGACCTCCTTCGTCGGTCGCGGGGCTACTCGACCTGGCTGCTGTGTCCTGATCCTCGCAAGCTCGGATCAGGGCAGCTCAGTTGTCGCTGAAGATCGCCAGCAGGCGCAGCAGGTTGGTGTAGATCCAGACCAGGCTGACGGTCATCGCGAAGGCCGCGCGCCACGACTCCCGCTCGGGGAGCCGGTTGGCGATGCCCTGCTCGACGAAGTCGAAGTCGAGGACCAGCATGAACACACCGAGTGCGAGGCCGGCGATGGCGGTCAGCATGCCGAGCGTGCCGAAGCCGAAGAGGCCGATGTCGGCGTTGAACATGCTCAGCACGAGCTCCATGAGGCTCAGGCCGATCATGCCGAACACGGCGGCCATCACGAACATGCGGAACTTGTTGCCGACCTTGATGTCGAAGACCTTGTACGCCGCGAGCGTGCCCGCGAACGCGGCGAACGTGCCGATCACGGCGCCGGAGACCACACCGTCACCGAACTGCACGTCGAAGATCTTGCTCAGGCCACCGAGCGCGACGCCCTCGAGCACCGCGAACGCCATCACGAGCGCCGGGCTGATCACCCGCTTGAACGAGTTGACCATCGAGAGCGCGAACGCGCCGAGCGAGCCGAGCGTGACGGCGGCCACCAGGCTGCCGCTCACCTCGCCGTTCTCGATGTCGGGCGTCATCACCCAGGTGGCGAGCGCGGCGACGATCACGAGGCCCAGCGAGACGGCCGTCTTCTGCACCACGGAGTCGATCGTCATCGGACCGTGGTCGACGGCGGGGCTCGTGCCCGGCTGGCCGGGCGTACCGGTGCCCCAGGTCGCGGGGTCGGTGTAGCCGGTCTGTCCGTAGCCCTGGTACGCCGAGCCGTTGCCGGCGTACGTCTGGTTGCCGTAGGCGTTGGAGCCGGAGGCGTGGAACTCCTCCGACCGGCGGAACACAGGGTTGTTGCTCTGCATGGTCTCTCCTCGAGGCCGTGGGTGGCGTCGCTCTGACGGGTCACCTGAACGAGCCCAGTCTAGGCAGGCTCACCGGGTTGAACGCTGCCGCGGCCCGAAAGGTTCCCGGCCGGCGGGGGTCAGGCGCGGGCGATCCGGACCGTGACGACGTCGGCGCCCGGGCGGGCCGCGACCAGCAGCTGCCGCTGCGTCCGGGACACCACGCGCCCCTGGTCGACGCGCACCCGCCAGCCGTCGGGGTAGTGCAGCGGGCTGACGAAGATGCGCGTCGGCGCGGTGATCGCCGGGTCGGGCCGGTAGCGGAACCGGAACGCGCCGTCGGCCGGGTCGAACGACATCGCCAGCGGCGTGCCCGCGGTGGCCTGCGCGTAGGTGCGCACGAGCACCCGCGCCTTGGCGCGCTTGACCGAGCGGAGGTCGGCGTCGTCACGGAACAGGCCCTGCGCGGTGTCCGCGGTCGTCGGGTCGTCCCAGCGCTTGTAGGCCCAGTGCGTCCAGCCCATCAGCCGCTCGTCGGCGGCCGCCGCGTCGATCTCGATCGCCCGGACGTTGTCGGTGGCACCCCACTCGGACATGAGGGGTACGGCGCGCATGGTCCGCGCCTGATCGAGCGCGTGCTCCTGCCGGCCGCGGGCGAAGTCCCAGCAGTTCTCGACGTCGCCGCCCGGGACGCCCTGCGACTCGAGGAACACGTCGGGACAGTAGTTGTGCCACGAGAACCCCAGCTGCCGCTCGCCGGCGACCGCGGTGAAGAACGTGTCGAGCGGCTGGCCCCCGGCGAACTGCTGCGGCTCCCACCACACGACGTTCTCGGGGTCGACCTCGCGGATCGCGGCGAGGCCGCGCTCCATCGCAGGCTGCAGCTCGGCCGCGTAGGAGTCCGCGCAGCCGGTGGCGAGGCAGGTCGGCCACTCCAGGCCCATCCACGGCTCGTTGAGCAGGTCGTAGCCCATCAGGTACGCCTGGCCGCGCCAGGCCCGGGCCGCGATCCGCCACGTGTCTGCCCAGTCGTCGAGCAGCCCGTCGGCGCCCGCCCAGAAGTTGTCGAAGACCGTGGACACCTCGGGCGTCCAGTAGCCGGTCGGGAACGGCGCGACCACCGGTGGCGCCGCCGACCACGGCGCGGGCCGGTGCACGGCCCAGTCCGGGACGCCCTCCCCGCCGTACGTCTCGTGCCACTGGTCCTGGTGCATGTCGAGCTGCATCCAGAGCCTGCGCCGGGCCAGCAGGTCGAGCACGCGCTGCACCCGGATGAGGTACGCCGGGTCCGCCTCGCCCGGCGCGTCCGGGGTGAGTCCGGCCCACAGGGCCCCGACCCGCGCGCCGTTGAAGCCGTGGCGGGCCAGCCACCTCGCGTCGCGGGCGGTGAAGCCCGCGGCGGCCGCGGGCGGCGCGTAGGGCTCGCGCTTGTAGACGAGGTTGAACCCGTGCACGATCACGACCCGGCCCTGCGGGTCGACCAGCCAGCGGCCCTCCCGTCGCAGCTGCGGCGGGTCGGCGCTCGCGAACGGCGCGGTCGTGAGGACGAGGACCGCGGCGAGGAGCACCGCGAGGAGGAGTCTGCGCACGCCCCACCAACGACGGACGGCGTGGGAGGTGCCGGTTCAGCCGGCGACGGCGAGCGGCAGGTGCACCGCGAACGTGGTGCCGCCGCCCGGGATGCTGGTGACATCCACCGAGCCGTCCATCAGCTCGACGAGCTGCTTGGTGATCGCCAGCCCGAGGCCGGTGCCGCCGTACTTCCTGGTGATCGAGGGGTCGGCCTGCCGGAAGGTCTCGAAGACCCGCTCGGTGTCGTCGGTCGTCATCCCGATGCCGGAGTCGGCGACCAGCAGCCGCAGGTCGACCTGGCGGCCGTCGGTCGGCTCGGCACGCGCGGAGACCCGGACGAACCCGTCCTCGGTGAACTTCACCGCGTTGTCGAGCAGGTTGGAGAGCACCTGGGCGATCCGGTCGGCGTCGCCGTGCAGGCGTTTGGGCAGGCCCTCGTCGACCAGGCAGCCGAACGTCAGCCCCTTGTCCGCGGCGGCCTCCCGCGCGGGCGCGACCACGTCCTCGATCAGCGTGCGCGGGTCGAAGTCGGTGCGGTCCACGGTGGCCAGTCCGGCCTCGACCCGGGAGAAGTCGAGGACGTCGTCGACGAGCCGGAGCAGTCGCGCGCCGGAGCGGCCCATGATGTCGGTGAGTCGCTCCTGCTGGGTGTCCAGGCCGCTGTCGGCGAGCAGCTCGCACGCCGCGAGCACACTGGTCAGCGGGGTGCGGATCTCGTGGCTCATGTTCGCCAGGAACACCGACTTGGCCTGGTTGGCCTGCTCGGCGGCCCGGGTGGCGCTCTCGAGGTCGCGCTGGAGGCGGTTGCGCGCCGTGATGTCCTCCGCGATGCCGTAGACGCCGACCACCTCGCCGCCCACGACGATCGGCACGGCGGTGACCGTCACGTCGACGACGCGTCCGTCCCGGTGCCGGACCCCGACCTCGAGGACCTGGGGCTCGCGCTGCAGCACCTTGAGGAAGGCCACCGAGGCGGGCTCGAGGTCCTCGGCCACGAGCACCTCGGGGAACGTCATCTCCTGCAGCTCCGCCACGGTGTGCCCGGCCAACCGCTCCGAGGCCGGGTTGGCGGCCTCGAACCGGCCGTCCAGCGTGAGCGAGAACACCGCGTGGGGGTGGTAGTCGAACAGCGATCGGTAGCGCTCACCGGTCTCGGCGAGGGCCCGCTCCGCGGCCACCAACGCATCGGCCTCGTGCGTGGTCGCCCGGCGGCGCTGCCACGCATAGGTGGCGAACCCGAGGACCGCGGCACAGCCGAGCGTCGTCAGCTCCTCGGCAACGCGCGCGGCCGCCCGGCGTCGCCTGGACCGATCCGTCATGCCGCCTCGCACGCCCCGAGACCGGTCCCGAGCCCGCCATCCTTCATGGCAGTGACCGTACCCGGGTCTGCGCCCGCGCGCTCAAGGTCCTGCCGGATGCGTGTCGGCCGGTGCGGTGCCCCCGCTGGGACTCGAACCCAGACTGCGCCGCTTTTAAGGCGGCTTCCTCTGCCGGTTGGGATACGGGGGCGTCGAGGCGACTAGTCCCCGATCCTCCCAAGGACGGCCGCGCGGCGCAGGACGTCGTCCAGCATCGGCTCGGTGAGTCGGCCGGTGAACGTGTTCTGCTGGCTGGGGTGGTAGCAGCCCAGGAGCGTCACCTCACGGTCGGGGCCGACCAGGTGCGCCTCGACACCGTGCCCGAAGCGGGGCCGCGGGCGCGCCGCCTCCCAGCCGAGCCCGGCGAACGAGCGGATCGTCGCGTCCCAGCCGAAGCCGCCCAGCGCGACGACGACCTCGACGGTGTCGAGGACGAGAGCGAGCTCGGCGTGCAGCCACGGCGCACAGGTGTCGCGCTCGGTGACGCTGGGCTTGTTCTGCGGCGGCGCGCAGCGGACCGTCGCGATCATCCGGGTGCCGATGAGCTCGAGCCCGTCGGCCGCGTGGACGCTGGTGCCCTGGGTGGCCAGCCCGACGCGGTGCAGGCTCGCGAACAGCCAGTCCCCGCTGCGGTCACCGGTGAAGATCCGGCCCGTGCGGTTGGCGCCGTTGGCGGCCGGCGCGAGGCCGACGATCAGCACGCTCGGATCGGTCGCGCCCCAGCCCGGGACCGGCCGGCCCCAGTAGGGCTCGGTGGCGAACGACGCGCGCTTGGCCAGCGCCACGTCCTCGCGCCAGCGGACCAGCCGCGGGCAGGCCCGGCAGACCGACACCCGAGCGTCCAGTTCGGCCAGATCGACCGACCGGGCGAGCCGGCGTACGCCCGCCGCCGTCGTGGCGACCGGCGTCTGCGCGCCGCCGGGGTCACCCGGCCATCCTCCCGCACCCGCGCCCGTGTCCCGGGTGGGCTCAGGGTGCGGGCTGGACCGAGCTCTCCCGGCGTACCTTGTCGGCCGCGGTGGAGGCGGCGTCGGAGACCTTCTCCTTCGCGACGTCGGCGGCCGTGGCCGCCTGCTGGGCGACGGTCTCCTGGGCCCGGCCCGCGGCCGCCTGGACCTTGGGGTTGTGGGCGACCCGGTTGGCGCCGGCCTTGATCTGCTCGTAGCGCTCGCGGCCCGCGCGGGAGCCGAGGACGTAGCCGAGGGCGACGCCGGCGAGCAGGGTGAGCTTCTTCATGGGTCCTCCTGGGGTGCGGGGGTGGGTGTCGGCTCAGCGCCGGCGGCGCCAGGCCACGAGGCCGACGACGAGGGCGAGCGCCGCCACGGCGGCCACGGTGAGGTCGGGGCGCGGCTTGCCGGTCGCGGTCGTCGCGCGGTCCTTGATGTCGGCCTTGAGCTCGGCCGCCTTGTGCTGGGTGCGCGCCTTGACGTCGACCTTCGCCTGGAGCTGGTTCACGGTGGCCGCGAGCTCCTCGCGCTGGCGCTCGATGTCGGACTCGAGCTGCTGCGGGGTGGTGCCGTTGGTGCTCACGGGTGCTCCCCCTTCAGTGCGGAGACGTCCTGCTTGACGTTCGCGATCGTGACCTCGGGCGTCGGCGGGGTCGCCTGCTGGATCTCGCTGCGGCCGCCCAGCGCGGCGCCGAGCGCCCCGAGCAGGAGCACGCCGGCGACGATCAGGCAGGCCGCCCACAGCGGCAGCACCAGGTCGAGGGCGACGACCGCGGTGGTGATCAGGGTCGCCGTCCCGAAGAACGCCAGCAGCCCGGCCAGGCTGAACATGCCGATGCCGAGCCCGGCCCGTCTGCCCTTCTCGGTGAGCTCGGCCTGCGCGAGGCGCAGCTCGCTGCGCACCAGCTCCGGGATCTGCTCGGACAGCCGGTGCACGAGCGCGCCGATCGGCTCGTCGGTCGTCGTCCGTGGATCGCTCATGGTGGCCCGGTGCCCACCACCGGGGGTCGGGAAACACTCCCCGCCCGGGCGTCTCAGCGGCCGATGGACCAGGCGATCCCGTCGAGGATGTCGGACTCGGAGACCACCAGGGTCTCGACGCGGGCGCGGCGCAGGACGGCCGAGAGGATCAGCGCACCGGCGTCGATGACGTCGGCGCGCCCCGGGTGCATGAAGCCGAGCGTCCGCCGCTCGTCGTGGGTCATCGCGACGAGCCGGTCGACCGCCGCGTGCACGTCGGCCACGGCGAGCACCGACTGGTCGAGCACCTCGCGGTCGTACGCCGGCAGGTCCAGCACCGCGGCCGCCACCGTGGTGACCGTGCCGGCCACGCCGACGACGCTCGCCGCGGCGGCCACGTCCACCGGGCAGGCGTCGAGGTGGGCGTCCACGTCCGCGAGGCAGGCCGCGACCTGGTCGGGCGTCGGGGGGTCGCTGGCGAGGTGCCGCTCGTGCAGCCGCACCGAGCCGATGTCCATCGAGTGCGCCTGCTCGGGGTCCGACCTGCCGAGGATCAGCTCGGTGGAGCCGCCGCCGATGTCGACGACCAGCACCGGGGCGGGCGCCGGGACCCGGAGGTTGCGCACGGCGCCGCCGAACGCGAGGGCCGCCTCCTCCGCGCCGGTGACGACCTCGGGCTCGACCCCGAGCCGCGCGCGCACGCCGGACACGAACGCCTCGGCGTTGGCGGCGTCCCGGGTCGCGGACGTCGCGACGAACCGCACCCGCTCGGGTGGCACGTCGTGGGCGCGGACCAGCTCGGCGTACTCGTCGATCGCGGCGAACGACCGCTCCAGCGCCTCGTCGGCGATCCGGCCGGTGCGATCGAGGTCCTGGCCGAGCCGGACGATCCGCATCTCGCGGACGGCGACGTCGGGAAGCGCGCCGATCAGGAGCTTGATCGTGTTCGTGCCGCAGTCGATCGCGGCGACCGGGTTTCGAGACGGTTGCAGCGCAACCTCCTCAACCACCGGAGGTCACCTCCACACAGGGCCCGGCCTCCCACCACGGTCCGAGCAGGTCGAGCACCTCGTCGCCCAGCGGGTTCACGCCCCGGCCCTGAGCGAGCGCCTGGCCGGCGAGCACGTGCAGGCACTTGACCCGGTCGGGCATCCCGCCGGCCGAGATGCCCTCGATCTCCGGCACCGCGCCCAGGGCGGCCCGCGCCTCGAGGTAGCGCTCGTGGGCCAGGCGGTACGCCGCGGCCAGCTCGGGGTCCTCGGCGAGCCGGTCCTGCATCTGCTTCATCAGGCCGGAGCCCTCGAGCGTGCCGATCCGCGACGCCGCGCGGGGGCAGGTCAGGTAGAACGTCGTCGGGAACGGCGTGCCGTTGGGCAGCCGCGGCTCGGTGGTGACGACGTCGGGGTTGCCGCACGGGCAGCGGTGGCCGACCTCGTGGATGGCCCGGGGCTCCCGGCCCAGCTGGGCCTCGACGGCGGCGACGTCCTGTGGGTCGATCACGCGGCCATTGTTCCAGCAGGTGGTTTCGAGGCTCGCTTCGCTCGCACCTCAACCACCGGGTCGGTCAGTCGGTGCCGTTGATCTTCGTCGAGGGCTCGGGATCCGGGGCGGGCGGGTTGCCGGCCAGCCGCACCGACTCCCAGGCGTCGGACCACCAGGCCTTCGGGGCCTTGGGCGCGACCGTCGAGGGGTCGGTGAGGGAGGTGTCGCTCTCCAGCGGGTCGCCGTGCTCGTCGAGCACGACGTACGTCGTCTCGCCGGGCATCACGAAGTTGAGCTCGCGGGCCTGCTGGCGGACGTACGCCGGGTCCTCCCAGCGCCGCTTCTCCCGCTCCAGGTCGTCGATGTTGGCCTGGCGCAGCGCGATCTGGCTCTTCAGGTCGCCGATCTGGTCACGCTGCTGCAGGTAGGCGCGCAACGAGGAGGCGTAGGAGACCGTCAGCACCGCGAGCACCAGCACGAGGATCGCGGCGCGGCCGGTCAACCGGGGCCGGCGCCGGGTCGGCCGCGAAGCCGACGACGCGGCGGACGCGGCCGACGCGGCCGACGAGGCGGGCGACGGGTGGCCCGGAGACGCCGACGCCGCCGGCGCGGTCCGGCCCGGGCGGGCGACGGTCGAGACCTTGCGTGGTCCCGACCGCCCCCGGGGGCGCGGCGCGCGCGGCGGCGTACGACGACTCTCGGACGGCATACGTCCTAGGTTCGCTCAGCCGGCGTACCGGGGGAACGCCGACGCGCCGGAGTAGCGCGCGGCATCTCCGAGCTCGTCCTCGATCCGGAGCAGCTGGTTGTACTTCGCGACCCGCTCGGACCGCGCCGGGGCGCCGGTCTTGATCTGGCCGCAGTTCGTCGCGACGGCGAGGTCCGCGATCGTGGTGTCCTCGGTCTCGCCGGAGCGGTGGCTCATCATGCACCGGTAGCCGTTGCGGTGCGCCAGGTCGACGGAGTCGAGGGTCTCGGTCAGCGAGCCGATCTGGTTGACCTTGACGAGGACGGCGTTCGCCGCGCCCTCGGCGATGCCGCGGCCGATCCGGGTCGGGTTGGTGACGAACAGGTCGTCACCGACGATCTGCACCTTGCCGCCGATCTGGGCGGTGAGCGCGGTCCAGCCGGCCCAGTCCTCCTCGTCGAGCGGGTCCTCGATGGAGACGATCGGGTACGTCTCGGCGAGCTTGGCGTAGTAGTTGATCATCTCGTCGGTCGACTTCGGCGAGCCCTCGAAGACGTACGCGCCGTCCTTGTGGAACTCGGTCGCCGCGACGTCCATGGCCAGCACGATGTCGGTGCCCAGGCTGAAGCCGGCGGCCTGCACGGCCTCGGCGATCAGGTCCAGCGCGGCCGCGTTGGTCGGCAGGCTCGGCGCGAAGCCGCCCTCGTCGCCCAGGCCGGTCGCCAGGCCCTTCTTCTTCAGCACGGACTTGAGCGCGTGGTAGACCTCGGCCCCCGAGCGCAGCGCCTCGCGGAACGACGGCGCCCCGATCGGGGCGATCATGAATTCCTGCACGTCGACGTTCGAGTCGGCGTGCGCGCCACCGTTGAGGATGTTCATCATCGGCACGGGCAGCACGTGCGCGTTCGGTCCGCCGACGTAGCGGAACAGCGGCAGCTCGGCGGAGAGCGCGGCGGCCTTGGCGACGGCGAGCGAGACGCCGAGGATGGCGTTGGCGCCCAGCTCGGACTTGTCGGCGGTGCCGTCGATGTCGAGCATCTTCTCGTCGATCAGGCGCTGCTCGCTGGCCTCGTAGCCGAGCAGCTCATCGGCGATCTTGTCCTCGACGTTGCTGACCGCCTTCTCGACGCCCTTGCCGAGGTACCGGCCCTTGTCGCCGTCGCGCAGCTCGATCGCCTCGAACGCACCGGTGGAGGCGCCGGACGGCACCGCGGCGCGCCCGACTGTGCCGTCGTCCAGGCCCACCTCGACCTCGACGGTGGGGTTGCCCCGCGAGTCCAGGATCTCGCGTGCGCCTACCTGCTCGATGACCGCCACTTGCGCTCCCTGTTTCTCCTGCGTCTCGTCTCGCGACGAGCCTACTTGGGCCAGGTGACCGGCTGGGGCTCGACACCGTCAGATCACAGTGGGGCCGCCACGCCTGTCTACTGAATCGTGCCAGACGCCCTACGTGCTGCCTACCCGCGCTTCAGCCGACCTCGGTCAGGGTCCTCGCACCGCGCCGCGCGACCTCGGGCAGGTGCCGCACC
>NZ_DASWVI010000154.1:0-2573 GCF_036401255.1 Nocardioides sp. | reverse complement strand
GGGCGCGACGACCGTCGCGACCGCGTCGCCGGCGCTGACCGAGTCGCCGGTCGACACGGCCACCGACGCGACCCGGCCGGCATGGGGCGCGCGGACGGTCGCCGCACGCAGTGACTGCACCGCGCTGACCACGTCGGCGCGCGCCTGGTCGATCGCCGCCTGGTCACGGGCCAGCGTCGCCGCCGTCACGGTGACCGTGGGGCTGCCGGCCGCCGAGGTGTCGTCGCTCGACGGCGTCTGCGCCTGCGGGGCCTGGGTCTGCGGTGCCTGGGTCTGCGGGGTCTGCGGGGTCTGCGGGGTCGGCTGGTCGCCGGTCTGGTCGCCGCTCGAGGAACCCAGCGCCGCGATCGCCGCGCTCAGCGTGGCGGTGAGGTCCTCGAGCGCCGCCTGGAGGGCGTCCTGAGCGGTCGCGACGTCCTGCTGCGCCGTCTGGACGGCGGCGAGCGCGGTCGCGCAGGCGTCGTCGGCAGGCGTGGGCTCGGGAGTCGGGTCGCTGCTGGGGTCGTCACTCGGGTCGCCGCTCGGGTCGGTCGGTGCGGGCTCGTAGGCGTCCGCGCACGCCTCGGTCTGCGCGGTCAACGCGACCCGGGCGTCCGCGAGCGCCGCCGACGCCGTGGACTGGGCTGCCTCGACCGCCTGCTGCTGGGCGGCGAGCGCGGCGAGCGGGTCGGGTGTGTCCCCGGGGTCGCTGCTCGGGTCGCTGGACGGCTCGGCGCTCGGCGACGCGGACGGACTGGACTGGCCCGAGCTGCCCGACGGGCCCGAGGACCCCGAGGAGTCCCCCTGGGCGGACGACGCGTCGCTCACGGTCTCGGCCTGGGCGTCCTCGTCGGCCTCCAGCTGCGCCCGCGCCGCGGCCAGGTCGGCGCGGGCCCGGTCGACGGCCGTGCGCAGCGCGGTCCGGTCCAGCCGCGCGACGACCTGCCCGGCGCGGACCCGCTCGCCGACCTCGACCGGCACCGCGGCGATCGTGCCGTCCGTGCCCGCCTGCAGGTCCGCCGTGCCCGATGGGGTGAGGGTGCCGGAGAGGGCGAGCGTCTGCTCGACGTCGCCGACCTCCGCCACCGCCGTGCGGTACGCCGCCTCCGCGCCACTCGCCGCGTACGCGGCGTACCCGCCACCCACCAGGCCGAGGACCGCGACGGCGGCCAGGCCCCGCCGCAAGCGACGCCCCCGTGTCCCGCTCATCAGGCCGGTCACTGGTCCGCGCCCGGCCGCGAGGAGAAGACCCGCAGCCCGCACTCGCCGTCGACGGGGTCGGTCACGCTGATCCGGTCGGCGGTGACGGCGCCGGTCGAGTCCGTGTCGCCGGTGGCGGTGGCGCACCGGCCCACCTTCAGCGCCGAGGCGTCAGAGTCGGCCATCCGCGTGTACGTCGTGGCCCTGTCGACGGCCACCTCGACCGAGGTGGCCTCCTCCTCGCCGGGCCTGGTCGCCGACACCGTGAACCCGTCCGCCGCGACCGCGACCACCTCGCCGACCGTGCCGCCCATGCGGACCCGCGCGTCTGTGGGCAGGTCGCTGGGCAGGTCGCTGGGCGCACCCTCGGGACGCTCGCCCGCGCTGCCCTGCTGCGGGCCGCCGCCGAACCCGCCGCAGCCGTCGTCGGTGGCCTCGGTGATCCGCACCGCGGTCGCCGCAACCGGCTCGGTGTCGTCGGTCGCGGCGTCGGTCTCCGCGTCGGACTCCACCATCACGCACGAGCCGACGGTGACGTCGGCCAGCGCGGCTTCCACCTGATCGCTGAACGTGGTCTTCGCGGTCCAGGTGACGGCGAACTGGCCGGAGCCCGCGCTCTGCACCTGCATGGTCTTGCCGCTGATCGCGGCGATCTCGCCGGAGGCGCCGGGCATGTCGCCGGGGCCGGCGCTCTGCAGCGCTCCGGGCTGCCCGCTCGTGGCGCCGGCGTCGTCGGTCGCGGATGCGTCGTCCCCGCCGCAGGCCGTCAGCGTCGCGATCAGCAGCGCCAAGGAGGCGACGATGAGAGTGGCGCGGGTCGAGGTCGGAGCAGAGTTCATGGTGGCGACCTTTCGAGGTGTCGTTCGCGGCTTGCTCATTCGCTGCGCAGGGCGTCGATGGGGGTGAGCCGGGCGGCGCGACTGGCGGGGTAGACCCCGAAGCCGATGCCGAGGGCCAGGGCGGTGCCGATCGCGCCGACGGTGGCGACCGCGGAGACCGCGACGGGCTGGTCGATCAGCCCGGGCAGCACCTGCGCGCCGATGATCCCGATCGCGACACCGAGGACGCCGCCGGCGAGGCCGAGCACGGACGCCTCGACCAGGAACTGGCGCCGGATCACTCGAGGTGTGGCGCCCAGCGCCTTGCGGAGGCCGATCTCCCGGATCCGCTCGGTGACCGAGACCAGCATGATGTTCATGACGCCGATGCCGCCGACCAGCAGCGAGATCGCCGCGATCCCGCCGAGCAGCACCGTGAGGGTGCGGTTGGTGGAGTTCGCGGTCTCGACCAGCGAGTCCTGGGTGGAGATGCTGAAGTCGGCGTCGCTCTCGGCGACCCCGTGGAGGTTCAGCAGCAGCGCCTCGATCTCCTGGTACGCCGCGCCGAGCGTGTCG
>NZ_DASWVI010000153.1:0-4046 GCF_036401255.1 Nocardioides sp. | reverse complement strand
GCCCGGCGGGCACCGCCAGGGCCGGGACGTCGGCGTCGGCGAGCCGCAGCCGGCCGGGCGCCCGGACGTGGCCGAGCACGTCGAGCCGCTCGACGGGTACGCCGAGGCGCCCCGCGAGCAGCTCGGCGAAGCCACCGAGCTCGGCACCGGAGCCGGTCAGGAGGACCCTGCCGACCGCGGCACCGACCCGGTCCGCGACCTCGGCGTCGGGGGTTGCCGAGTCACGGAAGAACTCCAACGTGGTGCTGATCTCGTCCGCCAGGCCGCGGGCGGCGACCTCGACGACCTGCTGGGCGGCGTGGTCGAGCCCGTCGGTGCGCGGGCTGAGGCTGGTCAGCTGGCTGTGGTCGAGGTGCGCGTGGCCGGGGAGCCCGACGTACACCTTGGTCCGCTCGGCGTCCTCCCAGCTCCAGGAGTAGCGGGCCCGCACGGCCTCGGTGACGGAGTCGCCGCCGACGCCGGGGATCATCCGCACGTAGCGCGGCACCCCGCCGGTGTGCACCACGACCGACACCACGTCGGCGCCCACGTCGACGATCGCCTCGGTGGTGTCCGATCCGGCGGCCAGCATCGGGGTGCGCGCCCGCAGCAGCGCGAACGGAAGCAGGTCGACCACCCGGGTCCGCAGGCCGGCGCGCCGCACGGCCTCGACGTACGCGTCGACCATGCCGCGCGAGGCCGCGACGAGCAGGATCCGCGCGACCCGGCGGGTGCCGCCGTCCTCGGCGGTGACGTCGAGCTCGTCGAGCAGGTGGTAGTCCAGGTTGGCCTCGTCGACGGAGAACGGCAGCACGTCTTGGACCTGGTAGCGCAGCGCCTTGCGGAAGTCCGCCGGCGGCATCCAGTCGAGGTCCATCTGGCGCACCAGCACCCCGGCGTTCGCGACGCCGAGCGCGACGTTGCGCGACCCGAACTTCCCCGTCGACCACAGGGTCTTGAGGGCGTCGGTGAGCGCCTCGGCGTCCACGACGGCGCCCGCGCGCACCACGCCGGTCGGCAGCGGCACCTGGGCGAAGCGACGCAGGGTGGGACGCCGGCGGCCGGAGACGAACTCGGCGGCGCGGACACCGGAGCTGCCGATGTCCAGGCCGACCAGGGTGCGTGACATGGGTTCCTCGAGAAAGACGGCCCGAGCGGGGGCAGGTGGGCACAGTGCGTCACCATGCTCATCGGCAGGTCCCCGCCCCGACTTGACGCTCCCGGGGCGATTTCCTCGACGGATCGTCGTGGGGCCGGGCGCCCGGGGCCGGTATCGGCATGGGACCCGGCCGGGCGTGGTACACAAGGCCCGTGAGCAGCTCTCCGGAGGCGTCCGCGACGTCGTTGCGCATCGCCCCCTTCCTGCAGGCCGTCGTGGTCAACCGCGGCTCCGACCTGCACGTGAAGGTCGGGAGCCCGCCGCGGATCCGGATCTCGGGGTCGCTGGTCCCCCTGCAGGTCGACCCGCTCACCGCCGCGGACGTCGAGGCGCTGGTGCGCGAGACGATGCCGCCCGACGTGGCCGAGCACTTCGCGGCCACCAACGAGGCCGACTACGCACTGGCGGTGCCGGGGATCGGCCGGTTCCGCGTCAACGCCTTCCGGTCCCGCGGGTCGGTCGGCTGCGTGCTGCGCCTGGTCGGCGACGAGCCGCGGTCGCTCGCCGACCTCGACCTGCCCGACGTGATCCACCGGCTGGCGCTCGAGCCGCGCGGCCTGGTGCTGGTCACCGGCCCGACGGGCTCCGGCAAGACCACGACGCTGGCGGCGATGGTCGACGCGATCAACGAGGCCCGGCCCGTGCACATCCTCACGATCGAGGACCCGATCGAGGTGATCCACCGCGACAAGGTCGCGAGCGTCAACCAGCGCGAGCTCGGCACCGACACCGCGGACTGGTCGGTCGCGCTGCGGGCCGCGATGCGCCAGGACCCCGACGTGATCCTGATCGGCGAGATGCGCGACCCCGACACCGTCCGGGCCGCCCTGTCGGCGGCCGAGACCGGCCACTTCGTGATGTCGACGCTGCACACCACCGACGCCAAGGAGACCGTCAACCGCGTGATCGACTTCTTCCCCCCGCACGAGCAGAAGCAGGTGCGCCTCGGCCTGGCCGCGTCGCTGCGCGGCATCGTGTGCCAGCGGCTGGTGCCGCGCGCCGACGGGCAGGGCCGGGTCGTCGCGATGGAGGTCGCGGTCAACACACCCCGGCTGGCCGAGGCGGTCGCCGACCCGGACCGGACCGACACGATCCCCGACATCGTGGCCGACGGCGCCTACTCCGGCATGCAGACCTTCGACCAGCACCTGGTCCGGCTGGTGCTCGACGGATCGGTGTCGGTCGCGGACGCCAAGCTCGTCAGCTCCAACACCCACGACTTCACGGTGATGCTCAAGCGCGCCGGCGTCGACCCGGCCCTCGTGGACGCGGAGGCACCCCGGTGAGCGCGACCCGGCGCCGGCCCGTGACCGAGGCGATGCCGTCGGCGGAGCTCGCCGGGCTCGACCTGGAGGGCCTGCGCGCCTACCGGCACCGGCTCGAGGCCGAGGAGGACCGGGTCTCCTACTGGCGGCGCCTGGTCCACGCCCGGCTCGACCTGCTCGCCGCCGGCTCGGCCGCCGATCACCCGCTGTCGTTCGACGACCTGGTCCGGGTGCTGGGCGACACCGGCACCGGTGGCTCGCGGCGTGCGCTGGTGAGCATCCGCGCCGCCGACCCGCTGCCGGAGCTGCCCGAGCTCAGCGAGATGTGGGGCACCGAGGTCGACCCGCACGACCCCGACGAGATGGCCGAGGCCGTCGAGCGGCTCACCGACGCCGAGCGGCAGCTGACGGCGTACCGCCGTGCCCTCCACGAGCGCATCGACGAGGCCACCGGCGAGCTGATCGTGCGCTACCGGGACAACCCGGCCGCGGCCCTGTCGGTGATCCCCGCGGAATAGGGCCAGGAGTGACGCCGGGGTACGCCGTCACGCGACGACCCGCAGCACCTCCTCGATCGAGGTGCGGCCCTGCAGGACCTTCTGCCAGCCGTCCGACTTGAGCGTGGTCATGCCCTGCTCGCGTGCCACGCGCGCGATCTCGTCGGTGGAGGCGCGCGCCACCGCCAGGCGGGAGACGTCCTCGGTCACGCTCATCACCTCGTGCAGCGCCATCCGCCCGCGGTAGCCCGTCTGCGAGCACGCCGAGCAGCCGGTGGGGCGGTGCAGCACCGGGACCTCCTCGCCCTCCGCCCACGGGAACCCGATGCGCACGAGCTCGGCGGGCTCCGGGTGGTAGGGCTGCTTGCAGCGCTCGCACAGCGACCGGCACAGCCGCTGCGCGAGGACGGCGTCGAGGGCCGAGCCGACCAGGAAGGGCTCGATGCCCATCTCGATCAGGCGGGTGACGGCCGACGGCGCGTCGTTGGTGTGGAGCGTCGAGAGCACGAGGTGGCCGGTCAGGGCGGCCTCGACGGCGATCTGGGCGGTCTCGTGGTCGCGGATCTCGCCGATCAGGACGATGTCGGGGTCGGCCCGCAGGATCGACCGCAGCGCCGAGGCGAACGTCAGCCCGGCCTTGGCGTTCGTCTGGACCTGGTTGATCCCGAGCATCCGGTACTCGACCGGGTCCTCGACCGTGATGACGTTGACGTCGGGCCGGTTGAGCAGGTTCAGCGTCGCGTACAGCGTGGTGGACTTGCCCGATCCGGTCGGGCCGGTCGCGAGGATCATCCCGTAGGGCTTGGTGTACGCCGCCTGGTAGCGCTCGTAGTTCTCGTTGCTGAACCCGAGGTCGTCCAGCCCCAGCTGGGTGTGGGAGGTGTCGAGGATCCGGGCGACGACCTTCTCCCCCCACACGGTCGGCAGGGTCGCGATCCGGAGGTCCACCCGGCGGCCCTCGTGCGTCACCGACATCCGGCCGTCCTGCGGCACGCGCCGCTCGGCGATGTTCATGTCGGCCATGATCTTGAGCCGCGAGATCACGCCGTTCTGGATGTTCTTCGGCGATCGGTGGGCGTCGTGGAGCACGCCGTCGATGCGGTAGCGGACCCGCATGTCGCGCTCGGTGGGCTCGATGTGGATGTC
>NZ_DASWVI010000152.1:0-1749 GCF_036401255.1 Nocardioides sp. | reverse complement strand
TCGCTCGACTCGAAGGTGACCGACGGGACCGCGATCGCCGTCAAGTTCGCCCGTCCGCTCGACGTGAGCGTCGACGGCGAGGACCGGCGCTACTGGGTCACCGCCACCGACGTCTCCTCCGCGCTCGACCAGATCGGGCTGGGCTTCCACAACGCCGACCTGTCGGTCAGCCGTGGCGCCGCGATCAGCCGCTCCGGCATGGACCTGCGGGTCGTGACGCCGAAGGAGCTCACGGTCCGCATCGGTGGCAAGAAGGCCAAGGACAAGACCGTCACCGCGCTGACCGTGCGGCAGGCGCTCGAGGAGCTCGGCGTCGAGGTCGGCAAGCACGACCGCGTGAAGCCGGGTCTCGGCGCGACGCTCGAGGACGGCGACCGCATCGTCTTCACCGACGTGCGCAAGGTGACCAAGCGTCTGCGCGAGGCCATCGCCTACGACACGATCGAGCGCAGCGACGCCTCGCTGTACGAGGGCGACACCGAGACCGTGCGCGCCGGTGAGGCCGGTGAGCGCAAGGCGGTCTACAAGATCACGTTCGTCAACGGCAAGGTCGACAAGCGTCAGCTGGTGCGCGTCATCGAGGTGCTCCGCCAGCCCGTCGACGCCATCGTCAGGGTCGGCACCAAGGAGCAGGTGACCGCCAACTTCGCCGGTGGCAGCACCGTGTGGGACCAGCTCGCGCAGTGCGAGTCCGGCGGCAACTGGGCCATCAACACCGGCAACGGCTACTACGGCGGCCTGCAGTTCTCGCTGTCGACGTGGCGCGCGTACGGCGGTCCCGGCTACCCGCACCAGCAGAGCCGCGAGACCCAGATCGCGATCGCGACCAAGGTCCGTGACGCCAACGGCGGCTACGGCTCCTGGCCGCACTGCTCGCAGCAGCTGGGCCTGCCCCAGTAGGTGGCAGCCCGCCGTCTAGGCTCGCCCGCGTGAGCGAGCCGCAGGACATCCCGTCCGCCGGTCCGAGACTTCTCGGGCCGGCGGACGTGCGTTCCCTCGCCGCCGCGCTCGACGTCCGGCCCACCAAGCAGCGCGGGCAGAACTTCGTCATCGACGCCAACACCGTGCGCCGGATCGTGCGCGCGGCCGGGGTGGGGCCCGACGACGTGGTGCTCGAGGTCGGCCCCGGGCTGGGGTCGCTGACCCTGGGCCTGCTCGGCGAGGTGCGCCGGGTGGTCGCCGTCGAGGTCGACCCGGTGCTCGCCGCGGCCCTGCCCGCCACGGTCGCGGAGTACGCACCCGGCCACACCGACCGGTTCGAGGTCGTCGAGGCGGACGCCCTGAGGATCTCGTCCGTGCCCGGGCCACCGCCCACCGCGCTGGTGGCCAACCTGCCGTACAACGTCGCGGTCCCCGTGCTCCTGCACCTGATGGCGCTCCTGCCGTCCCTGCGGCACGGGCTGGTGATGGTCCAGTCGGAGGTCGCGGACCGGCTCGCCGCCCCGCCGGGCTCGCGTACCTACGGCGTGCCCTCGGTGAAGGCCGCCTGGTTCGCCGACGTGCGCCGCGCCGGCGCCGTGGGCCGCAACGTCTTCTGGCCGGCGCCCAACGTCGACTCCGGCCTCGTCGCGTGGGAGCACCGCGAGCCGCCCACCACGGCGGTGACCCGCGAGCAGGTGTTCGCGGTCGTCGACACCGCGTTCGCCCACCGCCGCAAGGTGCTGCGGGGCGCTCTGCGCGAGCTCGCCGGCTCGGCCGAGGCCGCGTCCGCGGCCCTGGATGCGGCGGGCGTCGACCAGCTCGCGCGCG
>NZ_DASWVI010000151.1:0-2690 GCF_036401255.1 Nocardioides sp. | reverse complement strand
GCGATGCTCGCCGGGTCGACGGTCGCGATCGCGGCGGCGGCGTTCGAGGGCTCCGAGGCGCTCGGTGCCGTCGGGCTGCACGTGGGCCGGCCGGTGCTGCCGATGCTCGCCTCCAGCGCCCCCGACCTGACGGCGGCGCTGGCCAAGGCCGGCGGCGGGTCCGGTGGCGAGGTCGCCGTCGACACCAAGCTCGACGGCATCCGCATCCAGGTGCATCGCTCCGGCTCCGACGTGCTGGTCGCGACCCGGTCGCTGGAGGACATCACCGCGCGGCTGCCCGAGGTGGTCTCCGTCGCGCTCTCGCTGCCCGCGTCCTCGTTCGTGCTCGACGGCGAGGCCCTCGCGCTGACCGAGGACGGCCGGCCGCGCCCGTTCCAGGAGACCGCGTCGCGCACGGCGATGGGTGAGGCCCCCTCTGGTGGGCAGAGCGCCGTCACGCCGTACTTCTTCGACCTGCTGCACCTCGACGGGGAGGACCTGCTCGAGGCCCCCGCCGCCGAGCGGGCGGCCGCGCTCGAGCGGCTGGTGCCCGAGCCACACCGCGTGCCGCGGGTGGTCACCGCCGACCTCGACGTCGCCCAGCAGTTCCTCGCCGCGGCACTGCGCTCGGGCCACGAGGGCGTCGTCGTCAAGGGGCTCGCCGCGCCCTACGAGGCCGGCCGCCGCGGCGCGTCCTGGGTCAAGGTCAAGCCGGTCCACACCCTCGACCTGGTCGTGCTCGCCGTCGAGTGGGGCTCGGGCCGGCGCCGGGGCTGGCTGTCCAACATCCACCTCGGCGCCCGCGACCCCGCGACGGGTGGGTTCGTGATGCTCGGCAAGACATTCAAGGGGATGACCGACGAGATGCTCACCTGGCAGACCGAGCGGTTCCTCGAGCTCGAGACCTCCCGGACGTCGTACGTCGTGCACGTGCGGCCCGAGCAGGTCGTCGAGATCGCCTTCGACGGCGTGCAGCGGTCCACGCGCTACCCCGGCGGCGTCGCGCTGCGGTTCGCCCGGGTGGTGCGCTACCGCGACGACAAGCCGGTGGCCGAGATCGACACGATCGACACCGTGCGGTCGTTCCTGGCCGGCCACTGACCCTCGCGCGGCCCAGCTACCTACATGTGTATGTAGTTCTGGGCTCACCCCCACGCGAGCCGCGGTCACCCTCGACCTCAGGGCGTGGATCCACGGCCCGGATGTGACGCGCGCGTCACGGGCGTGCAACTGCCAGTTGCACGCTCGTACCATGGCCCCATGACCAGCACCACCCCGGACACCGACGGCCGCCGATCGGCGGCCGCGGCCAGGCGCCGGGCCCGCGAGAAGGACATCATCGCCGCCACCCGGGCGTTGTTCGACAAGCGCGGCGTCCGCGACGCGCAGATCGAGGACATCGCCAAGGCGGTCGGCATCAACCGCGCGATCGTCTACCGGCACTTCACCGGCAAGGAGGAGCTGTTCGCGCTGACGCTCGTCGGCTACCTCGACGAGCTCCGCGAGGAGCTCGCGGCCGCGGCGGACACCTCGACCGACCCCCGCGAGCGGCTGACCGCCCTGGTGGGCGCGTTCGTGGAGTACGGCGTGGCGCACCCGGCGTTCGTCGACTGCGCGCAGACGCTGATGCGGCGTACCGGCCCCGAGCTCTTCGACGAGATGTCCGAGAGCGCGATGCTCCGGCTGGGCCGCGGCATCTCCTCCTGCCTGGCCACGCTGAGCCAGGTGCTCGAGGACGGCGTCGCCGCCGGTGCGTTCAAGGTCGAGGACCCCACGCTGCTCGCCAACACGCTCTACGCCAGCGGCCTCGGCGCCCTCCAGCTCGCCCGGGTCGGCATCCTGGTCAAGGAGGCGGCGCCGGGCGTGCCCACGGTCGGCAGCATCTCGCCGGAGCAGGTGCGCGACTACCTGGTCGCGTCCGCGCTGGCCCTGGCCACGCGCTGATCTCCCGTCGAGTGACGCGTACTGGCTGAGATCCGGGCCAGGAGCCAGCCACTTCGCGTCACTCGACGGTCCAGCGGCGTCGGCCAGCCGCTCACTTCTCGAGGATCGCCACGACCCCCTGGCCACCCGCCGCGCAGATCGAGATCAGCGCCCGGCCGCTCTTGGCGTTGGAGGCCGCGCGCTGGGCGACCAGCTTGGCGGCGACGTTGAGGATCCGGCCGCCGGTGGCCGCGAACGGGTGGCCGGCGGCGAGCGAGGAGCCCTTGACGTTCAGCTTGGCGCGGTCGATCGAGCCCAGCGGGGCGTCGAGGCCGAGGCGCTCCTTGCAGAACACCGGGTCCTCCCACGCCTTGAGCGTCGAGAGCACCTGCGAGGCGAACGCCTCGTGGATCTCGTAGAAGTCGAAGTCCTGCAGCGTCAGGCCGTTGCGCTCCAGCATCCGCGGCACGGCGTACGCCGGCGCCATCAGCAGACCCTCCCCGCCGTGCACGTAGTCGACAGCGGCGGTCTCGGAGTCGACGAGGTAGGCCAGCGGCTCGAGCCCGTGCTCGTCGGCCCACTCCTCGCTCGCGAGCAGCACCGCGGAGGCGCCGTCGGACAGCGGCGTCGAGTTGCCGGCCGTCATCGTCGGGTTCTCGTCCTTGGTGCCGAAGACCGGCTTGAGCGTCGACAGCTTCTCGACCGACGAGTCAGGACGAAGGTTCTGGTCCTTGTCGAGGCCGCGGAACGCCGTGTGCTGGTCGTCGAGGAAGCCGCGCTCGTACGCC
>NZ_DASWVI010000150.1:0-2294 GCF_036401255.1 Nocardioides sp. | reverse complement strand
ATCTCGCCGGTCGGGGCCGATCCCGCCGAGCGGACGTGCACCCGGCCCGCGGAGAGGTGTTCGGCCAGCGCGGCTGCCATCTGCGACCGGCCGGCGTTGTGGACGCAGACGAACAGGATCTCCGGGACCTGTTTGGCGATCCTGCCCTCGGCCTGTGCGGCCGCCTGGAGCTGGTCCTTGGCGTACCGCCCGCTGAGGATGGGTAGGTAGTCCGGGATCTTCGAGACGGCCTCGAACGACTCCCGGGCCTCTGCCACCGCGCGGGACACGGCCTCACGGGAGAAGACGCCTTCGTAGGAGTAGGCGAGCTCGTCCACGATCCTTTCCCAGACGGTCGGTTTCCCGGGGGCTGGAGCGGGCGCGGAGTCACTGGGCATGGACGAGGTTCCCTTCGGGCATGGGCTGGGTGAGCGCGGACAGGGCCGCCGTGCCGACGGGTTCGCGGGCGAGCATCGGCAGGATCGCCACCCGGTCGCAGAGCTCGGCGACTCGGCGCAGTGATGGCTCTTCGGCGGCGGCGCGGGCTTGCAGGAACAGCGAGGAGGGGGCGGCGGCCGTGAGGCTGTTGTTGACCACCCAGGCGTAGGGCGTGATCCCCGCTCGGGCCAGGTCGGCCTGGAGCTCCTCGGCCTCGAGGACCGGGGTGGTCTCGGGGAGGGTGATGAGCACGACCTTGGTCTGGTGGGGGTCCTGAAGCCGCATCAGCGGCGTCGTGTAACGGACACCAGGGTTCATCTGGCGGACCACTTCGCGGTGGTACGAGCCCGTGGCGTCGAGCAGGAGCAGGGTGTGGCCGGTGGGTGCTGTGTCGAGGACGACGAACTGCTTGCGTGCCTTGAAGACCACCTGGGAGAACTGCTCGAACACGGCGACCTCGTCGGTGCACGGGGATTTCAGGTCCTCGGCGAGGACAGCGCGACCGGCGTCGTCGAGGCTGGCGCCCTTGCTCGCCATGACGCGCGCGCGGTAGTCCGTGATGGCTCGCTCAGGGTCGATGCGTGACACGTTCAGGTGCTCGAGCTGCGCCTGCAGGGTCTCGGTCAGGTGTGCGGCGGGGTCCGTCGTCGTGAGCAGCACGTCGTGTCCTCGCTGGGCCAGCTCCAGGGCGACCGCGGCGGCCACGGTGGTCTTGCCCACGCCGCCCTTGCCCATGCACAGGACCAGGGCTGGCCCGTCGGCCTCGATGTCGTCGACGAGCCCGGCGAGGCCGCTGAATGACTCGGGCACGGCCGCCGACACGGCAGGCTCGGTCGTCGTGGGGACCAGCGTCGGGTCGAGGAGCGCCCGCAGTGCCGGCACCCCGACGGTGTTGAACGGCAGCAGCGGGATCCTCGTTCGAGGCAGCGCGACCAAGCCCTGCGGCATACCCTCGAGGGCGGCGCGCTCGCGCTGGGTGACGGCGGAAGCCAGCAGGTCGGCGCCGACCTCCGTGGGCAGGAGTGCGTTGACGACGAGGTTCGCGTCGTGCATCCCGAGCTCGACCAGCTCGTCATACGTGCGGCCCGCCTCGGCCAGGGAGGAGCGCTGCGCCCGGCTGACGAGCACGAGCCGGGTGCGAGCCGGATCGGTCAGGGCCGCCAGGGCGCCGGCGTAGTCGTGCCGCAGCCGGTCCAGCCCGGCGGCGGGGCCGAGGCAGGAGACGTCACCCTTGCCGTCGGAGAGGTAGGTGGTCCATTCGCCGGGCAGCTGCAGCAGGCGGATCGTGTGCCCGGTGGGGGCCGTGTCGAACAGGACGTGGTCATACCCGGCCGTGAGGGTCTCGTCGGCGAGCAGGGCGGCGAACTCGCTGAACGAGGCGATCTCGGTCGTGCACGCGCCGGAGAGCTGCTCGGTCATGGCGGCGATCTCCGAGGCGGGGAGCAGCTCGCGGACCGGGTCGATGATGTGCGCCCGGTAGGCGTCGGCGGCCTGCTCCGGATCGATCTCGAGCGCGGACAGGCCGGGGACCTCTGGGATGGGGGTGAGTGTGTTGCCGATGGTGACGCCGAAGACCTGCCCGACGTTCGAGGCCGGGTCGGTGCTGACCAGCAGGACGCGGCGGCCACTCTCGGCAAGTCGCACGGCCGTCGCGCAGGCGAGGGAGGTCTTGCCCACCCCGCCCTTGCCGGTGAAGAACACGAACCGGGGCAGATCCTCGAGGTAGGGCAGGGAGCTCATCAGCAGCAGCCCGACTCTGGCGCGCAGGCGGCGCCGGTGCCACCGATCAGGTTGAGGGACAGGGCCGGTCGAGCATCGGCTGTCTCGACCTGGAGCGTTCCCTCCATGGGCGCGGGCAGGCCGGCGAAGCGGAGCAG
>NZ_DASWVI010000149.1:0-28526 GCF_036401255.1 Nocardioides sp. | reverse complement strand
GGTGCACTGGGGCGCGAAGATCGACCCCGTGCTGGCCCCGACCGGTACGTTGGCCCCCCAAGCCTTCGGAGAGGAGTCGTGGAAGTGGCTGTTCCTCCAGCCCCTGGTGCCGTGACCACCGGGACTGAGGAGACGCCGCGTTCGGCCACCTTCCGGCTCGTGCTCCTCGTGCTGCTCGTCGTGCTGCTCCTGGCCTCCGCCGGCGTCCTCGCGTGGCTGCTCACCGAGCGGCGTGGCGAGGCCGACGACGCGCAGGCCGAGCGGGACGCGGTGATGTCGCAGACCCGGCAGTTCGTGCTGCGGCTGAACACCTACGGTCCCGAGCAGCTCGACAACCAGAAGCACCTGCCCGACTACCGCGACCAGGTGCTCGAGGTGATCACGCCGAAGTTCGCCGCCGACTTCGAGAAGTCCGGCCTGCCGATCGCGGAGCAGACGGTGGCCCAGGCCGGCTACGGCCGCTCCGCGGAGGTGTTCGGCGTCGGTGTGGAGTCCATCGACGCCGACTCCGCCACCGCGATCGTGGCCGCCGGGCTCACCGGCTCCTACCCCGACCCGAAGCACCCCGACGACAGGTCCAAGCGGGTCGCCGCCGACCAGGACGTGCTCCGCTGGGAGGTCGACCTGGTGAAGACCGACGGGCACTGGCTGGTCGACGACTACGCCCCCGTGACCGGGGAGGGATCGCAGTGAGCACCCCCGTCCCGAGCTGGTACGACCTCCTCGGCCTCGATCCCGCGGCCTCCTCCGACGACGTCCGCGCCGCGTGGCGTGCGCAGATCGCCGAGCTCGACCCCACCGACCGCCGCTTCACGGTGCTCAACCAGGCCGCCGAGGTGCTGCTCGACCCCGATCGGCGGTCGGGGTACGACGCCGAGCTGGCCGCCCGCGCGGAGCCTGTCGCCGCCGCCGGACCCGAGCCAGAGCCTGCGCCCGAGCTCGCGCCGGACCCCGAGCGCGAGCTCGCGCCGGAAGGCGAGCCCGCCCCGAGCGTCGTCCAGCCCCTCGACGGGGAGTCGCGGCGCCGCGGGGCCCGGGTGGCGGTGGTGCCGGGCTGGCTGCTCGCGGGGGTGGCGGCGCTGGCGCTGGCGCTGACGGTCACGGCGGCGATCCTCTGGGTGCGCGAGCCCTCCGCCGCCGACGTCGAGGATGACGCCCGAGCGGCCCAGGCGGCCGCCGAGCGCGCCGTCGTACCCATCCTGTCCTACGACGCGGCACACCTCGACGAGTCGAAGGCGGCGGCTCAGCAGTACCTCACCGGCGATCTGCGCAAGGACTACGACAAGGTGTTCGCCGGCCTCATCGAGACCAACGCCCCGGCCACGAAGACCGTCGTCAAGGCCACGCTGGTGCGCTCGAGCATCGTGCGAGCCGACGCGGACCGGGCCCAGGTGTTCTTGCTGGTCAACCAGACCCGCACGAACAAGAAGTACACCGAGCCCGAGGTCTACAAGAACTGGGTCACGCTCACGATGGACCGCGTCGACGGCCAGTGGCTCGTCGCCGACATGGCCACCTGACCGGCGCCCACTCGGGCTCGCGACCCACCGTCGGCGTGCTTGACCTGGACGGCTCGGGCGTTCATGATCGACGGCAGCGATTCCCGCGGTGTTTGTCGCGCGCCCGCACATCCGGTAGGGTGAGAACTTGCGTCTGCCCTCAAATGCGCTTCGGCCTGCCCGGTGGCCGATTCAGTGGTGGGCTGACGCAGATCGAAGAGCGAATCGTCGAAGGACACCTCTTGGCCGCGCGCACCACCTCCGGTAACTCCCGCCGCATCTCTTTCGCAAAGATCACCGAACCTCTCGAGGTCCCCCAGCTCCTCTCCCTCCAGACCGACAGCTTCGACTGGCTGGTCGGCAACGACAAGTGGAACGCCGCCGTCGAGCGGCGCCGTGCCGAGGGTGAGGACGTCTCCAGCAAGTCCGGTCTCCAGGAGATCTTCGAGGAGATCTCCCCGATCGAGGACTTCTCCGAGACGATGTCGCTGTCGTTCGAGAACCCGGTCTTCTACGACCCCAAGTACACCGTCGACGAGTGCAAGGAGAAGGACTTCACCTACTCCGCTCCGCTCTACGTCTCGGCGGAGTTCACCAACAACGACACCGGTGAGATCAAGGGCCAGACGGTCTTCATGGGCGACTTCCCGCTCATGACCGACAAGGGCACCTTCATCATCAACGGCACCGAGCGGGTCGTCGTCTCCCAGCTCGTCCGCTCGCCCGGCGTCTACTTCGAGCGCACCGCCGACAAGACGTCCGACAAGGACATCTACACCGCCAAGCTCATCCCCTCGCGCGGTGCCTGGCTCGAGTTCGAGATCGACAAGCGCGACATGGTCGGCGTGCGTCTCGACCGCAAGCGCAAGCAGAACGTCACCGTGCTGCTCAAGGCCCTCGGCTGGACCAACGAGCAGATCCGCGAGGAGTTCGGCGAGTACGAGTCGATGATGCTGACCCTGGAGAAGGACCACACCCAGGGCCAGGACGACGCGCTGCTCGACATCTACCGCAAGCTGCGTCCGGGCGAGCCGCCGACGCGCGAGGCGGCCCAGACGCTGCTGAACAACTACTACTTCAACCCCAAGCGCTACGACCTCGCCAAGGTCGGCCGCTACAAGATCAACAAGAAGCTCGGCCTGGTCGAGGCCTTCGACCAGCAGACGCTGACGATCGACGACGTGGTCGCCGCGATCAAGTACATCGTCGCCCTGCACGACGGCCGTGAGCAGATCGAGTCGCCCCAGGGCACCCTCGACATCTCCGCCGACGACATCGACCACTTCGGCAACCGCCGGATGCGCACGGTCGGCGAGCTGATCCAGAACCAGCTCCGCACCGGCCTGGCCCGCATGGAGCGGGTGGTCCGCGAGCGGATGACGACCCAGGACGTCGAGGCCATCACGCCGCAGTCCCTGATCAACATCCGGCCGGTCGTGGCGGCGCTGAAGGAGTTCTTCGGCACCTCCCAGCTCTCGCAGTTCATGGACCAGACCAACCCGATCGCCGGCCTGACGCACAAGCGTCGCCTCTCGGCGCTCGGCCCCGGCGGTCTCTCCCGCGACCGCGCGGGCATGGAGGTCCGCGACGTCCACCCGTCGCACTACGGCCGCATGTGCCCGATCGAGACGCCGGAAGGCCCCAACATCGGTCTGATCGGCTCGCTGGCCTCCTACGGCCGGATCAACCCGTTCGGGTTCGTCGAGACGCCCTACCGCAAGGTCGAGAAGGGCAAGGTCACCGACCAGATCGACTACCTCACCGCGGACGACGAGGACCGCTACGTGATCGCCCAGGCGAACGCGGCCCTCGACGACAAGGGTCGCTTCGTGGAGGAGCGGGTGCTGGTCCGCCAGCGCGACGGCGAGGTGTCGGAGATCCTGGCCGACGAGGTCGACTACATGGACGTCTCGCCGCGCCAGATGGTGTCGGTCGCGACCGCGCTGATCCCGTTCCTCGAGCACGACGACGCCAACCGCGCGCTCATGGGCGCGAACATGCAGCGCCAGGCCGTGCCGCTCATCAAGAGCGACGCGCCGCTGGTCGGCACCGGCATCGAGTACCGCGCCGCGGTCGACGCCGGTGACGTGGTCGTCGCCACGCAGGCCGGTGTCGTCAAGGAGGTGTCCGCCGACGCGATCGAGGCGATGAACGACGACGGCACCTACTCGACGTACCGCCTCGCGAAGTTCCGCCGCTCCAACCAGGGCACCTGCATCAACCAGCGGCCGCTGGTCTCGGAGGGCGACCGGCTCGAGGTCGGCACCCCCATCGCCGACGGTCCGTGCACCGACGACGCGGAGATGGCGCTGGGCACCAACCTCCTCGTGGCGTTCATGCCGTGGCAGGGCCACAACTACGAGGACGCGATCATCCTGAGCCAGCGTCTGGTCCAGGAGGACATCCTCACCTCGATCCACATCGAGGAGCACGAGGTCGACGCGCGCGACACCAAGCTGGGCCCGGAGGAGATCACCCGGGACATCCCGAACGTCTCCGAGGAGATGCTGGCCGACCTCGACGAGCGCGGCATCATCCGCATCGGCGCCGAGGTCACCACCGGTGACGTCCTCGTCGGCAAGGTGACCCCCAAGGGCGAGACCGAGCTGACCCCCGAGGAGCGGCTGCTCCGCGCGATCTTCGGTGAGAAGGCGCGCGAGGTCCGCGACACCTCGATGAAGGTGCCGCACGGCGAGTCCGGCACGGTCATCGGCGTCCGCGTGTTCGACCGCGAGGACGGCGACGAGCTGCCTCCGGGCGTCAACCAGCTGGTGCGGGTCTACGTCGCCCAGAAGCGCAAGATCTCCGTCGGTGACAAGCTCGCGGGCCGGCACGGCAACAAGGGCGTCATCGCGAAGATCCTGCCGATCGAGGACATGCCGTTCATGGAGGACGGCACGCCGGTCGACGTCGTGCTCAACCCGCTGGGTGTGCCGCGACGGATGAACATCGGTCAGATCCTCGAGCTCCACCTCGGCTGGCTCGCCAAGCAGGGCTGGGACCTCAACCTGAGCGAGGACACGTCCGACGCCGACTGGAAGCAGCGGCTGATCAAGATCCACGCCGACAAGGCGGCGCCGGGCACCAAGGTCGCGACCCCGGTCTTCGACGGTGCCCGCGAGGACGAGATCACCGGCCTGCTCGGCTCGACGATCCCCAACCGCGACGGCGTGCGGATGATCGGCGACAACGGCAAGGCCAGCCTGTTCGACGGTCGCTCCGGCGAGCCGTTCCCGGACCCGGTCTCGGTCGGCTACATGTACATCCTCAAGCTGCACCACCTCGTGGACGACAAGATCCACGCGCGCAGCACCGGCCCCTACTCGATGATCACGCAGCAGCCGCTGGGCGGTAAGGCCCAGTTCGGTGGCCAGCGGTTCGGCGAGATGGAGGTCTGGGCGATGGAGGCGTACGGCGCCGCCTACGCCCTCCAGGAGCTGCTCACGATCAAGTCCGACGACGTGCCCGGCCGCGTCAAGGTCTACGAGGCCATCGTGAAGGGCGAGAACATCCCCGACTCCGGCATCCCCGAGTCGTTCAAGGTCCTCGTCAAGGAGATGCAGTCGCTCTGCCTCAACGTGGAGGTGCTGTCCCAGGACGGCACGGCCATCGAGATGCGCGACGCGGAGGAGGACGTCTTCCGTGCCGCCGAGGAGCTCGGCATCGACCTGTCCCGTCGCGAGCCCAGCAGCGTCGAAGAAGTCTGAGCGTCGCGGGGCGCCCCTCGGGGCGCCCCGCCCTCAGTCCTCAGCCACACCAGAATTTTCTAACGAAGGATTGCAGCCATCGTGCTCGACGTGAACTTCTTCGACCAGCTTCAGATCGGCCTGGCCACGGCGGACGACATCCGCACCTGGAGCCACGGTGAGGTCAAGAAGCCGGAGACCATCAACTACCGCACGCTCAAGCCCGAGCGTGACGGCCTCTTCTGCGAGAAGATCTTCGGTCCCACCCGGGACTGGGAGTGCTACTGCGGCAAGTACAAGCGAGTCCGCTTCAAGGGCATCATCTGCGAGCGCTGCGGCGTCGAGGTGACCCGGTCCAAGGTGCGCCGCGAGCGCATGGGCCACATCGAGCTCGCCGCGCCGGTCACCCACATCTGGTACTTCAAGGGTGTCCCGAGCCGGCTGGGCTACCTGCTCGACCTGGCGCCGAAGGACCTCGAGAAGGTCATCTACTTCGCGGCGTACATGATCACCGCCGTCGACGAGGACGCCCGGCACCGCGACCTGTCCTCGCTGGAGGGCAAGGTCGGTCTCGAGCGCGAGCGCCTCGAGAAGCGCCGTGACCAGTCGATCGACGACCGGGCCAAGAAGCTCGAGGAGGACCTGGCCGCCCTCGAGGCCGAGGGTGCCAAGGCCGACCAGCGGCGCAAGGTCAAGGACGGCGCCGAGCGGGAGATGAAGCAGCTGCGCGACCGCGCCCAGCGCGAGATCGACCGCCTCGACGAGGTGTGGAACACCTTCAAGTCGCTCAAGGTCCAAGACCTCATGGGCGACGAGATGCTCTACCGCGAGATGAAGAACTGGTTCGGCAAGTACTTCGAGGGCCACATGGGCGCCACGGCGATCCAGAAGCGCCTCGAGAGCTTCGACATCGAGGCCGAGGTGGAGTCGCTGCGCGACACCATCGCCAACGGCAAGGGTCAGCGCAAGGTCCGGGCCCTCAAGCGGCTCAAGGTCGTCGACGCGTTCCGCAAGACCGGCAACAAGCCGCAGGGCATGGTGCTCGACGCCGTCCCGGTCATCCCGCCGGACCTGCGCCCGATGGTGCAGCTCGACGGTGGCCGGTTCGCGACCTCCGACCTCAACGACCTCTACCGCCGGGTCATCAACCGCAACAACCGCCTCAAGCGGCTGCTCGACCTCGGTGCGCCCGAGATCATCGTCAACAACGAGAAGCGGATGCTCCAGGAGGCCGTCGACTCGCTGTTCGACAACGGCCGACGCGGTCGTCCGGTGACCGGCCCGGGCAACCGGCCGCTGAAGTCGCTCTCCGACATGCTCAAGGGCAAGCAGGGACGTTTCCGTCAGAACCTGCTCGGCAAGCGCGTCGACTACTCCGGCCGGTCCGTCATCGTCACCGGCCCGCAGCTGAAGCTGCACCAGTGCGGTCTGCCCAAGCAGATGGCGCTGGAGCTGTTCAAGCCGTTCGTGATGAAGCGACTCGTCGACCTCTCGCACGCCCAGAACATCAAGTCCGCCAAGCGGATGGTCGAGCGGGCGCGTCCGGTCGTGTGGGACGTCCTCGAAGAGGTCATCACCGAGCACCCCGTGCTGCTCAACCGGGCGCCCACCCTGCACCGCCTCGGCATCCAGGCCTTCGAGCCGCAGCTGATCGAGGGCAAGGCGATCCAGATCCACCCGCTCGTGTGCTCGGCGTTCAACGCCGACTTCGACGGTGACCAGATGGCCGTGCACCTCCCGCTGTCCGCGGAGGCGCAGGCCGAGGCCCGGATCCTGATGCTGTCGACCAACAACATCCTCAAGCCGTCCGACGGCCGCCCGGTGACCATGCCGACCCAGGACATGATCATCGGCCTGTTCTTCCTCACCACCGACCGTGACGGTCAGCCCGGTGAGGGTCGGGCGTTCGCGTCGCCGGCCGAGGCCGTCATGGCCTTCGACCGCGGCGAGATCACGCTGCAGAGCAAGGTCAAGATCCGGTTCACCGACGTCGTGCCCCCGCTCGAGCTCGGCGCCGACTGGGAGCAGGGCCAGGCGATCACGCTCGAGACCACGCTCGGTCGCGCGCTGTTCAACGAGACCCTGCCCGCCGACTACCCGTACGTGAACTACGAGGTCGGCAAGAAGGCTCTCGGCGCGATCGTCAACGACCTCGCCGAGCGCTACACCAAGGTCGAGGTCGCGGCGTCCCTGGACGCGCTCAAGGACACCGGCTTCCACTGGGCGACCCGTTCGGGCGTGACCGTCTCCATCGACGACGTCACCACCCCGGGCGACAAGGCCGACATCCTGTCGGGCTACGAGGCCCAGGCCGCCAAGGTGCAGAAGCAGTTCGAGCGTGGTCTGGTCACCGACGAGGAGCGCCGCCAGGAGCTCATCGAGATCTGGACCCAGGCCTCCAACGAGGTCGGCAAGGCGATGGAGGCGAACTTCGACCGCGCCAACCCGATCTACATGATGGTCGACTCGGGTGCCTCCGGAAACATGAACCAGATCCGGCAGGTCGCGGCGATGCGTGGCCTCGTGGCCAACCCGAAGGGCGAGATCATCCCGCGCCCGATCAAGTCGAACTTCCGCGAGGGTCTGACCGTTCTCGAGTACTTCATCGCGACCCACGGTGCCCGCAAGGGTCTGGCCGACACCGCGCTGCGGACGGCCGACTCGGGCTACCTGACCCGTCGTCTGGTGGACGTCTCGCAGGACGTGATCATCCGCGAGGACGACTGCGGCACCGAGCGCGGTCTGCCCAAGCGGATCGGCGAGCGCCGCGAGGACGGCACCGTGGTCAAGGCGGAGAACGCCGAGACCGCGGCGTACGCCCGCACCGCCGCGGTCGACGTGGCCCACCCGGAGAGCGGCGAGGTCCTGGTCGCCGCCGGCGAGGACCTCGGCGACGTGAAGATCGGTGAGCTGATCGCCGCGGGTGTCGAGGAGGTCAAGGTCCGCTCCGTGCTGACCTGTGACGCCCGCACCGGCACCTGCGCGAAGTGCTACGGCCGGTCGCTGGCGACCGGCAAGCTCGTCGACATCGGCGAGGCGGTCGGCATCATCGCCGCCCAGTCGATCGGTGAGCCCGGCACGCAGCTGACCATGCGTACGTTCCACACCGGCGGTGTGGCCTCGGCCGACGACATCACGCAGGGTCTGCCCCGTGTGGTCGAGCTCTTCGAGGCCCGCTCGCCCAAGGGCCGTTCGCCGATCTCCGAGGCCGCCGGCCGGGTCACGATCGAGGAGACCGACAAGGCCCGCAAGGTCCTGGTCACCCCCGACGACGGCTCCGAGGTCCAGGAGTACCCCGTCTCGAAGCGGTCGCGCCTGCTCGTCGCGGACGGCGACCACATCGAGGTCGGCCAGATGCTCACGGTCGGTACCCCCGACCCGCAGGACGTCCTGCGGATCCTGGGTGTGCGCCGGGCGCAGGAGCACCTGGTGGACGAGGTGCAGGCGGTGTACCGCTCCCAGGGCGTGTCGATCCACGACAAGCACATCGAGATCATCGTGCGGCAGATGCTGCGCCGGATCACGGTCATCGAGTCGGGCGACACCAACCTGCTCCCCTCCGACCTGGTCGACCGGGTCCGGTTCGAGGAGGAGAACCGTCGGGTGGTCTCCGAGGGCGGCAAGCCGGCCTCGGGTCGTCCGGTGCTCATGGGCATCACCAAGGCCTCGCTGGCGACCGAGTCGTGGCTCTCGGCGGCCTCCTTCCAGGAGACCACCCGGGTGCTCACCGACGCGGCCATCCACGGGCGCAGCGACTCGCTGCGCGGCCTGAAGGAGAACGTGATCATCGGCAAGCTGATCCCGGCGGGCACCGGCCTCGAGCGGTACCGCAACATCCGGGTGGAGCCCACCGAGGAGGCTCGTGCGGCGGCGTACTCCGTCACCGGCTACGACTCCTACGACTACGAGTTCGGCAACGGCACCGGCCAGGCCGTGGCCCTGGACGACTTCGACTTCGGGTCGTACCAGAACTAGCGTCCTTGCCCGGAGCTCGCTCCGGGCAAGGACCAGACGCAAGGTCGAGTATCGAGACCGAGTAGTCACGCGGAACCCCCGTCCCAGGTGGGCGGGGGTTCCGTCGTCCCAGGCGGAAACTGGCGCCGACTCGGCATCCGGACGACAACTCCCGTGCGCTCCGGCGCGTCCCAGCGGTATGAAGCTCCTCCCCACCGCAGCCGCCCTGGGCGTCCTCGCCGCGGGCCTGACCGTTCCCGGCGTCACCGCCGGGCCGACCGCCGGGGCAGCCGCCCCCGCACCCTGCACGAACGCCGAGCTGACGGCGTCCTACCACGGCGGCGATGCCGCCATGAGCCACCGCTACGGGCGGATCGTGCTCAAGAACGTGTCCGACCACCCCTGCCGCACCGGAGGGTACGGCGGGCTGTCCTACGTCGGCGGAGGTGACGGCACCCAGATCGGGGCCCCCGCCGAGCGCACCCCCGGCCGGGTGCGCACGTTCGTCGTCCGTCCCGGACAGCGGCTCGTCAGCCCGGTGTCGGAGACCGACGCGACCGCGTACCCCAAGCGACGCTGCCGGCCGGCGCACGTGGACGGGTTCCGGGTCTACCTCCCGAACGAGACCCGCTCGCAGTACGTCGAGCACCCGACCACCGGCTGTCGCCGCCACCGCATCCACCTGCTCGAGCACAAGCCGTACCGCCGGCCGTGACCTGGGCCGTGACCTGGGCCGCGCCCGCTGGTCACGAGACGGCGCCGCTTGGGAGGATCCGCCCCGGGCCTGAGACAATCGGGGCGTGAGCATCCCGACCTCGACCGACGTCCTCGTCGTCGGCGCCGGCCCCGCGGGGTCGGCCGCGGCGGCCTGGGCGGCCCGCGCGGGGATGGACGTGGTCCTCGCCGACTCCGCCGTCTTCCCCCGCGACAAGACCTGCGGTGACGGGCTGACGCCGCGGGCGATCGGGGAGCTGCAGCGACTCGGCCTCGAGGACTGGCTGCGTGCCCACACCGTCAACCAGGGCCTGCGTGCCCACGGCTTCGGCCAGACCCTCCACCTGCCCTGGCCGGGCGGCTCGTTGCCGAGCTGGGGCTCGGCGGTGGCCCGCACCGAGCTCGACGACCACCTGCGCACCTGCGCCATCAAGGCCGGTGCGGTCGCGGTCGACGGCGCCCGGGCCGTCGACGTCCGCCGCGACGGCGGTCGGGTCGCCGCGGTCGTGTTCCGCATCGGCGACGAGCTCGTCGAGATCGCCTGCCGCCGGCTGGTCGTCGCCGACGGGGTGCGCTCGCCGCTGGGCAAGGTCCTGGGGCGGGAGTGGCACCGGGAGACCGTCTACGGCGTCGCCGGGCGCTCCTACGTCACCTCCGAGATGTCCGACGACCCCTGGATCAGCTCCCACCTCGAGCTGCGCGGCCAAGACGGCGCCGTGCTGTCGGGCTACGGCTGGATCTTCCCGCTCGGCACCGGCGAGGTGAACCTCGGCGTCGGCACCCTCGCGACGGCGAAGCGGCCCGCCGACGTCGCGATCAAGCCGCTGATGGCGCACTACGCCGACCAGCGCCGCACCGACTTCAAGCTCTCTGGCGACCTGCGGATGCCGACGTCGGCGCTGCTGCCGATGGGCGGGGCGGTCTCCCACGTCGCGGGGCCCAACTGGGCGCTGATCGGGGACGCGGCCGCGTGCGTGAACCCGCTCAACGGCGAGGGCATCGACTACGGCCTGGAGACCGGTCGACTGGTCGCCCAGGTCCTCGCGGAGCGGCCCGCCGACGCGCCGGGCCTCGACGCCGTCTGGCCGGCCCTGCTGCGCGAGCACTACGGCGAGGCGTTCTCGATCGCCCGCCGGCTGGCGGGGCTGGTGACGATCCCGCGGCTGCTGCCGACCCTCGGGCCCGCCGGCATGCGCTCGGACTGGCTGATGACGCTGGCGTTGCGATGGATGGGCAACCTCGTCACCGACGAGGACCGGGACCGGGCCGCGCGGGTGTGGCGCTGGGCCGGGCGCCGCTCGATCGCACGCGACCACCGACCGCCGTTCAGCTGAGGGCCGCCGATGGTCGGGCTCCCCAAGCGGCAGCGGGTGGCGGCGTACGCCGTGATCATCCGCGAGGGCAAGATCCTGCTCAGCCGGCTCTCGCCGAGCATCACCAGCGAGGAGCTGTGGACCCTCCCGGGTGGTGGTCTCGACCACGGGGAGGATCCCCGCGACGCGGTCATCCGTGAGATCCACGAGGAGACCGGGCTGCACGCGGTCGTCGGCGAGACGGCCCGGGTCTACTCCGCGCACCTGCCGGGGGTGTGGCGCGACGGCCGCCGCGTCGATGCCCACGCCCTGCGGATCGTGTACGACGGGTGGGTGCCGGTCGACGCCCCCGAGCCGCGGGTCGTCGAGGTCGGCGGCTCGACGGTCGAGGCGGCGTGGAAGCCGGTCGAGGAGGTCCTCGACCAGACCGTCCCGGTGGTGCCGATGGTGCTCGAGGCGGTGGCCGACCACCGCCCGTTCCGGCACCAGCGGCTCGGCGCCTACGCGCTGATCCGCCGCGCGGACGAGGTCCTGCTCGTGCGGATCTCCGACCTGGGCTTCCACACCGGGTCGTGGACCCTGCCCGGCGGCGGCGTGGACCACGGTGAGTCGCCGCGCACGGCCGTGGTCCGCGAGGTGCGCGAGGAGGCCGGCGTCGAGGCCCGGGTCGCCGAGCTGGTCGCGGTCCACGACGATCACTTCAGCGGCACCGCCCCGTCGGGCCGCTACGAGGACTTCCACTCGGTGGCGCTGGTCTTCGCCGCCGACGTCGACCCGGACGCCGAGCCCCGGCTCGCCGAGCACGGGGGTACGTCCGCCGAGGTGGCGTGGGTGCCACTGGCGCAGATCGAGAGCGGGCGGGTGCCGGTGCTCGACCTGGTCCGCGAGGCGCTGCGGGCCCGATGATCAGGGCAGCGGGGTCGCCGCGATCTCGCAGAGGTCGAGGTACGGCTTCGCCGCGTTGTTGGTGACCTGGTAGGACGAGAGCACCCAGGCCCGCTTCTCGCCGCCGACCGACCACCAGATGCGCATCATGCCGTTGCGGGGCAGGTCGACCGGGCCGAGCAGGCCGGTCTCGGGGTCGTAGTCGAGGTCGCTGTAGTGCGCGATGTGGCTGGGGTCGTCGACGCGTCCCTCGCCCTGGATGTACTCGTAGTCCATGAACGAGTCCGGGTCGTCGGGTCGCAGCGCGATGGTCTGCTGGCCGGTGCGTCCGGTCTCGCAGCGCAGCTCGGCGGTGCCGAAGCCGGGGATCGTCGTCGTGGACGTCTGCTGCGTGGCGGCCTCGTCGTCGCCGTGCCAGCTCAGGCCGAGCTGCTGATCGGTGTCGGTGCGCAGCGCGAGCGTCATCTTGCAGTACTGACTGCCCGGGTAGGCGAACCGCTCCCAGTACCACGTGAGCTTGAACGAGGTCACCGGGACGGTCACCGGACCGCCCCCGGGCCGGTTGCGCCCGGGTCGCTGGCTGATCACGCCGTACGCCGAGCCCTTCGCGTAGTCCTCGATCGGGGACCGCTGGTTCAGACCCTCGTGGGACTGCTGGCCGGTGCCGCCGGTCCCGTCGTCGGCGGCGGTGGCGTAGGTGTAGACCCGCACGTTCTTGACCGCCACCCGGTCGGTGCCGTCCTTGGTCTCGAACTTCGCCATCCACAGCTGGGTCTCGGCGCGGCGATCGTTGGCGCGGATCCGCAGCATCGTGGCGTTCGGCCGGCAGACCAGCTCGACCTGGCCGATCCCGGGGACGTCGGCGGCCTTCTGGTACCGCGGTCGCCTCTGGAAGCCCTGCCACTTCACCACGATGCGCTTGGACTGCTGGACCTGCCGCTGGTGCGCGGCGACGCCGGACGCCGACGGGCCGGCGTACGTCGGGGCCGTGCCGAGGACCGGCAGCGTGAGCAGCAGTGCCGCCGCCAGCACGACGAGACGGGTGGGCCGGGCGGTCATCGCGCCGGCTTCTCGCTCGGGAGCGGCCGGACGGGCGTGGTGGCCTCGTCGTCGGGGACGTAGAGCGTGGGGGTCTGGTCGCCGTCGAGCCAGGCCAGCTGCGCGCGCACCGTCTCGCCGGGCAGTGCCACGAAGCGGGCCGAGTCGGCGCTCGCCTGCGCGTTGGCGACGTAGTGCCTCAGGAAGTCGCGCACCTCGGCGCGGGCCAGCGACCGGGTCGTGGTCGTGATCAGCAGCTGGCGCGCGAGCGGGTACTCGCCGCTGGTGATGGTGCGCTGGCTGGGGAAGATGCAGTTGCGCTGCCCGTCGGGCATCGTGATCTCGAACGGCCGCAGCTGGTCCTCGAACAGCTCGTAGTAGCTGAACCGGAAGTACGCCACGTGGCCGCGGTAGGCGTTGTAGAGGCGGCGTGCCTGGTCGGTGCTGCGATAGAGGTCGTCGAGCGTGCGGTAGCGCTGCAGTGCGGCGTCGAGCCGCACCCGCGCGGCCGAGCGCCGCTCGTACGCCGCGTCGACGCGCCGCTGGTCCTTGCGCTTGTCGGCCACCGGCCGCTGGTCGCGGATGCCCTTGGCCCGCTCCGCGAGCGCGACGGCGAGCTCGTCGCGGGCGGCGAGCATCTCGGTGCGGGCGTCCTGGAGCGCCTGGTTGGCCTGGGCGCGTCGCCGGCTCACGTTGTCGAAGCGGGAGGCGCGCACCTCGAGGGTGCGCTTGCCGACCACGAACTTGCGGGCCTCGGCGTCGTCCGCCGCCAGGTAGTAGTCCGACCGGAGGTCGACCTGAGAAGGCTCCGGAGCGCCCAGGACGTAGCGTCCGAAGAACCCGAACCCGTTGTTGTCGGGGTTGGGGCCGCCGACCGCAAGCGGCACGTCGTCGAAGCCGAGCGGCTCCTGGCTCCAGTTGGTCAAGGGGGAGCCGGCCCGGTAGATGTCGCGGACCTGGTCGACGGTCAGGCAGTCGGTGCCGACGTCGGTCTCGGACTTGATCGCCACGACGATCGCCTCGGCGGCGACCTGGAACTGCACGACGTCGAGACCGACGGCCTGGCAGGCCTCCCACTCGGCGCGGCTGATCGGCCGGGCCGAGTCGACCAGGTCGATCTGTCCGGCACACAGCTCCTGGAAGGCCTGGTCCTCGCCGTTGGCGGCCACGTTGACCTGGGCCGCGTCGGCCGTGGCCTGGTAGCTGTCGACCTCCGAGGGCGTCAGCGACCCGCCGGTCGAGCCGTCGATGTCGACGACGCCGGTCGGGCGGGTCGGCAGCGCGGCGTACGCCTTGTCGATGTCCTTCTGCCGCAGCTGGTCCTCCCGGAACGTGTCCGCTTGGTCCTGGCTGACGGAGTCGGTCGCCTCCTGCGAGGGGTCCGAGCAGGCCGTGAGCAGGCCGAGCGAGACGGCCGCCGCGGCGAGGGATCCGATCAGCGGACGGGCGAGACTCGACCGGTTGCGCCTCATTGTGCTGCGCCCCCTTCGGTCGGTGAGCCGGTCGGGGAGGCCGACGGGCTGGCGCCGTCCGCGGTGTCGAGCTCGTCCTCCTCCGGCGGGTAGTGGTACCGCTGGCCCAGTGGCAGGACCTCGAAGTCGTCGAGGGTGAGGCCCTGGAGCTCGTTGCCGGTGATGAGGCCCTCGGTGACGTCACGCTGGGCGTAGAGGGTCGGCACGGCGGCCCGGTCGACGACGATCGCGCCGTACGTGCGCAGGCACGCGACGATCGCGTCGGCCATGCGCTGCTGCTGCTTGGTCAGCTTGATCAGCTTGCCGGTGCGGGGGTCGCGGGGCGCCGGCAGCACCACGTCGCGCTTGAGGCGGATCCGGGCGCCCTCGGGGAGCGACCGGGCCCGGCCGTTGCCGTCGGTCGAGGAGGCCGGCCGCACGAAGATGCCGGCCGCGGGTCCGGGGACGCTGATCGCCAGCGCGTGCTGGATCTCCCCGGACTCGAGCTCGCCCGGGCGGATGAGGCCCGCGAACAGCGGCAGCCCGGAGCCCCGGGCGCCCTCGGTCCAGGGGTCGCTGTAGCCCGGCCCGTTCAGGTCCCACTTGCGCATGTAGTTGTAGGAGATCGTGTCGTCGGACTCCCGGCGGGCGCGCCACAGGTCGTAGGCCACCGACGCCGAGGTGTCGAACACGGTGTACCAGCCGTCGTAGCGGGGGTCCGGGTCGACGTCGTCGGGGATGTTGAGGACGGTCGTGTCCTCGCCGTCGCCGCAGACCAGCTGTCGGCACACGAGCGAGGTCGGCCGGCCGCCCGCCACGACCGGGACGGTCCACCGGGTCGTGTTGATGTAGAGCCCGTCGTCGACCAGGTCGCGGGTGATGATCTGGTTCTTCGAGCCCGGCCGCTCGATCACCCCGACGCGCTCCTGGGCGAAGGAGATCATGTCGTCGGACCTCGGGTCGGCCCGCGAGGTGTCGATGCGGCGGTTCCACGGGGAGCTGTCGCTGAAGAAGCGCCGCTCCGGCACCACGACGCCCGCGGCCTGCGTGGGGTCGACCGTCACGACGACCTCGTCGGAGGGCCCGTCGCCCGTGTCGCCGCCGGCGCAGCCGGAGAGCAGCACGGAGGTGGCGGCGGCGAGCGCGACCAGCTGGTGGCCGCGGCGCAGTCGGATCGTCATCGGGAGGACCCACCCTCCCGGTCCCGCTCACGGTCCCGCGACCGCGCGAGCGTCGCATCGGTGGTGTCGGCCACGCGCGAGATGGCGTCGCTGAGGACGGCGAGGCGGTGCCCGATGTCGCCGGGGTCCTCGTAGTCGTCGAGCTCGCCGGCGCGCATCCGGGCGGCGGTCACGATGGCGTGCGCCTCCCGGCGCGACTGCAGGCGGATCAGCTCGGCGTCCAGCTCGGCCTGGGCGGTGACCAGCTCGTAGCGGCGGGCGGCCTCGAGCTCCATCGCCTCCAGGTGCCGCAGTGCTGCCCGCTCGGCGGCGTGGATGCGCCCCATCACACCGGCGGCGAGCTCCTCCACCGCACGCGCGACGTCCACGGGGGGTGCCGGCGTACGCGGCGCGGGGCGCCGGCGGGTCGTCTGCTGCTGCGGCCGGGGCTCGACCTCGTCCGGGCGCTCGCCGACCACGGTCAGCGGCTTCGGCGCCGACCGGGGCCTCCTCACCTGGGACGCCTCGGGGGCAGGAGGCCCCGACGTGGGCTCCGGCGCGGGCTCCGGTGTGGGCTCAGGTGTGGGCTCGGCGGCCGGCTCGGGCTCCGTGGCCACGGGCGGTGCTGCGGGTGGTTCCGCTGGTGGCGCGGTCGACTCCGGGGCGTCGGTCACGTCTGGCTGCGTCCGGGGCTCGGTGATCGGCGCGGCCATCGGTGTCGGGACCCGGCGCAGCGCCGACTTGGTCTCGACGGACGGAGCCGGCGCGGACCGTCGGACCGTACGGCGGGCCTTCGGCCCGGTGTCGACCCCGGCACCGAAGTCCACCTGCCCGATCCGGGACGCGTCGGTGAGCGCGGAGAGCACGTCGTCGACCGAGGGCGGCGGCGCGATCCGGGGCGTGTCCTCGGCCATCATGACTCCCCGAGCTGGCCGGTGGGCACGCCGCCCGGCTGGTAGCCGACGGGCACGCGCACGAGGACGTACCGCGGGGTCTCGTAGACCGGCCGGAGCTCGGCGTCGGAGTCGGTCACGGCGTCGGGGTAGAGCTTGGTGAGCAGGTCCCCGTTGTCGCTGCGCGACATCAGCAGGTAGTCGATGCCGTGGGCGGCCGGGTCGCGGGCCGCGACCTTCCACGGGCCGTCGCTGCGGTCGATCCGGTCGAAGAAGTACTCCGGGTGGCCGGTCAGCATCATCACGGCGTAGGTCTGCGCGTTGTCGGTGAGGATCGAGTTGTCGCGCGACACGTTGTTGGAGATGTACTCCGCCATCGCCTGCTCGGAGACGATCCCGACCTTCTCGTTGTTGAGGGTCTCCGCGCCCTCCTGGGACTCCCCGGTCGTGATCGCGGCCGCGAACGGCGCCTCGAGGTTCTGGTAGCGGTAGGTCTTCATCGCCTGGATGGTCCAGGGAACGCTGATCACCAGCGCGACGACCAGCAGCGCCGCGACGATCGAGCTGCCCTCCTCCGCCGACCGGGCCAGCCAGATCGCGCCGATCATGCTGATCAGGAGGATCGGGAGGGCGTTGCGCATCAGCATCGGGGAGTCGGTCAGCCGCAGGACCACCGCCGCGGACGGCATGATGATCGCGGCCCCGAGCATCACGCCGAGCCAGAGCGCGAACGGGTTGCCGCGGGCGATCCCGGCGAACACCAGGGCGGGGAGCACGACGATCGCGATGGGTGCGCCGTACAGCACCAGCTCTCCGGTGGCGCGCAGCAGCTCCACCGCGGAGAACGTCTCGAGACCGCCGGACGCGGCGGCGTCGCTGGACCGGGTGATCCACGCGAACGGCCGGAACAGCAGGATGAAGTTGAACGCGGTCCAGAGGGCGACGACGTAGATCGTCGGCGAGGCGAAGCCGACCACCGTGCCCTCGACCTCGGTGCCGTCCGCGCCGAGGCGGGCCAGGATCGCGCCGATCATGATCGCGCTGAGGACGAAGAACGTGAGGCTCGTGTAGCCCGCGAGGGCCGCGACCGAGTAGGAGATCCCCGCGAGCATCACGAAGCGGACGTCCGCGGTGATGTACCAGGCGAACAGTGCACCGAGGGCGGTCACCACCAGCGCGATCCACACGAAGTGGCGGGTGCCGGTGGTGGCGTAGAGCAGCACGAGGGGGTTGGCCCCGAGCGCGAGCAGCACGGCGTACCGCAACGGGGCGGCGACGAGCGCCCGCCGCATCATCGTGTTGAAGGCGACCATCGTGAAGGCCGCGAACACCGCCGACGCCAGCGGCACGACCGCGAGCGAGGTCACCAGCCCACGGACGATCGCCAGCGGAGCGATCAGCAGCGTCGCGAGCGGCGGGTAGTCGAACCCGATCGCCGACAGCTTCGCGGGGTCGTTGTGCCACACCATCAGCGCGCGGTTGAGCCGATCGAGCGTCTCGAAGCCGACCACGTGGAGGTCGACGACCAGCCAGTAGCCGAACCACGTGTAGGCGACGGTGAACAACGCGAAGACCAGGGCGCTCTCCCAGGCCCGCCGGGGGACGTCGTTGGGGCGCCGGCCGACCGACTGGACGATGCCGCTGAGACGGTCCTTGGTGTGGACGACGGTGCTCATGGGGTGCTCACCCGTGGCCCTCGTCGAGGCCGTGCTCGGTCTTCTCCCAGTAGAACGGGTTGGTGAACAGCTGGACGAAGCCCTTCCAGGCGGCCCAGCTCATCAGCCCCCAGTACAGCGGGGAGAGCAGGGCCGTGCGGGTCAGCCCGAACTCGCCGCGGTGCAGGCTGCCTGCGACGTTGAGGTAGACAAACACGAAGTTGCCGACGAAGAGCAGGGCGCTGGCGGCGTAGTAGATCAGGCCGGGGAACAGCTGCTCGATGAAGCCGGCCTGGGTGAACACGTACAGCGTGGTCAACGACCAGAAGATCGGGTTGAGCAGCAGCACGAACGCACTGCCCATCGTCAGGTTGAAGCTCACGAACCCGCTGAGCCCGGTCTGGCGGAGCAGCCCGACCGGGTTGCGCATGTGGACCAGCCAGGTCTGGATGTAGCCCTTGTTCCACCGGCTGCGCTGGCGGATCCAGTTGGGCACCTGGGAGTTCGCCTCCTCCAGCGTCGTGGAGTCGATCATCGCGGTGCGGTAGCCCTCGCGGTGCAGGCGGATGCCGAGGTCGGCGTCCTCGGTCACGTTGAACGGGTCCCAGGCGCCGAGCTCGCGCAGCTTGTCGGTGACGAAGTGGTTGGACGTGCCGCCGAGCGGGATCGGCGACCCCGCGGCGCCCATCGCGGGCAGCACCAGCTCGAAGTGCATCGAGTACTCGTTGGCGAACCAGGCCGTGAGCATGTTCTGGTCCTGGTTGAAGTGGTTGAGCTTCGCCTGCACGCACACGACGTTCTCGGGGACCCGGCCGAACGCGATGACCGCCTTCTTCAGCTGGTCGGGGTCGGGGCGGTCCTCGGCGTCGAAGATCACGCAGTAGGTGCCGGTCGCGAGCTGCAGGCCGTAGTTGCAGGCCTTGGGCTTGGTCTTCGGCTGGCTGTCGGGCACCACCACGAGGTGGAAGTGGGGCGGCAGCTGCATGTCCCGGATCTTCTGGACGGTCTCCTCGTCGTCCTCCTCGCACAGCAGCTTCACGTCGAGCCGGGTGCGGGGGTAGTCCAGGGCGTTGATGTCGCGGACCAGGCGGGGCACGATGCCCGCCTCCTTGTAGAGCGGGACGAGGATCGTGTAGACGGGCAGGTACCGCTCGTCGAGCGCCGCGATCTCCTCGTCGGTGACGTCGGTCTCCAGGTGGGTGCCGAGCGCGCGCAGCGTGAGGCGGAACTTGTAGAGGGACACCACGAGGTAGAGCAGGCTGCAGGCCGCGACCAGTCCGATCGCCGTCCGCATCGGCCAGATGACCGCGCACACGACGACCACGATCGCGGTGATCACGAGGCCGGCCTTCTGGCCGCCGGAGATCACGACGTGCGCGGACTCCTCGGGCCGGGTCTCCATCAGCAGCCGGGTGGACACCTCGGCGTAGTGCCGGGCGTGCACGCGCTGGATCAGCTGGTCGAGGTCGGTGCGGTTCGCGAGGAGCTGGCGGAAGGGGGAGCCGAGCGCCTCCTCGACGTGGGCGGACTGCTCGGCGTCCAGGGGCCGCGCGACCGCGACGAGGACCAGGTCGTCGGTCGCCGCCACCGGCACCGCCTGGTAGGCGTGGGCCAGGGACTCCGGCAGCCGGCGCGCGACCTCGAGGTCCGGCGTGAAGCCCGCCAGCCCGACGCGCTGCATCTGGTACATCTCCGAGAGCGCGGCCACCAGCACGTCCTCGGTGATCGCCTCGTGCGAGACCAGGATGTCGCCGAGCGGGTCGCCGGTGCGGGAGTACTCCAGCATCGCCCGCTGGAGCTGCTCGTCGGAGATCAGGCCGCTGCGGGTGAGCATCTGGGCGATCTGCATCCGCGCCCGCCGGGCGTCCGGCGTCTCGACCTCGGTCTCCTGCGGCGGGTAGACCGAGTCGATCGCGGCCACGATCTCGTTGACGGTGTGGCGCACGAGCTCGACGGGGCGGTCGATCCGTTCGGCGACCACCTGCGTGGTGATCGGGTCGTCGGCGTCGGCGGCGGCGACGAGCACGGTGCCGTCGGTGGTGGCGTAGGGCATCACGCGGAACGTGCGGCAGATGCCCTCGGGGATGAGGTGGCGCAGGTCCTGGGCGACGCCGTCGGTCAGGCGCGGGCGGTGCCGCGTCTCGACGGCGGGCCGGCCGGCCGGCCCGGACTGGGTGGTGGTCACGGTGTCGCCCCCGACCCGAAGCCGAACGTGCCCGCCCCCGTCCGGCCGGCGGTGCCGGATCCGGGAGTGCCGGGCCCGCCGGGAGCGACGGCCCGGTTGTCCCGCGCCTTCTTCGCGCGCGGTCGCAGCACCGCGTAGGCGAGGTAGGCCAGCCCGAGCGCGACGAGCGGGGCGAGGAGGAACGCGAGGAAGACGACCACGAGGATCACGAGGGTCAGCACCAGGTCCACGAAGGCAGCGCCGATCGACTTGGTTGCCGGACGCGACGGACTCGCCTGCACCGACATGATGCTTTTCCCCCCTGCCCAGGTGCCACCTCTCCGGCCCCGAGCCCCTCCTGCGGGCTCATGGTGACACGCCCCCTCGCGTGCCGTTCACCGAAACGGCGGACTCCTCGATGCCCCACGTTAGTTCGCGTCCGGACGGTTCAGGACCGGTCTGGTCCACCGTTGACGGACTGTTGACCGATCGTTGACCGCGCGTGGACCGGATGTGGATTTGCCGAGACCGGTCTGGACCGGTCAGCGCCCGATCAGCGCCCGATGAGCGCCCGGTCAGCGCCGGTCGGGCCGCCCGGGCAGGTGCCCGGTCAGCCAGTCGCGCGCGAGCCGGCCGTACGCCGTGGGTCGTCCGGTCTCGTCCAGCACCAGTGCCATCGGGTCGGCGGGATGGTCGGCCCAGACCCAGAACAGGGCCCCGATCCCGCGCTCGTCGGCCCAGTCGAGGTAGCGCTCGACGTACCCCTGCTCGGGGCGCCGCGCCCCGAGCTCGGAGGTCAGCACCGGCACCGAGTCCGCGAGCGGCCCGATGACGTCGTCCCAGCAGTCCTCGCCGCACGCCTTGAAGTCATAGGAGTGGAACGCCGCGATCAGCTGGTCGTCGTCGGGTGCGAACTCGAGCCAGTGGCTCAGGTCGTTGGCGTAGTCGAGGCCGCCGAGGAGGATCGGCTGCCGGGCGCCGGTCTCGCGGATCGCGCCGACCACGGCCGCCATGCCCTGCACGGGGTAGGTGTCGTGGCCGAGGGTGGCGCTCTGGTCGTCCTGGACCGGCGCGGCGCAGCCGCCGTCGCGCCAGCACCGCCAGGTCAGGTCGAAGAGCAGATCGGTGCCGCCGGCGTTGTAGCGGGAGTACGGCTCGTTGAACGCGTCGAAGAGCACCGACGGGTTGTCCCGGTAGTCGGTGGCCACCGAGCTCCAGAACGCGATGGACTCCGAGTCGGGCATCGCCAGGTTGCCGAACTCCGGCTGGCCGATGCGCTTGCGGCTGTGCAGGTCGAGCACCACCACGATGCCCTCCCGGTTCAGCGCGGTCACGAACGCGTGGACGTCGTCGCGGTAGCCCGCGACGGTGCGCTCCTCGTACTGGTCGCTGACCGGAGCCCCGCGGGTGCCCAGCCAGCAGTCCTGGTTGAGCGGCAGCCGCACGGTGTTCGCACCCCAGTCGGCGATCGCCGCCGCCTCCGCGGCGGCCGGGTCGCGGGCGACCAGGCTGTCGAGCGCCGACATCCCCCAGCCCTGGGCGCAGGCGTACTCGAAGCTGCTCCAGTTGACCCCGCGCGGCACGAACTCCCGGCCGCTGCGGGCGTCCACGATCCGGTTGCCGTCGACGACCGGGTGGGCGGCGCCGGCCGGTGCCGCCTCGCCGGCGGCGCGGGGCGTGCGCAGCTGGAGATAGAGGAGAGCGCCGGCGACCAGGGCCACGACGACGGCCAGCACGATCCAGCGCGCCTGGTGCCGGACGTGCAGCAGCATGGAAGCCCCCCCTCTCCTCCGGGGCCATCGTAAGGTCGCGCCGGGCCGTTATGTTGGCCGAATGAGCGAGACCGTGTTCACCTACGCCGCGCCCGCGCTCAAGTTCGGCCGGGGGGCGTCCGGCGAGGTCGGCCACGACCTCGCGTCGTACGGCGCGCAGCGCGTCCTGCTCGTGACCGACCCCGGTGTCGCGGCGACCGGGCACCCGGCGCGGATCGCCGAGCAGGTCCAGGCCCGGGGCATCGCCGTCACGACGTTCGACCGCGTGCACGTCGAGCCGACCGACGAGTCGATGGCCGAGGCGATCGCGTTCGCGCGCGACGCCGGGCCGTTCGACGCGATCGTCGCGGTCGGGGGCGGGTCGTCGATCGACACCGCCAAGGCGGTCAACCTGCTGACGACCAACCCCGGCGAGCTGATGGACTACGTCAACGCACCCGTCGGCCGGGCGCGGGCGCCGCAGCAGCCGCTGCTGCCGCTCGTGGCCATCCCGACGACCACGGGCACCGGGTCGGAGAGCACGACGATCTGCGTGCTCGACGTGCTCGCCCTGAAGGTGAAGACCGGCATCAGCCATCCCCGGCTCCGCCCGACGCTCGCGGTCGTGGACCCCGCGCTCACGAGCACCCAGCCGCCGATGGTGACCGCGGCCGCCGGCATGGACATCGTCTGCCACGCCCTCGAGAGCTACACCGCGCGGTGGTACGCCGACTTCGAGGCCAAGCGCCCCGAGCAGCGGGTGCCGTACTGCGGCGCCAACCCGATCGCCGACCTGTGGTCGGAGAAGGCGCTGTCGCTGATCGCCGGCGCGTTCCGGGCGGCCGTCCGCGGCGGGTCGGACGAGCAGGCCACCGAGCAGGCCCGGGAGCAGGCCCGGGAGCAGGCACGCGAGCAGATGGCGATGGCCGCGACGTTCGCCGGCCTGGGCTTCGGCAACGCGGGCGTGCACATCCCGCACGCCAACGCCTACCCGATCGCCGGACGGGTCCGCGACTACCGGCCCGAGGGCTACCCCGGCGAGCCGATCGTGCCGCACGGGATGGCCGTCTCGATGACCGCGCCCGCGGCGTTCCGCTTCACCTTCGACGCCGCACCGGAGCGACACCTCCACGCGGCCCGGCTGCTCGACCCCGGCGTACCGCCCGGCCCGGACGCGCTGCCCGCGGCGCTGACCGCGCTGATGCGCGACATCGGCATCCCCAACGGCCTCGCCGCGGTGGGGTACGCCGACGCCGACGTCGACGACCTGGTGAGCGGAGCGCTCCAGCAGCAGCGGCTGCTGGCGACCGCGCCGAAGAGTCCCACGCCCGAGGACCTGGCGTCGGTGTTCCGCTCGTCGATGGAACACTGGTGAGGTGCCCTCCACGTCTCCGGACCTCGCCGCCCCAGACCTGGTCGGGGAGCTGCGCCGCCGGGGTGTCTCGGACGTCGACGACTCCACGCTGACCCGGGCGCTGTACTCCTCCGACGCGTCGCTGTACCGGGTGGTGCCCCGGGTCGTGGTCCGGCCGCGGCACCGAGACGAGCTGCTCGCGGTGCTCGACACCGCGGCCGCCACCGGTGCGCCGGTGACCATGCGCGGCGCCGGCACCTCGATCGCCGGCAACGCCGTCGGCTCCGGCATCGTCGTCGACACCCTGCGCCACCTCAACCGGGTGGTGTCGGTCGATCCCGAGGCCCGCACGGCGGTCGTGCAGCCCGGTGTCGTCCACGCGGACCTCCAGCGCGCGGCCGCGCCGTACGGGCTGCGCTTCGGGCCGGACCCCTCGACCCACACGCGCTGCACGATCGGCGGGATGATCGGCAACAACGCCTGCGGGTCGCGGGCACTCGGCTACGGCCGCACGGTCGACAACGTCGTCGCGATGGACGTCGCCCACGGTCCCGGCGCGACCGACGTCGACGCACGGCTGGGCGCGCTGGTCGACCAGCACCTCGGGCACGTGCGGACCACGTTCGGCCGGTTCTCCCGCCAGGTCAGCGGCTACTCGATGGAGCACCTGCTGCCCGAGCACGGCCGGAGCCTGGACCGGTTCCTGGTCGGCTCGGAGGGCACGCTCGGCATCGTCCAGGAGGCGACCGTGCGCCTCGTCGAGGACGCCGCGGACCGGTGGCTGGTGCTGCTCGGCTACCCGACGATGGCCGAGGCGGCGGATGCCGTGCCGGCACTCGTCGCGGCCACCGCCGGCGAGATGATCGCCTGCGAGGGCCTCGACGCACGCATCGTCGACCTGGTGCGGGCGCGCGGCAACGCGGTCCCCGAGCTGCCCCGCGGGGCCGGGTGGCTGTTCGTCGAGCTCGCCGGTGCGGAGGCGGAGTCCCTGGCCGCGCGCGTCGTCGCCGAGGCCGGCGCCCTCGGGCACCGGATCGTGCGCGATCCCGCCGAGGCGGCCACGCTCTGGCGGATCCGCGAGGACGGTGCCGGACTGGCGGCGCGGAGCCTGTCGCGCCCGGCGTACTCCGGCTGGGAGGACGCCGCCGTCCCGCCCGAGCGGCTCGGCGCCTGGCTGCGGGACTTCGACGAGCTGCTCCGCGAGCACGACCTCGACGGGGTGCCCTACGGACACTTCGGCGACGGCTGCGTGCACGTGCGCATCGACTTCCCGTTCCAGGTGCAGCAGGAGGACGCCGCGCGGCGCGCGTTCCGAGACTTCCTGACCGCGTGCGCGCTCAAGCTCCGCGACCACGGCGGCTCGCTGTCCGGCGAGCACGGCGACGGCCGCGCGCGCTCGGAGCTGCTGCCGCTGATGTACGACGCGGAGACGCTGCGGCTGTTCGCGGCCGTCAAGGAGATCTGCGACCCGGCCAACCTGCTCAACCCGGGCAACATCGTCGACCCCGCGCCGCTCGACGCCGACCTGCGGCCCGCGCGTCCGCGGCCGGCGATCGCGCTGGCCGCCGAGGTGCACCGCTGCACCGGCGTCGGCAAGTGCGTCGCGCCCCGGACCGCCGGCGTGATGTGCCCGTCCTACCTGGCGACCCGGGAGGAGAAGGACTCCACGCGCGGCCGCTCGCGGGTGCTCCAGGAGGCGCTCGACGGCGAGCTCGTGCACGGGCTCGCGGATCCCGCTGTGCACGAGGCGCTGGACCTCTGCCTGGCCTGCAAGGGCTGCAAGTCCGACTGCCCGACCGGCGTGGACATGGCGACCTACAAGGCCGAGGCGCTGCACGCGACGTACGACGGTCCGAGCGGGAAGCGCCGCCCGCGCAGCCACTACCTGCTCGGCCGGCTGCCGAAGTGGGCCCGGATGGCGGCCCCGGTGGCTCCGCTGGCCAACCGGATGATGCGGCTCGGCCCGGTCGCGCGGCTGGCGAAGGCCACCGCCGGCATCGACCAGCGGAGATCGATCCCCCCGTTCGCCGCGACGTCCCTCCGCAGGTCCGTGGGGATTCCGGAGATCGTTCCGGACGTCTGGATCTGGGCCGACTCCTTCACCGACCACTTCTTCCCCGGCAACGCGCTCGCGGCGATCCGGTTCCTCGAGTCGGTCGGCGTGACGGCTCGGGTGATCCACGACGACGCCTGCTGCGGCCTGACCTGGGTGACCACCGGTCAGCTCGACGAGGCGCGCGCGATCATGGCCCGGACGGCCCGCACGCTCACGCCGTACGTCGAGTCCGGGGTGCCGGTCGTCGGCCTCGAGCCGTCCTGCCTCGCGACGCTGCGCAGCGACCTGCCCGAGCTCACCGGGCAGCACCTCGACGTGCTGACGTTCGCCGAGCTGCTCGAGCGGCTCGATGTGCCGCTGCCCTCGCTGGCCGGTGTCGAGGTCGTCGCCCAGCCGCACTGCCACCACGCGTCCGTGCTCGGCTGGGCGGCCGACAAGCGGCTGCTGGAGCGGGCCGGCGCGACCGTCACCCAGGTCGCCGGCTGCTGCGGGCTGGCGGGCAACTTCGGCATGGAGCAGGGCCACTACGAGGTGTCGGTCGCCGTGGCCGAGACGCACCTGCTGCCCGCGGTGCGCAGCCACCCCGACGCGGTCGTGCTCGCCGACGGGATGTCGTGCCGGGTCCAGCTCGACGACCTCGCTGACGTCCCCACGATGCACCTCGCCGAGCTGCTCGAATCTAGACTCGACGCGTGAACCCCCGCCACCGCCGACTCGTCATCCCGATCGCGCTGGCGGCACTGCTCGTCATCGTCGTGATCGCGGCGGTGCTCTAGTGGTTGCCGCCGTTGGCTCATCAGGGGTAGCCGTCGTTCAGGTGCGTGCATCGCAAGGCGCCGGAGCGAGAGCATCCCGAGTCGTCTGTCGAGCGACGGCAACGCCGCGAGGTGCGTGCCTGGGCGGCGGGGACCCCCGACGAGTCAACGGTGGTGACCACTAAGTGTCCGAGCCGCTGCTGCGCGCGCTGAACCGGATGCGCGACCACCTGCTCGACCCCGACGCGCTCGTCAAGGCCGTCGCGTCGGGCCGTCAGAAGGGCGAGCAGCCCACCTGGCGGCGCGCCGAGCTGCGCTACGTCGACCTCAAGGCCGGCCGGCACCTGCAGGTCACGACGTACGACGAGACCCAGGCGCACACCGCCAACCATGCGCTGGGCGACGCGGCCCGCGACGCCGTCGACGCGCTGCTCGACGAGCCGTTCGGCAACTGGCACGTCGACACGACCACCCAGAGCCACCAGCTGCGGGTCACCAAGAAGCTCGAGGCCGTCGTCCACACGACCGACCGCACCGAGCCGGTCGAGGCCGACCGGGGCCACGACCGCGACAAGCCCCGGCTGCTGCCCGAGGACGACCCGGTCTTCGTGGCGCTCGGCATCTCCGACGAGTCCGGCCGGCTCAAGCCGAGCCGCCAGGCGAAGTACCGCCAGGTCGAGGAGTTCCTCCGGCTGCTCGACGCCTCGATCACCGAGGCGTTCGACAAGGGACACCTGCGCCGGCCCACCGCCGAGGATCCGCTGCGGATCGCCGACCTCGGCTGCGGCAACGCCTACCTCACGTTCGCGGCCGAGCGGTTCCTCGCGGGCGGGCGCGGCCTGCCGGTCCGGCTGACCGGCGTCGACGTCAAGGAGCAGTCCCGCGAGCACAACGCCGCCGTCGCCGAGCGGCTCGGCGTCGGTGCCGAGTTCGTCGTCGGCAGCATCGGCGGCGTCGAGCTCGACCCCGCGCCCGAGGTCGTGCTCGCGCTGCACGCGTGCGACACCGCCACCGACGAGGCGCTCGCCCGGGCCGTCGCCTGGGGCGCCCGGCTGGTACTGGCCGCGCCGTGCTGCCACCACGACATCGCCGCGCAGCTGCGCCGCGCGCCGACGCCCGCGCCGTACGCGATGCTCACCCGCCACGGCATCCTCCGAGAGCGGCTCGCGGACACCCTCACCGACGGGCTGCGCGCGTCGCTGATGCGGCAGCAGGGCTATCGCGTCGACGTCGTGCAGTTCGTCGAGAGCCAGCACACCCCGCGCAACACGATGCTGCGGGCGGTCCGCACCGGCGGGCCGGTCAAGGGCGGCTCGGTGCGCAAGGAGTACGACGAGCTCGTGGCCACGTGGGGGATCCGGCCCCGCCTCGCCGAGCTGCTGGGCTGATGCTCGACCGGCTCCTCGGGCTGGCGTCGGCGGCCTCGATCGTGGTCGGGTCGCTCACCGGTCCCGCCGACCCGGAGTCGACCGTCGACCTGACGTTCGAGGACCCGGCGATCGTGGAGTCCAGCGGTCTCGTGGTGCGCGACGGGCTGTTCGTGACGACCAACGACTCCGGAGACCGGGGCCGGATCTTCGTCGTGGACCGCACCGGTGCGACCGTGGGGACGACGTCGTGGGCGGATGCTCCGCGCGACGTCGAGGCGCTCGCGCCGGCCGGCGACCACGAGGTCTGGGTGGCCGACATCGGCGACAACGGCGGGTCACGGGCCTCGATCGAGGTGCTGCGGGTGCCGTACGGCCGCGGTGACCGGACGGTCGAGCCGGCGGCGTACACGCTGGTCTATCCCGACGGCGCGCGGGACGCCGAGACGCTGCTGGCCCAGCCGCGCACCGGCCAGCTGTTCGTGGTGTCCAAGAACCTCTTCGGCGGCACCGTGTACGCCGCGCCCCGGCGGCTGTCCACCGAGCATCCCAACCGGCTGCGGCCGGTCGCGGACTCGCTGTCGTTCGCCACCGACGGGTCGTTCTTCCCCGACGGGCGGCACTACGTGCTGCGTGACTACGGGGCGGCGGCCGTCTACACGTTCCCCGAGCACGAGAAGGTCGCGTCGTTCGGGTTGCCCTCCCAGCGGCAGGGTGAGGGCATCGCCGTCGCCGACGACGGGTCCGTGCACGTCAGCACCGAGGGGCAGTTCACCGACGTGCTGGACGTCGAGCTGCCGGCGCAGGTGCGCGCCGCGCTGCGGCCGCCCG
>NZ_DASWVI010000148.1:0-10555 GCF_036401255.1 Nocardioides sp. | reverse complement strand
AGGGGCTTCACACGAAGATGCTGCAGGTCGCGGCCACGACCCTCGGTGTCCCGATCGAGCTGGTCCGGCTCGCGCCCACCCGCACCGACAAGGTCCCCAACACCTCGGCCACGGCGGCAAGCTCCGGCGCGGACCTCAACGGCGCCGCCGTCAAGCACGCCTGCGCGCAGATCCGGGCTCGTCTCGACGACCTCGCCGGCGGCCGGACGGTGGCCTGGGCGGACCTCGTGCGCGAGGGCTACCTCAACCGCATCCCGCTGTGGGCGGCCGGGTTCTACCGCACCGAGGGCCTGGAGTGGGACGCCAGCGCGATGCAGGGCCGGCCCTTCAAGTACTTCGCGTACGGCGCGGCCGCGGCCGAGGTCGAGGTCGACGGCTTCACCGGCGCCTACCTGCTACGGCGTGTCGACATCGTCCACGACGTCGGCGAGAGCCTGTCCCCGCTGGTGGACCTCGGTCAGATCGAGGGCGGCTTCGTGCAAGGCGCCGGCTGGCTGACCCTCGAGGACCTGCGATGGGACGAGTCCGACGGGCCGACCCGCGGCCGGCTGGCGACCCGGACCGCGAGCACCTACAAGCTCCCGAGCCTCAGCGAGATGCCCGAGGTCTTCCACGTGTCGCTGCTGGAGGGCGCGCACGAGGAGGGCGCGGTCTACGGGGCGAAGGCCGTGGGGGAGCCGCCGCTGATGTTGGCGTTCTCGGTCCGCGAGGCGATCCGCGCCGCGGTGGCCGCCTTCGGCCCCGGCGGCGTCGGCGTCGAGCTGCCCTCACCGGCCATCCCCGAGGCGGTCTTCTGGGCGATCGAGCGGGCCCGGGCCCGGGCCCGCGGCGCGGCGGACCGGGCCGTCCCGACGACGACGGCGGTCGGCTGAGATGGCGTGGTCGGCGGTCGTGGAGCGGTTGCGGCGGGATCGCCGGGCCGCGGTGCTGGTGACGGTGATCGAGGTCCGCGGCCACGCGCCGCGCGAGGCGGGGGCCAAGCTCGTGGTGGCGGGGAGCCCGGTGCAGGTCTGGGGCACCATCGGCGGCGGCAACCTCGAGGAGACCGCTCTCGACCGCGCCGCGGAGCTCCTCGCCGCCCCGCCGGGACCCCCCGAGACGCTGACCGTGGGGCTCACCGAGCACGCGCACACCGAGCACGGCCGGCAGTGCTGCGGCGGCGAGGTCACCCTGCTGTTCGAGCACCTCCCCGTGCTGCCGGCGGTCGCGGTGTTCGGCGTCGGTCACGTCGGGCTCGAGCTGGCCCGGATCCTGTCCCGCCAGGAGCTCGAGCTGCACCTGGTCGACTCGCGGGCCGATCGGGTGTCCGCGCCCGCGCCGGCGTTCCTCGACGACGCTCCCGCCTCGATCCACCTCCACCACGCGCCGCTGCCCGAGCTGGTCCTGGGCGAGGTCCCGCCCGGCACCCACGTGCTGGTGATGACCCACGATCACGCGGAGGACTTCGCCCTGTGCGACGCCGCGCTGCGCTGCGAGCACCTCGCCTCGATCGGGCTGATCGGGTCGGCGGCCAAGTGGCGCCGGTTCGAGCGCGCGCTCCGGGTCGAGGGCCACGCGCCCGACGCGATCGCGCGCATCCAGTGCCCCATCGGGCGACCCGAGCTGGAGGGCAAGGATCCCGCCACCATCGCGGTCGGCGTCGCAGCCGACCTGCTGCCGCGGCTCGGCTCCGTCGCGGCCGCGCACGACAGGGGACCGGGCGGGTCATCGGTCGCTCAGTAGCTGTCGGCCACCACGATCGCGTCGTACGTGAGCGGTGCCGGCGCCGCGACCACCTTGCAGTGCATCAGCCCGGTCTCGCCGGGCTCGATCTCGTGGCAGTAGCACTCGATGTCGGCGACCCACTCGGAGCCGTTGCGGAGCGTGAACGCGTGGCGCATCACCTCGGTGGCGTCGCCGGTGTTGGTGACCTGCAGACCGGTGATCGTCACGCGGGGCGCGGAGCCGGTGGCGGTGTCGACGACCCGCTCGGCGACCTCCCACCCGGGCGCGGCCCGGACGCCCGCGAAGTCGAAGCCCTGACCCTCCGCGACCTTCGTCCGGACCAAGTGCTCGAAGCGCGCGGGCGCGGCGTCGAACGCGCCGCCCATCTGCTGGGCGACCGCGCCGAGGACCGCGACGCACCCGGCGGCCAGGAGGACCAGCGCGAGCGCCAGCCCGATCGCGACCATGCGCGCCGGGACGCGGGCCTTCTCGGGGCGCCGGGCGTAGAAGCCCCAGGGCGTCAGCTGCGGCCCGGACTCGGGCCGGCGGTGCAGGTGGAACATGGTGCGGCGGCTTCCTACGGGCGGCGTGCCCGCTCACGACAACGCTATTCCTGCCCTGGTCGTTGTGGGGCCGAACCCCGTCTTCTTTTGCGTGATGTTCGACATGCTTAGGCCTGAATAGGACCGATTGAGGGGGTCGCGGCTCACGCGGAACCGGCGCGGCTGCCGAGCTCGATCCGCAGCGCCCCGGCGGCCTGCAGCAGGACCTCGCGGCCGGAGCGACCCACCCCCGTGGCGTTGACGATCCCGTGGATCAGGCCGCGGTGCCGCTGCAGCGACACCCGGACGCCGGCCTCACGGAGTCGCCGCGCGTAGGCCTCGCCCTCGTCGCGCAGCGGGTCGAAGCCGGCGACGGCGACGTACGCCGGGCACAGCCCGGACAGGTCCTCGGCGAGCAGCGGGGAGACCCGCGGGTCGGTGGCCAGGGCCGGGTCGGGCAGGTAGTGGGCCTGGTACCAGTCCATCTGGGCCTCGGTCAGGAAGTAGCCCTCGGAGAACAGCGCGTACGACGGGTGCTTGGTCGACAGGTCCGTGACCGGGAAGAACAGCAGCTGGAACGCCGGCTCGGGACCGGCCTCCGCGTGCGTCAGCTGGGCGACCACGGCCGCGAGGTTGCCGCCGGCGCTCTCGCCGCCGACGCCGATCGCGGCCGGGTCGACGCCCCAGCCGGGCGCGGCGGCGACCGCGGCGTGGAACGCGTCGACGGCGTCCTCGACGGCGGCGGGGAACGGGTGTTCCGGCGCCAGCCGGTAGTCCACCGACAACACCCCGAGCTCGGCGTGGTGGGCCAGGAAGCGGCAGGCGGAGTCGGAGGCGTCGAGCCCGCCCAGGACCCAGCCGCCGCCGTGGAAGTAGACGAGCAGCGCGGTCGGGTCGCCGAGCCCCGCGGGGCGGTACAGCCGCGCCGGGATCGGGCCGCCGCGGCCCTCCAGGCTGAGGTCGCGGACCGACTCCACCGGCAGCTCGTCGCCGAAGATCCAGGCCTCGCTGCTGATCTGGGCCCGGCCCTCCGGGACCGGCAGCGTCTCGAAGGTCGGCCCGCCCGCGAGGCGCAGCAACCGCAGCGCGACCTGCACCTCCGGGTGCAGCTCCTGCCCGTCGATCCGGGTGGGGCGCCCGCCGAGCAGGCGCTGGACCGGGACCGGCAGCGCGCCGACGGTGCGCATCACGCCACGGGCGATCCGGTCCTGGCGGGTGTGCTCGGCGCTCATCGGCTCCTCCGGGGTCGGTTGTGCAGGGCGTAGACGCGACGGTTGCGTCGGTAGATGCGCGTGAACGTGCGGTACTGACGGTCGTAGACCGCCCGCCGCGCGGGGTCCGGGCGGAAGTGGCCGGTCGTGCGCACCAGGCCGTGGATCTCCTCCCAGGAGATCAGGCCGAGGCCGACGGCCGCCGCCAGTGCGGCGCCGCGGGCGTTGGCGAGGATCGGGTCCTCGACCTGGTGGATGGTGCACCCGAGCACGTCGGCCAGGGTCTGGCACCACAGGTCCGAGCGGGCGCCACCGCCGACGAACGCCAGCTCGGAGAAGCCACCGGGCAGGTCCTTGCCGAGGAACCGCTCGACCGACTCCTTCATCCAGCGCACGTTGAGCGCGATGCCCTCGAACACGCTGCGCGCGAGGTCGGCGCGGGTGGTGGTCAGCGAGACGTTGAACCAGCCGCCGCGCAGGAACGGGTCGTCGACCGGCGTCCGCTCGCCGTTGAGCCAGGGGGTGAAGACGACGCCGTTGCTGCCCGGCGGCGCGGTGAGCGCGAGGGCGTTGAGCCGCTCGACCGCGTCCTCCGGAGCCGGGTGGGCGTCGAGCATCCCGTCGTCGGGATAGACCACCGAGTCGATCAGCCAGTCGATCGCCTTGCCGGCCACGTCCTGGACGGTCGCGATCCAGTATCGCCCCGGCACCGCAGCGGGCAGCGAGGCGATGTTGCGCAGCACGTCGGTGCGCTTGAACGGCACGTGGCAGCTCAACCAGGCGGAGGTGCCGATGTAGAGGTGGCCCTGGTAGTCGCCGACCGCGCCGGCGCCGATGGCAGCGGCGATGCTGTCGGAGGTGCCGGTCACCACCTGGACGGTGGTCGGCAGGCCCAGCTGCGCGGCCGCCTCGGGGTGCAGCGGCCCGACCACGCTGGCCGGCGGCACGAGCTCGGGGAGCTTGGCGACGTCGATGCCGGTCCGCGCAGCGAGCCCGTCGTCCCACCGGACCCGGTCGGGGTCCCGGTTGTCGGTGCACCAGCGCAGCGTCGAGGTGTCCGTGCCGGCGACCGCGCGTCCCGAGAGCCGCATGGTGAGGAACTCCGGGACGTCGAGGAGGTAGGCGCTGGCCGCGTAGACGTCCGGCTCGTGGTGGCGCAGCCAGTGCGTCTGGCCGACCGGGTCCTTGCCGGTCCGGGTCGGGGCGCCGCCGGTCTTGCGCAGCCACTCGCGCAGCCGCCGCGCGTCGTACCCGGCGCCGGGGATCGCCAGCGGCCCGCCGGTGATCTCCTGGGAGTACGCCGCGCCGCGGCTGTCCATCCAGATGAGCGCGTTGCGCAGCGGGCGACCGGTCGCGTCCACGGGCACCAGGCCGCCCCACTGGGCGCCGACGCAGATCGCCGCGACCTCCGCCACCGGGGCCAGGTCGCGCGCGAGCAGTCGCCGGGTCGCGGTCACGATGGCCGACCACCACTGGTCGGGGTCCTGCTCGGCCCCGCCACCGGGCGTGAGCAGCAGCTCGACCTTCTCGGCCTCGAACCCCAGGACCCGGCCCTCGACCGTGGTGAGCGCGACCTTGGGCCCGCCGGTGCCGAGGTCGACGCCGATCAGGTACGGCCCCGGGCCCGGCCGCCCCGGGCCCGGCAGGTCGGCCGTCACACGCCCTCGATGAGCGCGAAGACCCGGTCGAAGCGCTCCAGTGCGTCGTCGATGACCTCGTCGGTGTCCGCCATCGAGGTGTACAGCCGCGAGCCGGCCAAAGTGATGATGCCGTGGGCGGCGTACGCGGCGCCCAGCTGCTCCATCAGGTGCTTGCGCGGCTTGTTCTCCTTGAGCAGCTTCACCGGGTTGCGCATGTCGAGCAGCATCACGCCGCTGGACTGCAGGTGCACGATCGAGCCCTGGTTGTAGGCGACGTACGGCAGGCCGTAGTGCTCGATGAGCCGCTGCAGGCCGCGGGCCAGCCGGTCGCCCGCGGCGCCGGCCACGACGGGGGCGTTGGTGCGCGCCATCTCCTCGATCGCGAAGTGCCCGGCGGCGCAGGAGAGCGGGTTGGCCGACAGCGTGCCGCCGACGAGCACGTGCGCGCCGTTCTTGCCGTCCAGGCCCGAGCCGAACACCGACATGATCTCGGCGCTGCCGCCGACGCCTCCGGCCATCGGGTAGCCGCCGGCGACCGCCTTGCCGAGCACGGTCAGGTCGGGGGTGACGCCGAAGTAGCCGGCGGCGCCGCCCATGCCGACGCGGAACCCGGTCACGACCTCGTCGAAGATCAGCAGCGCGCCGAACTCGTCGCACAGCTCGCGGACCCGCGCGTTGTAGTCGCGCGGTGCGGGCCGGGTCCCCGACTCGGGCCCCAGCGGCTCGACGATCACCGCCGCCGTGCCGCCGCGGGCGCGGTTCTCGATCAGCTTGCGACGCAGCTGTCCGACGTCGTGGGGGAAGCTCTCGCGGGTGCCGGCCGTCGCGCCGAACGGGATGCCCTTGGCGTTCATCCGGAACGTGCCGGGGACGCGCAGCCCGTAGACCATGGAGTCGGACCAGCCGTGGTAGGCGCCGCCGACCTTGATCACCATGTGCTTGCCGGTCTTGACCCGCGCGGCGCGTACGGCGGCCATCACCGCCTCGGTCCCCGAGCCGAGCGAGCGGTACATCTCGATGTGGGGCAGGTAGCGGTTGATCGACTCCGCGAGCTTGAGCTCGTACTCGTGGAACAGCCCGGTCACCGGCCCGGACTCGCGGATCACCTCCGCCACCTTCTCGTTCACCGGGCCGTAGTTGCTGCCGAGGATCGTCGGGCCGCCGGCCTGCAGGAAGTCGATGTAGACGTTGCCGTCGCGGTCGGTGAGGTGGGCGCCCTCGGCCCGGTCGATCGCGAGCGGGAACGGGTAGTTGAAGGCCAGGTTGTGCTGGACGCCGCCCGGGATGCGGGCCTTGGCGCGGTCGGTGAGCTCCTTGCTCGCGCCGCACTTGGCGTCGAACCAGGCGAGCACGTCCAGCAGCGCGTCGTGGCGCAGGCCGCGGATCGGCTGCCCGGTGAGGGCCTTCATCCGGCGCATCACCGCCTCGACGTCGGGATACTCGCTGATCGCGTAGCCGAGGCGCGCGGCGTCGGCGCCGTCGGCGGCCGACGGGCCGGGTCGGTCGGCCGCGGGCGCCGTACGCACCCGTTCGGCCACGGCGTCCGCGCTGGGCAGCGGCTCGCGCACCGCGGCGCGGTCGACGGGCACGAACTGCTCGACCTGCGCGGCGATCCGCTTCTGGTCGCTCTTGAGCTTGGTGAGCGCGATCTCCCGGATCGCGGTGGGGATCGTGTAGACCTTGCCGGTCTCGGTCGTGAGCGCGAGCAGGTAGGCGAGACAGACCTTCTCCAGCAGCGCTATGTTGAAGATCGCGCGGTCCGGGTCGGTGCCGACGGCCAGGATGCCGTGGTTGGCGATGATGAACGCGTTGGCCGAGGAGCCCAGGCGCTTCTCCACGTTCTTCGCCAGGAACGACGTGCCGGCCGGGGCGTAGTCGATGATCGCGACCTCGCGCCCGAGGAAACGCACCTGCTCGTCGGTCAGCGCGGGGATGGGCCGGCGCAGGAAGGCCAGCGCGGAGGCGTAGGGCTGGTGCGTGTGCACGACCGCGTGGACGTCGGGCCGCTCGCGGTAGACCGCGGCGTGCAGGCCGGACTCGACGGTCGGCGGGAGCCCGGCCCCGCCGGCGTCCGCGACGACCGACCCGTCGAAGTCGAGGATGCAGATGTCCTCGGGCCGCATCTTCGCGTAGTCGTAGTTGCTCGGCGTCACGGCGAACCGGTCGTAGCCGGGCACGCGGACCGAGATGTTGCCCTCGGTGGCCTTGAGGTAGCCGCGCTCCAGGAGCGTCCGGCACATGTCGACGACGTGTCGCCTCGAGGGAACGTGTTGCACGAGGGCCTCCAGCGGGGGCTCGGGATCGGACTCGGGATCGGACTCGGGGTCGGGACGCGGCGAGATGCCGGCGGCGCCTGGAGCCAGGATGACGGTCCCGCGCGCGGTGTGCGACGGGTCACGGGTAGCGATCGGGCCGGCGTGAGTTGTCACGAGATGACAAACCCGGCGCCCGTGGCTGCGATGATCGGACCATGTCCCGGCCGACCGTGCACCCCACCCCGTGGACGGACCTGGGCTCCGACGTCGCGGCGGCGCTCGAGCTGCGGCTGGAGTCGATGGTCGAGGAGCTGACGCGCGGGGTGACGGTGTCCGTGCCGGGGTTCGCCGGCCTCGACCAGCCGCGGTTCCGCCGCGACGCCCGCGAGGCGGTGGCGGTGGCGCTGCGCCGGTTCGTGACGCTGGCGGGCACCCGGGAGCCGGCGCTGACCCCGGAGGTCCGGGAGGTGTACGTCGCCCTCGGTGCCGCCGAGGCCCGGGAGGACCGAGGCCCGGACGCGCTGATCTCGGCCTTCCGTGCCGCGGCCCGGATGCTGTTGCGCGAGGCGAGCGACGCGGTGCTCGCCGCGGGCCCGCTGACCGCCGGCCAGGTCCTACAGATCGCGGATGCGACCAACGCCTTCGTCGACGAGCTCGTCGCCGCCTGCACCGACGGCTACGCGCGACAGGTGCGTGAGCTCGCCGGCGAGCGGGACCGTCGGCGCCACCGGCTGACCGAGCTGCTCGTGGAGGGCGGTGCGTCCGCCCAGGTCGTGCAGCAGGAGGCGGCGGCGCTGGGCTGGGGAGCGCTCGGCCGGGTCACGCCCGTCTTGCTGCCGGTCGCCGAGGCTCGCGAGGCCCGCTTCCGCTACGGCTCCGACGGTCTGGTCAGCGAGCGCGGCGACCACGTGGTGGCGATCGTTCGCCACGGCACGAGGTTCGACCGCGACCTCCTCGGCCCGCGGCTGCGCGGCCGGGGCGCGGTGGTCGGACCGACCGGCCCGTGGGAGCACCTGCCCGAGGCGGTGCGGCTGACCGAGCTGACCGCCCGCTGGGCGCGCGAGGGAGCCGACGCCCTCGTCGACGACCACCTGGTCGAACTGGCGCTGGCCGGGCACCCCGCGGCCGTGGCGGTGCTGGCTCGAGACCGGCTGGCGGCCTTCGACCCGCTCCCGGAGGCCCAGCGCCTGCCGCTGCTGGTGACCCTCGAGGCCTGGCTGCGGCACTGGGGTGCCCGCGGTCCGGTCGCCGACGAGCTGTTCGTCCACCCGCAGACCGTCAGCTACCGGATCCGGCGGGTCCGCGAGCTGGTGGGTCCGCGACTCCACGACCCGGTGTTCCGCTTCGAGGTGCACCTGGCGCTGGTCGACGTACTCCGCTCCGCCGGACCCGGACCCGGGTGACGCGGGCCTCAGGTGGCGAGACCGCGTCTCGGGCCCGGCCTCGCGGCTCGTAGGGTCGCAGCATGGTCTCCACCCAGGTTCCCGGCCACGACATGGCGCTGCTGCACCCCGAGCTGCACCCGATGTACGAGAAGGTCGTCAGTCGCAACCCGGGAGAGCGCGAGTTCCACCAGGCCGTGTTCGAGGTGATGCAGAGCGTGGGGCCGATCGCCGAGGAGCGTTCGGACTATGCCCAGTGGTCGATCCTGCAGCGCATCTGCGAGCCGGAGCGGCAGATCATCTTCCGGGTCCCGTGGGTGACCGACGACGGCCGCGTCGAGATCAACCGCGGCTTCCGGGTGGAGTTCAACTCCGCGCTCGGCCCGTTCAAGGGTGGCCTGCGGTTCCACCCCAGCGTGAACCTGTCCATCATCAAGTTCCTCGGGTTCGAGCAGGTCTTCAAGAACGCGCTGACCGGCATGCCGATCGGCGGTGGCAAGGGTGGCGCCGACTTCGACCCCAAGGGCCGCTCCGACGGCGAGGTGATGCGCTTCTGCCAGTCGTTCATGACCGAGCTCTACCGGCACGTGGGGGAGTACACCGACGTTCCCGCGGGTGACATCGGCGTCGGTGGCCGGGAGATCGGCTACCTGTTCGGGCAGTACAAGCGGATCACCAACCGCTACGAGTCCGGTGTGATCACCGGCAAGGGCCTCTCCTGGGGCGGCTCGCAGGTGCGCACCGAGGCCACCGGCTACGGCACCGTGTTCTTCGTCGAGCAGATGCTGCGCGCTCGCGGCGACGAGCTCGACGGCAAGCGCGTCGTGGTGTCCGGCTCGGGCAACGTCGCGATCTACGCGGTCGAGAAGGCCCAGGCCCTCGGCGCGGCCGTGGTGGCCGTGTCCGACTCCGGCGGCTACGTCGTCGACGAGGCCGGGATCGACGTGGACCTGCTCAAGGAGGTCAAGGAGGTCCGGCGCGAGCGGCTGACGGCGTACGCCGAGCAGCGCCCCGGGGCCAGCCACGTGCCCGACGGGTCGATCTGGGACGTGCCCTGCGACATCGCGCTGCCGTGCGCGACGCAGAACGAGCTCGACGACCAGGCCGCGAAGACCCTGGTGGCCAACGGCGTCCGGCTCGTGGCCGAGGGCGCGAACATGCCGTGCACCCCCGGGGCGGTGCAGCTGTTCCAGGCGGCCGACGTCGCGTTCGCCCCGGGCAAGGCCTCGAACGCGGGCGGCGTCGCGACCAGCGCGCTGGAGATGCAGCAGAACGCCTCGCGGGACTCCTGGCACTTCGACGAGACCGAGGCCCGGCTGCGGGAGATCATGAGCGAGATCCACGACACCTGCCTGGCCACCAGCGACCACTACGGCGCGCCCGGCAACTACGTGGTGGGCGCGAACCTGGCCGGCTACGTCAAGGTCGCCGACGCGATGGTGGCCCTGGGCGTCATCTGAGCGCCGGTCGGGTCACTGGCCGGCAACGGGACGCAGCGCGCGTGCCCTGGCCGGGTGCCGTTGGGAGAGCGGCAGCGCGATCACCACGGCGTCCTGCTCGGGCTCGGTGGCCACACCGGTGATCACGGCCTCGAGGTCGAGGCCGTAGCGGGCCGGCGCGCCGGGCTCGCGGGACTCGCCGTGCAGCAGGTCGCCGATGGCCGGACCCGACATCCCGGTGTCGATCGCGCGCACCGTCCCGAGGGGCAGCACGCCCGGGTCGTCGCGCTCGACCAGCAGGTGGCGCTGGCGAGCGGTGCTGAGCCGGGCCAGCCGGTGGCGCCACTGGGCCCACTCCCGGCGCGACCCCAGCCGGGCGAGC
>NZ_DASWVI010000147.1:0-60212 GCF_036401255.1 Nocardioides sp. | reverse complement strand
ACGCCGGCACCCGCAGCCCGCGCCGGTGCGCCCACAGCAGGTCGCGCTCGACCCGGGCCACCTGGGCCGCGAACCCGTCGGTGTCCTGGTCGATCCCGAGCGTGCGCATCACCGCGCCGAAGTCCGCGACCTGGGCGGCGTCGTTGGCTCCGACCGGCGCGAAGGAGAGCCGGCGCATGCGACGCACGAGCCACCGCTGCCAGCCGGCCAGCTCGGCCCAGAGCCCCCGTGCGGAGAGCTGGTAGAACGCGTAGTGCCCCGGCTCCTGGCGCCGGATCGGCGCGATCACGGTGTCGGCGACCGCGTGCTCGCCGAGCTCGGTGACGCCGCCGTGCAGCAGGTTGTAGGCGATGACCGCCGAACGCTCGGTCGCCATGCCGGTGAGGTAGTAGAGCATCCGGCACACGTCCTGGAACGCGTCGAGGTGGGCCAGCGCCCCGAGCACCCGCATCTTCATGCTCACCGAGGTCAGGTCGGCCACCGCCGCCGGCCGGCCCAGCCGGACCTGGAGCGCGTCGAGGATCAGACCGTGCCGGATCTCCTGCGGCTGCCACACCTCGGCGTAGAAACGGCGGTCCACCTCCGGCGGATCCGGCAACAGCGTGGTCAGCTCGAGCACGTTGCGGTCGACCTCGAGCTCGACGCGGGCCATGTAGTCGAGCACGTGCCCGAACCGGTCGCCCAGCACCCCGGGGCGCCGGACCGTGTAGTCGACGGTCGCGAGGTCGATCGGAGGGTGCTCGTGGCCGAGGCGGTCCACGTGGTCGCGGAGCCGCCGCTCGGAGGTCGATGCGCGCGCCATTGCCGGATCCTAGGTCGAGGTGAGGGTCGCCTACATCGGGGTTTTCCCTGAGCCGACCGCCTAGGGTGTTCGGCGTGGGCGACCCCACCGGATCGGCCGGGACGGGCGGCACGGTCCGGATCGGCACGCCGACCGGCCGGGCCGTGGTCACGGCCGCGGTGCTGGGGTCGGGGATGACGATGCTCGACGGCACGGTCGTCAACGTCGCGCTCCGCACGATCGGCGCCGACCTGGACGCCTCGTTGGCCCAGCTGCAGTGGATCACCAACGGTTACCTGCTCTCGCTGGCGAGCCTGATCCTGCTCGGCGGCTCGCTCGGGGACCGGTTCGGGCGGCGCCGGGTGTTCGTCCTGGGCACGGTGTGGTTCGCGGCGGCGTCGCTGGCCTGCGGGCTCGCGCCGACGCCCGCGGTCCTGATCGGCGCGCGGATCCTCCAGGGTGTCGGCGCGGCGCTGCTGACGCCGGGCAGCCTCGCGATGATCCAGGGTGCCTTCGTCCCCGGGGACCGGTCCCGGGCGATCGGGTCCTGGTCGGGCCTGACCAGCGTCGCCGCCGCGGTCGGGCCGTTCGTCGGAGGCGGACTGGTGCAGTACGCGAGCTGGCGGTGGATCTTCCTGGTCAACCTGCCGATCGCCGCGATCACCGTCGTCGTCGCCCGGCGCGCCGTGCCCGAGACGCTCGACCCGGGCGCACCGCGCCGGCTCGACGTCGCCGGGGCGCTGCTGGCCGCGCTCGGCCTCGCCGGCCTGACGTACGCACTGATCGAGTGGGGTGGCCCGCTCGCGCCCTGGGCCGTGGCCGTCGCCGTCCTCGCGGCCGCGGCGTACGTCGCCGACGAGCGGCGCAGCGACCACCCGATGCTGCCCCTCGGCATCTTCGCGGACCGCACGTTCGCCGCCGCGAACGCGATGACGTTCGTCGTGTACGCCGCGCTCGGGGCGATGCTGTTCTTCCTCGTCCTGCAGCTGCAGACGGTGAGCGGGTACGGCGCGCTGCGCGCCGGCGTGGCCACGCTGCCGATCACGGTCTGCATGCTGCTGCTCGCCGCGCGGGGCGGTGCGCTCGCGGCCCGGATCGGGCCGCGGGTGCCGATGACGCTGGGGCCGCTGGTCATGGCCGTGGGCACCCTGCTGCTGCTCCGGGTCGGGCCGGACCTGGGCTACTGGACCGACGTGCTGCCGGGCCTGGTGGTGTTCGGGCTCGGGCTCGCGCTGATGGTCGCGCCCCTGACCGCGACCGCGCTGGCCGCGGTGGCCGACGAGCACGCCGGCATCGCGAGCGGGGTCAACAACGCCGTCGCACGGGCCGGATCGCTGCTCGCGGTCGCGGCGCTGCCGGCCGCGGTCGGGATCGGCGGGGAGGACTACGCCGACCCGGCGACGTTCGACGCGGCGTACGGCTCCGCCACGATCGTGTGCGCGGTGCTGCTCGCCGTGGGCGGGGTGGTCTCGTGGCTGACGATCCGCGACCCCGGGCTCCGGGCGGCCCGCGGCGCGTGACCGCAAAGACGCTAGCCGGCGACGAAGATGCAGAACGGGTGCCCGGCCGGGTCGGCGAAGACGTAGAGCGGCTCGTCCTCGTCGTCGGTGCGGTCGAGCAGCACCCGACCGCCGAGCTCGACGACCCGGGCGCGCTGGGTCTCGAGACTCTCGCGGTCGGGCACGGTCAGGTCGAGGTGCAGCATCATCTGCTGGTCCCCGGGCCGGTCCGGACCCGGCGTCCACACCGGTGGCACGTACTCGGCGTTGGCCTGGAACGCCAGGCCGCGGCCGGAGTCCGCGGCATCGGGGCCGGGCCGCAGGACCAGCCAGTCCGTGCCTCGCGGATCGTCGGCCCCGGGCGGCGGTGGCTCGTCGCCGGGCCGGTAGGCGTAGCCGAGCAGCTCGCGGTAGAACTCGGCCAGCACCCGCGGGTGGCGGCAGTCGAGGACGGTCTGGGCGACGAAGGGATGGCTCGCGCTCACCCCGGTGAACCTACGCCGGTGCGCAAGCCTTAAGGAGTCGCCGTGTGGGGCCGATCGGGATGGGTACGGAGGTCCCGACGGGACCCGCTCCGGGAGGGGACAAGCAGATGACCACGATGCTCACGGCGCCGACGCGCCCGGCACCCCGCGACGAGGTGCCCTCGGCACGCAAGGCCCGGGTCGCCGTGCACCCCAGCGACCTCGTCGACCTGATGGCGCGGCGTCCCGACCTGGTCGGCGTCTACAAGCCGGCCGACGTCGCCGTCGAGTCGGTCAGCTGGTCCGTCTGACCGTCGAGGGTCGGCTCAGCGGAACACCACCGTGCGGTGGCCGTTGAGCAGCACCCGCGACTCGGCGTGCCAGCGCACCGCGCGGGCGAGCACCTGGGTCTCGACGTCCCGGCCCGCCGAGACCAGCTGGGCCTGGGAGAACCCGTGGTCCACGCGCATCACGTCCTGCTCGATGATCGGCCCCTCGTCGAGGTCCCCGGTGACGTAGTGGGCGGTCGCGCCGACCAGCTTGACCCCGCGGTCGAAGGCCTGGTGGTAGGGCTTCGCGCCCTTGAAGCTCGGCAGGAACGAGTGGTGGATGTTGATCGCGTGGCCGGCCAGCTCGCGGCACAGCCGGTCGGAGAGGATCTGCATGTAGCGGGCGAGCACCACCAGGTGCACGTCGAGCTCGCCGACCAGCTCGAGCAGCCGCGCCTCGGCCTGCGGCTTGGTGTCCGCGGTGACCGGGACGTGGTGGAACGGCACGCCGTACGACGCCGCCATCGGCTCGGCGTCGCGATGGTTGGACACGACCGCGGCGACCTCGATGCCCAGCGAGCCGGTGCTCGCGCGGAACAGCAGGTCGTTGAGGCAGTGCAGGTCCTTGGAGACCATGATGATCGTGCGGTACGGCGCGGTCGCGTCGCGGATCTCGAAGCGCATCTCGAACTCCTCGGCCACCGGCGCGAACTCGGTGCGCAGGCTCGCCTCGTCGACGCTCCCCCGACCATCGGCGGGGACCTCGACCGCGATCCGCATGAAGAACTGTCCGCTGAGCGCGTCGCCGAACTGCTGGCTCTCGGTGATGTTCGCGCCGCGCTCCACCAGGAAGCCGGTCACGGCGTGGACGATGCCGGGGCGGTCGGGGCAGGACAGGATCAGCACGAACTCGGACACGCGGGACAGTCTCCCATCCTGGCGCCTCCGGACGGACGGTGCGGCGGTCCGGCGGGAGGCGGAGGATCCCCGGTGGGCCGGGGTTGTTCCCGCTTGTCGGGGGTTGCAACCCCTGACAAGCGGAAGATTCCCCGGTGGACCGGGGATTCCGACCGGCGCTGGACCCCGAAGCCCGCCGCCGAGCGGCGACCGTTCGGGCGATCGCGACGTACCCTGGCCGCCGGGAGGGATGTGATGGCACTCGGGCGCGCGCGCACGACGACCGCCGGCGCGGTGGTGGTGCTGCTGGCCGCGCTCGCGAGTGCCTGCAACGGATCGGCGGAGTCCGGCACCACCTCTCCGAGCCCGTCGGGCGGGAGCGCGACCACCGCGGCCGGCGGCCAGACCGCATCGCCTGCCCTGGACCCGGCGCACGCGGTGGACCCGCCGGGACCGCGGACCGGCGCGATCGCACCGGCCGACATCGTCGCGAACGGCTCGAAGCCGCTCCCGAAGGCCACCGTGGACCGGATCCGGCGCCTCGAGGGCGTGCAGGACGTCGAGCAGATCTCGCTGGTGTCGATCCCGATCGAGAACCGGGCGCTGAGCGTCGCGGCGGTCGACCCGGCGACGTACCGCAACTGGGTCACGGCGGCCGGCAGCGCCCAGACCGCAGAGGTGTGGGACCGGGTCGCGGGCGGCGAGGTCGCCCTGCGCCCGGCGCTGGAGGAGCGGGCGCCGCTGGACGCCGAGGACTTCCTCGCCCTGGGCAGCACCGCCGACGCCCCCAAGGTGCACGTCGGTGCCTACGCACAGCAGTCGTGGCTGGTCGACGCCGTCGTGAACGAGACCTGGATCCCCGACCTGGACATGACCGAGGGCAACGCGCTGCTGATCCGCACCGGCGGCACCGCACCCGAGACGCTGCGCAAGCCGATCACCCGGATCCTGCGCGGCACCGACGCGTCCGTGCAGATGACCGATGTCGTCGCACGCAAGGGCCTCGACCCCGGCGTCGTGCAGACCGCGGTGGTCGTCGGCACCATCGCCGACGCCGTGGGCACGTTCCGCTACAGCGTGCTCGGCGGTGGCCGGATCGCACCCGACCCGGCCTGGGTGGCGGCGCACATCGTGACCGAGCCGGTGCCGATCCTCGGCAACGTCACCTGCAACCGGCTGATGATCCCGCAGTTGCGGGCCGCGCTCGAGGACGTCGTCGCCCAGGGGCTCGCCGACAAGATCCATCCCGGGGAGTACGCCGGCTGCTACTACCCGCGCTTCATCGCCGGCAGCACCACGCTCTCCAACCACGCGTTCGGGCTGGCGCTGGACCTGAACGTGCCCGGCAACCAGCGCGGCACCGCCGGCGAGATCGACCGCGGCGTGGTCGCGATCTTCAAGCGCTGGGGCTTCACGTGGGGCGGCGACTGGCGCTACACCGATCCCATGCACTTCGAGATGAACCGCCTGGTCGAGCCGCGGTGAGCGCCGCCGGTCCCGCGCCGCGCACGCCGGCCGACCTCTTCGGTGCGGGGGAGACCGGCCTGGCGGCGTACCGCATCGTGCACGAGACGATCACCGGCTGGGGAGGCTGCGAGGAGCGCGTCGGCCGCAGCCAGATCGGGTTCCGCCGCGGGCGTGGGTTCGCGTGGCTGTGGAACCCCCGGCAGTACCTCCGCAGCCCCGCCGCCGACGTGGTGCTGACCTTCGCGCTCGACCACGAGCTCGACTCCCCGCGGGTCAAGCAGGCCGTGCGCACCTCGCCGCGGCACGTCGTCCACCACGTCGAGCTGCGCGACCCGGCCGTCGACCTCGACGCCGAGCTCCTGGGCTGGCTCCGCGAGGCCTACGACCGGGCCGACTGAGGCCCATGTCCTAGGGTCCTGACCCATGCGTGCCGCCCAAGTGCTCGACACCACCGGTCCCTCCGACGTCGTCGTGCGCGACGTCCCCGACCCGACGCCCGGTCCCGACGACGTGCTCGTCGAGGTGCATCGGGTCGGGATCTCGTTCCCCGACCTGCTGCTGAGCAAGGGCGAGTACCAGCTCAAGCCCGACGTCCCGTTCACGCTCGGGGTCGACTTCGCCGGCACCGTCGTCAGCGGCGGACCGTTCGAGCCGGGCCAGCGCGTCGCCGGCGTGAACGGGTACGGCGGAGCCGCCGAGCTGGTCGCCAACCCGGCGATGTTCACGTTCGCGCTGCCCGACCACGTCTCCTTCGACGAGGGCGCGGCGTTGCCGATGAACTACCTCACCGCCCAGTTCGCGCTCGCCGAGCGCGGCGGCCTGCGTGCGGGGGAGACCGTGCTCGTGCACGGCGCCGCCGGTGGCGTCGGCACCGCGTCGCTCCAGGTCGCGAAGGGGTACGGCGCACGCACCGTCGCCGTGGTCAGCACCGAGGAGAAGGCCGAGGTGGCCCGGGCCGCGGGTGCCGACGAGGCCGTGCTGCTCGACGGCTTCAAGGACGCCGTCATGCAGCTCACCGACGGCCGCGGGGTCGACGTGGTCGTCGACGTCGTCGGCGGCACGGTCTTCACCGACTCGCTGCGCTGCCTGGCCTCCCAGGGCCGGCTGCTGGTGGTCGGGTTCGCCGCCGGCCAGGGCATCCCCGAGGTCAAGGTCAACCGGCTGCTGCTCAACAACGTCGACGTCCGCGGCGTGGGCTGGGGCGCCTACGCGATGATGCGCCCGGGCTACATGCAGCAGCAGTGGGCCGCGCTGCTGCCCATGCTGGAGTCGGGCGTGGTCAAGCCGCCGGTCGGCGCGACGTACGACCTCGACGACGTCGCGCGGGCACTCGTCGACATGGACCAGCGCCGCACGCTCGGCAAGTCGGTGCTGCGGGTCAGGTAGCCGCTCCGGCGCCCGCCTCGCGTCGAGACACCAGAAGTGGCTGTCGTTGCGGCCGCGGAGCAGCCATTCCTGGTGTCTCGACGGGAGATGGGGCCCGCGGACGAGGTCAGCGGACCCGGAGCCGGACCCTGCCGGCGGCGTAGCCGTCAGCGTGGACGGTGGCGACGAACCGCTTCGAGGTCGCGATCCGGAACGTGATCGAGCAGCGCCCGGTCGCGGCCGCGGTGGTGCAGGACCGGCCGGCGGCGCTCACCCGCGCCCCGCCGATCGCGGCGCCGGCGTCGGTGGCGGTGAACGTCACCTTCTGCCGGGTGCCGTGGCGCCACGACCGGGGCGCGGCCGTGAGGCTCAGCCCGGGGAGCACCTGCTGGTGGAACAGGGCCGAGCCGTTGTTGAGCAGCACGTCCGCGGACCCGTCCGAGCCAGCGACGAACACGCCGTGCAGGCTGTCCGCGGCCGGCGGGGGCTTGATCGTGCGGACCGCGCCGAAGCGGGTGCCCGTGGTCGCGGTGCGCACGACCTTGACCTGGTCGTAGGTCGTCCACGCGATCCAGAGCCGGCCGCCGGGGCCGGAGGCCAGCGCGATGTCGCGGGCGCCCTTCGAGCCGGGGACGGTGACGGGCTCGTCGCTGCCGAACCGCCACAGCCCGATCCGGTCGCAGGTCGGATAGCCGATGCAGTACGCCGCGTACATCCCGCCGCCCGGCCGCGCTACGAACGCGGTCGACTGGCTCGGGGTGCTCACGTCGGTGCCCTCGCTGGACCGGGGCATCTTGAAGGTGGGGCCGGTGTCCGTGGGCAGCAGCTGCTTGACGAAGAGGCCGGCGGTCGAGGCCGAGCTGCCGTTGCCGGCGTACGCGACCCAGACCTCGTCGTCGTCGCGGACCAGCGTGGAGTCGTAGAGGCAGCACGAGGACACCGTGAAGGTCGAGTCGGTCGGCGTGCCGGCGTTCCAGGTCAGCATGGAGTTCAGCGGGAACGACACCACCGGCGTGCCGTCGGCGAGCGTGGTGGCCCCGGTGCCGTAGCTGGCGTAGGCGTAGTGGCTCTCGGTCAGCGCACCCTGCGCGAGGGTCCAGGTCGTGCCGCCGGCGTCGGAGGTGGCGCTGAACATCTGGCCGGTGTCGTAGGGGTCCCCGCCGTAGATGTCGTGGATGCCGCCGAACACCAGCCGGATCCCGCCACCGGGCAGACCCACGACCTTCGGGTCCTGCGGCAGGTCCGCCCAGCCGGCCACCGCGTCGCCGGTCGCGACGACGGCGCCGGTGGGGCCGATGTTGGTGAACGCGATGTCGTCGGTGGAGGCGTTCTGGCGTGGGTAGAGCACGTGCAGGACCCCGTCGGCGGTGCGGTAGAGCCCGGGCTCGGAGATGTTGAGGACCTTGCCGGTGGTCACCTTCGTCCAGGTCCCGGGCGCGCCGCGGTCGAGCGGAGGCGCGGGATCGGCCGTGCTGGGTGACGCGACGAGGGCCGTACCCACCGTGAGGGGCAGGGCCAGCCCGAGCGTGGCGACGAGGGCAGCGAGACGACGTGACGAGCGCATGGCGGTACCTCCCGTTGGAGCCGACTCTGGCACCGTCCACCCGCGTGCGCCACGGTCGGAGGTCCTGGCTGCCCGTGCCGGGCCGGTGCTCGGTCCGTGTGGGCCGCGCGTTCGCCCTGCGCGAAGCAGGAGGCATACCTCGCCCGCGCCCGGCTACTGTCGTCGCCGTGAGCATCCTCGACGACGCCCGGGCGGGCATGAACCCCGACATCCGGCCCCAGGACGACCTCTTCGGCCACGTGAACGGCCGGTGGCTGGACGAGACCGAGATCCCCGCCGACCGCTCGAGCTGGGGGCCGTTCGTCGAGCTCTCGGACGCCGCCGAGGAACACGTGCACGCGATCATCGAGGACCTGGCCCGCAAGGTCCTCGCCGGCGAGGAGGTCGACGACGACGCGCACAAGATCGGCGACCTGTTCGCGTCGTTCATGGACACCGACACCATCGCGCGGCGCGGCCTCGCGCCGGTGCGCCCCCTGGTCGACGCCGTCGCCGGCCTGCGCGACATCCGCGACCTCGCGGCCTTCCTCGGTGAGTTCGAGCGCATCGGCGGCCACGGGATGTTCGGCTCCTACGTCGACACCGACTCCAAGAACTCCGACCGCTACCTGTTCAACCTCGTGCAGGGCGGGCTCGGCCTGCCCGACGAGTCCTACTACCGCGACGACAAGTTCGCCGAGATCCGGGAGAAGTACGTCGCGTACCTGACGACGCTCTTCGGCCTCGGGGAGCACCCCGACCCGGGCGCCGCGGCCGCGACGGTCCTCGCGATCGACACCCGCATGGCCGCCGGTCACTGGGAGCGCGCCGAGACCCGCGACGTGCAGAAGACCTACAACCTGATGACGTTCGCCGAGCTCGTCGAGCTGTGCCCGGCCTTCGACTGGAGCGCCTACGTCACCAACCTCGGTGGCGACGAGGCCACGCTCGCCGAGGTGTGCGTGCGGCAGCCGTCGTACTTCTCGCACCTCTCCTCGGTGCTCGAGGAGATCCCGCTCGAGGACTGGCGGCAGTGGCTGCTGGCCCACGTGCTGCGCGCGGCCGCGCCGTACCTCACCGACGACTTCGTCGAGACCAACTTCGACTTCTACGGCCGCACGCTCAACGGCACCCCCGAGTTGCGGGCCCGGTGGAAGCGGGGGGTCGCGCTCGTCGAGGGCGCGATCGGCGAGGCGGTCGGCAAGGAGTACGTCGCCCGGCACTTCCCGCCCCGCGCCAAGGCGATGATGGACGACCTGGTGGCCAACCTGCTCGCGGCGTACCGCCAGTCGATCTCGCGGCTGGACTGGATGACCGAGGAGACCAAGCAGCGGGCCTACGAGAAGCTCGACACGTTCCGGCCCAAGATCGGCTACCCCGAGAAGTTCCGGGACTACTCGACCCTGCGGGTGACCCGCGACGACCTGCTCGGCAACGTGGCCGCCGCGTCGGCGTTCGAGACCGACCGGCAGCTGCGGAAGATCGGCTCGCCGGTCGACCGCGACGAGTGGTTCATGCTCCCGCAGACCGTCAACGCCTACTACAACCCCGGCACCAACGAGATCTGCTTCCCGGCCGGGATCCTGCAGCGGCCGTTCTTCTCCCCGGACGCCGAGGACGCGGAGAACTACGGCGGCATCGGCGCGGTCATCGGCCACGAGATCGGCCACGGCTTCGACGACCAGGGTGCCCAGTACGACGGCCAGGGCAACCTGCACGACTGGTGGACCCCCGACGACAAGGCCGCCTTCGAGGTGAAGTCGAAGGCGCTGATCGAGCAGTACGACGGCTTCGAGCCCCGCGCCCTGCCCGGCGAGCGCGTCAACGGGGCGCTCACCGTGGGCGAGAACATCGGCGACCTCGGCGGCCTGACCATCGGGCACACGGCGTACCTCATCTCGCGCGGCGGGGACGCCCCGGCCGAGGACCGGCGGAAGGTGTTCTTGAACTGGGCCTACTGCTGGCGCACCAAGCGGCGCAAGGAGCAGGAGCAGCAGTACCTCACCATCGACCCGCACAGCCCGCCGGAGTTCCGCGCCAACATCGTGCGCAACCTCGACGAGTTCCACGAGGTCTTCGACACCCAGCCCGGCGATGGCCTGTGGCTCGACCCGGAGCAGCGGGTCCGGATCTGGTGACGGGTCGGCCTTCCCCGCTGTAACGCCCGTTTACCCGCTCTATCCCCGTGCTGCAACATCGTGGGCAGAGGGGGTAACACGGCGTTACAGCGAGATGACAGCGCACCCGGGAGGACGTCGTGACGGGCATGGGGGCACACACGCAGTCGGCGTATCGGCTGCGGTTCGAGTGGGGAGCGACCGGTGCTGCAGCGATCGTCGGCGGCGCGGACGTGGCGGTCGTGGTCGACGTGCTGTCGTTCACGACCACGCTCACCGTGGCCGTGGAGCGGGGGATCACCGTCTATCCCTTCCGCTGGAAGGACGAGCGAGCGACGGCGTACGCCGCTGAGCGCGCCGCGGTGCTGGCGACCGGGCGGTCGGAGCGGACCGGCGTCAGCCTGTCGCCGGTGTCGGTGCGGGCCGCGGAGGGGATCGAGCGGTTGGTGCTGCCCTCGCCCAACGGCTCGTCGATCGCGTTCGGCCTGGCCGATGCCGGCGTCACCGTCGTCGGTGCGTCCTTGCGCAACGCCGTCGCCGTCGCGCGCTGGCTCCCCGACGGTGCGTCGGTCGCGGTCGTCGCTGCCGGTGAGCGCTGGCCCGACGGGTCGCTGCGTCCCGCGGTCGAGGACCTCTGGGGCGCGGGCGCGGTGGTGGCGGCGCTCGTCGACCTCGGCGCGACCGGCCTCAGCCCGGAAGCGCGCGTGGCCGAATGCGCGTTCCGGGCGGTCGAGGCGCGCCTGACCGAGGAGCTGCACGACTGCGCCAGTGGCCGAGAGCTCGTGGAGATCGGCTTCGCCGGGGACGTGGCGGTCGCGGCCGAGCACGACGCGTGTGCCGCCGTACCCGTCCTCGACGGAGAGGCTTTCGTCGCCGCGACCGCCCGCCCCGGCGAGCCGGTCAGCCGACGGTGGCGCAGATGATCTCGATGACCAGGGTGTTGGCGGTCGCCTTGCTGTTGTGGCCGTACACGGCCCCGGTGGCGGTGGCCAGGTTGGACTGGATGCCCTCGGTGCCGGTCACGAAGTAGCCCGCGATGCCCAGTGTCTTCTTGCCGGTGGGGCAGGTGGCGTAGACCGTGCCGTCGGCACCACTGGGGACGCTGGTGCTGTTGCTGACGAGCTCCCAGCCGCTGATGCCCGGTGCTCCGGCGGGCCCGACCGGTCCCGGAGGTCCCGCCTGCCCCGGGTCACCCTGCGGTCCCGCGGGGCCCGGGTCGCCCTCCAGTGCGGCGATCGCGGCCGCGGAGAGGTCGGCGGTCTTGAGGGTGGAGTTCTTGATGTCCCTGGTGGTCACGGTGCCGTCCTTGATGTCGGCACCGGTGATGACCGTGGCGGCGACCGCGCCGCCGGTGGCCGAGAGCAGCAGGGCGCCGGCGGCGATGGCCAGTGCCGGTGCGCTACGTGAGAGAGCTGTGAACATGCTTCGACGCTAGAGCCGGACGGCGCGCGCCGGTGGAGGCGGAGGTCACGGAGCGGATGCCGCCCGGGCCACCCCGTTCGGGCCATGGGCGCGGCGCCGGCGGCCCCGGTGCGGGCCACCGCACTGGCAGACTGCCGCTCGTGACCGGACCCCGAGGCCCCCGTGACCGAGCGACCCGCAAGGCCGACACGCTCGCGATGTGGGCGACGCCCGAGATCGACGTGTGGGTGGCCACGGCCTCGGCCGCCGGCGAGGCGCACCTGGTGCCGCTGTCGCTCGCGTGGACGGGCGAGCGGCTCGTCATCGCCGTGCAGGAGAGGTCGCGCACCGCGCGCGATCTCGCGGCGTCGGGGCGGGCCCGGCTCGCGGTCGGCCCGACCCGCGACGTCACGATGGTCGACGCGGTCCTCGAGCGCCTCGTGCCCGTCGACGAGGACGCCGGCCTCGGTGCGGCGTACGCCGCTCAGGCGGACTGGGACCCGCGCGGGGACGCGGCGTACGTCTTCGCGGTGCTGCGACCCGAGCGGGTGCAGGCCTGGCGCGAGGCCGACGAGATCGCCGGCCGCACGCTGATGCGCGGTGGCCACTGGCTCGGGTGAGCTCGCACCGGTCAGAGCAGGTGGGCGATCTCCTGGAGGTGGTGGGCCGCCTCCTCCGACGTGCCGGTGCCGTAGACGCGCAGCAGCTCGGCCAGCGCGGGTGCGGTGTCGTGGAGCTGCTGGGCGGCCGCGTCGAGCTCGCGCCCGGAGGCGACCGCGCGCAGCACCCGGCGGACGATCTCGGCGGCGTCGACACTCGTGGTGGCCGTCATCTGCCCGGTGGTGAGTCCCGGACGGGAGGCCCGGATCTCGTCGAGCCGGCCCGCGACCGCCTCGCCGCTGAGGGCGGGCGCCTCGTCGGCCAGCGCCAGCAGCGTCTGCAGCCGCGCGACCGCCTGCGGGTTGCCGATCTTGACCCGATGGCCACCGACGAGCTGGGACATCATCGCGGGGCTCAGCCCCAAGATGTCCGCCACCCGGGCCTGGGTGAGTCCCAGCCGGCCGGTCACCTGCCGGACGAGGTCGCCCAACGGCTGGCCGTAGAGGCGCCGCTGCTGCTCGATCTTGTCCGCCTCGTCCACGCGGCGCCTCCCTTCGTGAGCGAGAGCGTACGACCGATCTGTTCGCACAAGCAACCTTGACGTTCGCTATTGCGAATACCTACGGTGTTTGGCGATCGGGTCCGGACGGAAAGGTCGTGAACATGATGATCGGGCTGCGTCGCGTGGTGGCGCTGGTGTTCTTGGCTGTGGTCTGCGTCGGTGGGGTGGCGGGCACGTCGGTGCCCTCGACCGCGTCGGCGGCCGCTGGTGACGACGAGGCCGGGTTGGGCCGGATGGTCCTGCTGCTGGACTCCTCGGGGTCGATGGCGGAGCCGGCGGGCGGTGGCCAGTCGAAGATCGAGGCCGCGCGGACGGCGTTGCACACGGTCATCGAGGGTCTGCCCGACCAGGCGCAGGTGGGCCTGAGGGTGTTCGGGGCGAAGGTGTTCTCGCGCACCGACAAGGGGGCGTGCACCGACAGCCAGCTGGTGGTGCCGCCGGGGACCGACAACCGTGCGGACCTCTCCGCGGCGGTGGGGAAGTACAAGCCGTACGGCGAGACGCCGATCCCGTACGCGCTGCAGCAGGCGGCGAAGGACCTCGGTGAGGAGGGAGCGCGCTCGATCGTGCTGGTCTCCGACGGGGAGTCGACGTGTGACCCCGACCCCTGCAAGGTGGCGGCCGACCTGGAGAAGGGCGGCATCGACCTGCAGATCGACGTGGTGGGTCTGTCGGTCTCCGGGGCGGCGCGTGACCAGCTCAGGTGCATCGCGGAGGCTGGCAACGGCCACTACTACGACGCCGACAGCGCCGGCGACATCGAGAGCAGGCTGGCCCGGGTGGCCAGCCGGGCGGTGCGGCCCTTCACGCTGACCGGCCAACCGATCACCGGCGGCCCGGAGAACGACCCCACGCCGATCACGGTCGGCGACTGGATCGACACCCTGGCCGGGTCCGGCGCCACGAAGAGCTACGTCTTCGAGCGTCAGACCGCCGACACGACGATCCGGGCCGCCGCGATCACCCAGGGAGCTGCCGAGATCGCCGAAGGGTTCAACCTGACGATCTACGGACCGGACGATGCGCGCTGTGACTACGCCCGGCTGACCCGCCTGCTCGACACCCGCATGCTCATGGGCGTCGAGGCGAGCGCTGCACCGTCGACCGAGGGCGAGACCTCGACCACGGACTGCGGTGCGCCCGGGCAGTACCGGATCACGGTCTCACGCGGCCCAGGTGCGGACGGCGTCGTGCCGTTCGGCCTGCGCGTCAGTGAGGAGCCGGCCCTCGCCGACGCCGGCTACGAGCCTCCCGCAGGGAGCGGCATCCAGGTCACACCGCCCCAGGTCTCGGGCTCCGCCCAGAAGGTCGACGGAGGCGCATCGTTCGCCAATGCCACCGAGATCGGCGCCGGCCGGTGGTCGAGCACGGTCGTCCCGGGTGAGGCGCTGCTGTACCGGATCCCGCTCGAGTTCGGGCAGGCCGCCCGGGTGTCGGTGAAGTTCGCCCAGCCGCACGGGGCGACCGCGGACGCGTTCGGGCGGTTCCCCCCGCTGGCAGGGATCCGGCTCTTCGACCCGATGCAAGGCGGCCTGAGCTACCCCGACGACGCGACCTTCTCCGAGACCGCTGACGGCGCCACCCTGACCACGGCGACGGCACCGGTCAGCCGGGTCCCGACCGAGCTCCCGACGAAGTTCGACGGCGGAGGCGACTACACGACCGCCGGCGACTACTACCTGATGGTCGTGGTCGAGCCGGAGGACTACACCATCGAGCTGCCGATCACCATCGACGTCGAGGTCGTGGGCGACGCGGCGGCCGGCCCGACGTACGCCGGTGGCGCGACGTGGTCGGTGGCCACCGGCGCCAGCGGTGGCGACGGCTCGACGGAGAGCCCCAGCGGCGAGACGAGCCCGACGTCGGAGCCCACCGAGGACCCGTCGGCCTCCGGGGCCGGGTCGTCGGACGACGACTCCTCGGCGACCACGCTGGTGGCCGCCGGGCTGGGCGCGGCCGGCCTCGCGGCCGTGGTCGTCGCACTCCTGCTGTGGCGGCGCCGGCAGGCCGCCTGACCGGACGGTCGCGTCAGCGCTCGTCGCGTCGCCCGCGCGCTGCCCGCCAGCGTGCCGGGAGCTCGTCGGTGGCCGGATGGACCAACGCGCCGACCACCAGGAGCACGGCACCGAGGATCGCGATGCCGGTCGCGGTGAACGGCTCGGCGACGGACGAGGGCATCAGCCACAAGGGTGCGTAGTCCGCGGCGTCGCTGCACCGCACCGACGCTTGGCTCCCGGACCGGGAGAGCAGGGCGAGCGCCGCGATCGAGACCCCGTCGATGACCCGCGACCCGTACTGCGTCATGTCGTCCGGCTGCTCGGGGAGGCGCAGGTCGCCGTCCGGCGCGCACCCCACGTCGGTGAGGGATGGCACCCGCCGGGGATCGTCGACCTGTCCGTAGAGCACCCACGGACTCTGGTAGAAGTGCGTCGCAGGGACCGAGGTGACGCCGTCGGGATCGAGCTGGATCGGGCTCGGCGGCGCGGCCCGGCCGGCGACGACGCCGAACCCGGCGCACCCGAGGCCGAGCACGAGCAGCGCGATCGCGACCCAGGCCCGCCGGCGCCGGATGCGGGCGGTGTCGCGCAGCCGCGGCGCTCGCTGGTCCCGCCCGTGGCCACCGCCGAGCAGCCGACGAGCCAGCGACTCTCCGTCCGCCACCCCGAACGCTCCTCCCCCTTGTCCGCGCCAGCGCGCGGATCCTCGTCCGGCTGCGCTGCCGCGCACGCAGAGGCTACCCGCATCCCGCGGCGCCGAAGCCATTCCGAGCCGCGCGGTTAGGCCGGCGCACAACGGGGTATGCACGGACCATGACACTGGCGGTTGCGCTCCTCGAGGAGCACCCGGTCGCCAGGCCACGGGGGACTGCGACCTGGGGGTCGTGGCAGGTTCATCCGTGGTCTGACCCGACCTCCTTGGCCACGGACGAGACGGTGCTCTCGCCTACGACACGACAGCTCCTCGTCCTCAGCCCGCAGGCTGGGTCGGGCCCTGCGCACGTCGCGGCAGCCACCGTCGCTGCGGTCCGCCCCGAGCTCAGCGTGCGCGTCGTCGCGGTGCCGTTCTCCACGACGGCCATGATGCGTGCGGTCGAGATGGTGCCCGACCGGGTCCACGGCGCCAACGCCGTCTTCGCCGACGTCCGGGCCCGGCTCGATGCCCTGACCTGGGGCGCCTGGCTGCCGTCGGTCGCCAAGCTGACCACCCCGGCGCCGACCCTGCGCCAGCACGTGCACTCCTGGCTGCGGGACCGGTCCGGCTACCTGGCCGTCCACGGCGACCCGGGGTGGGTGGCCAAGCTCCCGATCGGACAGCTCGCGCCCGACCGACAGCTCCCGCGGGTGCCCCCGCGCGGGGTGGTGGCCACGGCCTACGACTGCCACGCCTTCGGTGAGCTTCCCGAGGTCGCCGTCGCGACACTCTTCTCGATGGGGCTCACCAGCCGGCCGGTCCGCCGGGAGGCGACCAGTGATCCCACGCCGGTCTGGGGGACCGCGAAGGCGGTCGAGTTCGTGGTCGCGTGGCCAGGGGTCGCGGAGCTCTCGCCCGCCACGGGCCGCTGCCCGATCTGCGATGAGGCCGTCTGGGGCCACGACTGTGCCTTCTGCCGGGTCCGCGCGATCCCTGGCCCCGCGGTCCCGGTGACCGCCCAGCCCGCCGGCACCCCGCCACCGGCGACCGCACCCCACCTCGCATCGCTCAGCACCGCCGGAGGAGCCACCCAGTGAACCCCCGCCAGCGTCGCGGCGTCTTGTTCCTTCTCGCCGCCGCGGCCTTGTCGCTCGCCGTCTTCTTCGCAGTGAGCAACTACGTCAAGGACGTCGACAGTCAGGTCGGCCCACGGATCACCGTCTACGAGGTGGCGAAGCCCGTCGACGCCTACAGCCCTCTGGGCGCCTCCAACCTGCACGCGATCGAGGTGCCTCGGCGCTGGGCGGCACGGACCGCGGTCACCAGCCTGCGTGAGCTCGAGGGGCGGCGGGTGTCGTTCCCCCTCGCCACCGGCACCGTGGTGACCTCCGACATGCTGATCCCTTCGACGGACCTCAGCCCCACCGAGCGTGAGATCGCGATCAACGTCAACAGCGTGACCGGGGTCGCCGGCCGGGTCCGCCCGGGCGACCGGGTCGACATCGTCGCGGTGTTCGCCGATGTGCCGGGTCTGCCCAAGCAGGCCCGGGTCCTCGTGCGCGACGTCCGCATCGTCTCGATCGGCGGTCAGCAGACCATCACGGTCGACGACGAGGGCAGCGTGGCCAACACCAAGGACGTCGTCCCGGTGACGCTCGCGCTGGAGCCCGAGGACGCGCTGTCGGTGACCTATGCGGCGGCGTTCGCCCAGGAGGTCCGGCTCGTCGCCCTGCCCGGCGACGTGGGCACCAACCGGTCGCGCGAGGTCGACGAGTTCGACGCGAGCGACCTCGGCGGCAAGGCGATCCCGGAGGAGGCACAGTGACCAAGGTGGTGGTCGGCGCGGCCGACCAGGGTGTCCAGAGCGAGATCCGCAGCCTGTTGGCCGAGATCGACGGCGCCGAGGTGGTGACCTACGAGCAGTCGACCGGGGAGCTGTCGGCCGCCGTGGGCCGGCTCCGGCCGGACGTCGTGGTCGTCCACGACCGGCTCGGCCCGCAGAGCGCGCCGGAGGTCGTGCGCGAGATCGTGTTCCGCTCCCCGGCCAGCGGGGTGGTCGTCCTCAACTCCTCCGGCGACGTCGAGGGCGCGCTGAAGGCGATGGAGGCCGGCGCCAAGGGCGTCGTCTCCTACCCCATCTCCTTCGACGACCTGCTCGGACGCTACGAGGCGGCCCGGGAGTGGTCCGAGCGCATGGGGGGACTGCTGTCCGGCACGGTCGCCGACACCACCCAGGCGCTCGGTCGGCACGGGCGGGTGACGGTGTTCGCCGGCGCGAAGGGTGGCGTGGGGACGACCACGATCGCCACTCACATGGCGCTCGACCTGCGCCGGAAGGTCTCCGGTCTGCGGGTCTGCCTGGTCGACCTCGACCTGCAGGCCGGTGACGTCTCGAGCATCCTCGAGGCCCGACAGCGGGTCTCGATCGCCGACGTCGCGAAGGTCGCCGAGGACCTCTCGCCCGCGACGATCCTGGACGCGCTGGTCCAGCACGAGTCGGGCATCTCCCTGCTGCTCACGCCGATGCAGGTCGCCGAGACCGAGTACGTCACCCCTGCCGCCGTGCGTGCGATCCTCGGCCTGCTGCGCCAGGAGTTCGACGTGATCATCGTCGACGGAGGCTCCCACGCCACGCCGGCGCAGGCCGCGGCCGTCGAGGTGGCGGACACGGTCGTGACGGTCGTGACGCCGGACGTGCTGGCGATGCGGTCGTTCCGGCGCACCGTGCAGGCGTGGGAGAGCTTGGGCGTCAGCGCCGAGCAGGACCTGAACGTCCTGGTCAACCGGGTCTCGCGCGAGGACGTCCTCAACCCCGACGCCCTGGCCCGGTTGACCTCGGCGAAGGTCGTCTCGACCCGGCTGCCCGCGACCTTCCGCCGCCTCGAGCGCGCCGTGAACTCCCGCGACCCGGGCGAGGTCCGCGAGGCCGCCTGGTGGTCGGCCCTGGAGCGGATCGGTGCCGAGATCGGGGTGAGCGGCGTCGCGGTCGCGGAGCCGCCGACCCGCGCTCCGGCACGGCGCCGCGGGGGCGCACGTCGCGCCGCCGTCGAGACGGGTCAGGTCGCGGTGGAGACCGTCGTCCTCGTGCCGCTCGTGATCCTCGTCGTGCTGCTGGCCTGGCAGGTGGGCCTGACCGCGTTGGCCTTCGTGTGGAACGGGCATGCCGCCAACGCCGCGGCGCGAGCCCAGGCGATCGGGGAGGACCCCGCGGCCGCGGCCCGCGACGCCGTTCCGGCATCGATCCAGGACCAGGTGCACGTCAGCGTGCTCGGCGACGGGACGGTCAAGGTGACGATGGACATTCCCGCCCTCTGTCCCGGGTGCGCCGAGCTGCCCGGCCACATCTCCCAGACCTCGCAGGTGGTGGAGGAGCCATGAGCAGCCGTCGTCGTGATGAGCGTGGCACGGTCGCCATCGAGGTGGTCGCGTTGGTGCCGCTGCTCGTGCTCGTCGCGCTCTACACCCTCCAGGTGGGCGTCGCGGGGTGGGCCGCTTCGCAGACCCAGGAGGCGGCACGACAGTCCGCGCGCGCCCAGAGCCTCGGACGCGACCCCGTCGCCGCGGCGGAGGACGCCCTGCCGGCGGGGCTCCACGTGTCCCGCGTCGACGTGTCGGGTGACTCGGTGAAGCTCGTGGTCGAGGTGCCGCGGGTCGCCCCCCTGCCGGCGTTCACGGTCGAGCGCGAGGTCGCGATGGCGGTGGCGCCGTGAGCGGCGGCTACCGGGGTTTCGCCGGCGTCGCGGGCAACGGCGTCGAGCTCGGCGCCAGCGAGAGCTCCGATGAGCTGCTGGTGCGGCGCCTCAAGCGCCTGCTGCTCGACGAGGTCGACCTGACCGAGGTCGGGCGCCTCGACGAGGCGCAGCGGCGTACCCGCCTGGAGCGGGTGCTCAACCACCTGGTCTCGCGCGAGGGCATCATCCTCAGCACCCGGGAGCGCACCAGCCTGGTCCGCCGGGTGGTCGACGAGGCCGTCGGTCTCGGTGTGCTCGAGCCGATCCTCGCCGACCCGGCGGTCAGCGAGATCATGATCAACGGGCACGACACCGTGTACGTCGAGCGCTACGGCGTGCTCGAGCGGATCCCGTCGGGCTTCACCAGCAACGAGCAGCTGCTGCAGACGATCGACCGGGTGGTCTCGACCGTGAACCGCCGCGTGGACGAGTCCAGCCCGATGGTCGACGCCCGGCTGCCTCCCGACTCTCGGCTGCCGCGCGGTGCACGCGTCAACGTCGTGCTCCCGCCGTTGGCGCTGCGCGGCCCGACGGTCACGATCCGGCTGTTCCCTCGGCGCTACGGCATGGACGAGCTGATCCAGCGCAGCGCCGTCGACTCGGCGACCGCCCAGCTACTCGAGGCCGCGGTCCGGGCGCGGCTCAACATCGTCGTCTCGGGCGGGACCGCCTCGGGCAAGACGACGATGCTCAACGCCCTGTCGGCCTTCATCCCGGGCCGGGAGCGCATCGTCACGATCGAGGACGCGGCCGAGCTCTCGCTGGAGCAGGAGCACGTGGTCCAGCTCGAGACCCGGCCGGCCAATGTCGAGGGTCGCGGTGAGGTGACCATCCGCGACCTGGTGCGCAACGCGCTGCGCATGCGTCCCGACCGGATCGTCGTCGGCGAGTGTCGCGGCGGCGAGGCGCTCGACATGCTCCAGGCGATGAACACCGGCCATGAGGGCTCGCTCACGACCGTGCACGCCAACACCACCGATGACGCCCTGTCGCGGATGGAGACCATGGCGGCGATGTCCGACGTGGAGATCCCCTTCCATGCCCTGCGCGAGCAGGTGAACTCCTCGATCGACCTGGTCGTGCAGCTCGTGCGGTCCGCCGACGGCACCCGCCGCGTCGTCGAGGTCAGCTATCTCTCCTCGCGGCGCCGGGAGGACTTCGAGCTGAGCCGGATCGTCCACTGGGACCCGCACGCGCCCGGAGAGGCAGGCGCGCGCGGTGCGTTCGTCCGCCACCCCGTGCACCCGCGCCTCGTGGCCCGGCTCCAGGAGCGGTCCGAGCAGCTGCCGGCGGGCTTCCACGCCGCCGACGGCCTGACCGGTCTGGACAGTGGGGGTGGCGTCTCATGGTCGTGACGGCACTGCTGTGCTCGGTCGCCGCCGTCCTGTTCGGTCTGCTCGGCCTGCGGTCGCTGTCATCGGTCGCCACGGAGCGGCGCCGCATCGCGGCGGCCGTCGCCGGCTACGACCAGGCCGAGGACCAGCCCCTGCTCGACCGCCTCAACCGCAGCTTCCGGCGTACTCGGCTCGGCGTGGCCGTCGAGCGCGAGCTGGTCCTGGCCGGCATCCGTCAGCGTGCGCTCAGCGTCGTCCTGGTCGCGAGCGGCGTCAGCCTCCTGGCCGCCTACCTGCTGTGGACCGCCCTGGCGCCGGTGTTCGGCATCCTGGGCGTGAGCATCGGCGGGTTCGCCCTGCGTGCCTACATCCGTCGCGCCAAGGCGCGCCGGCTCGAGGCGTTCATCGTCCAGATGCCCGAGGTCGCCCGCGTGCTGGCCAACGCGACCAACGCGGGCCTGTCGATCTCGACCGCCATCGGGATCGCGGGCGAGGAGCTGGCCGCGCCGGCCGGAACCGAGCTGCGACACGTGGCCGACGCGCTGCGGTTCGGCACCGATCTGGAGACCGCGCTCGACGACATGGGGAGTCGGCTGCCCTCCCGCGAGGTCGGGGTGCTCCTGTCGACGCTGGTGGTCTGCTCCCGCAGCGGCGGCTCGCTGGTGACCTCGCTGCGCGACATCGCGGACACGCTCGAGGCCCGCAAGGAGACCCGCCGCGAGATCCGGACCACGCTCGCCCAGGCCCTGGCCACCGGCTACCTCGTCATCCTGCTCGGCGTCGGCATGCTGTTCATGCTCAACACCATCCAGCCCGGGTCGGTCGAGGCGATGACCGGGCAGATCGTCGGGCAGATCTCTCTGGTCATCGCCGGCTCGTTGTTCGTGCTCGGCTACTACCTGATCCGCAAGATGACGAGGTTCGACATATGAACCTCACGATCTACCTGCCGGGTGTGGCCGTGGCCGGGGCGCTGCTCCTGGCCCTGCACGGCTACCGGCTGCTGCGGGCGGACGCCGCGGAGGGCCTGGGGCTCGAGGAGCTCATGGTGCTGCGGCCCGAGCAGCGTCGCGCGGCACGCGGCGAGGGGCCGTTGGGCCGACTCGCGACGCGACTGGCTCCGCGCGTGCGGCGCCGGCTGCCCCACCGCGCCGTCGAGTGGCTGCAGGCCCAGGTGGCCTACGCCGGACGCCCCGACGGGTTGAGCGTCGACGGCGTGATCCGCGGGGTCATGCTCTGGGTCATCCTCCTGGCTCCCGCCACGCTGATCTGCCTCGCCTCGGCCAACGTCTTGGGCCTCGTGCTGTGCCTGGTGGCGCCCGTGGTGTTCCCGCTCTCCCGGCTCTCTCGCCTGCGCCGCCTGCGCACCGAGGCCCTCGACCGCGACCTGCCCGACTTCCTCGACGTGCTCGCCGTCACCGTCACCGCCGGCGTCGGGTTCCGCCCGGCACTGATGCGGGTCTCAGAGCGCTTCGGTGGCCCGCTGGCGGCCGAGATGCAGCACGCGCTCGGGCAGGTCCAGCACGGCGCCTCGCTGCGGGCGGCGTTCGAGCAGCTGCGCGAGCGCAGCGACTCCGAGGCGCTGAGCCAGTTCGTCACCGCGTTCTTGCAGTCCGACGAGCTCGGCGCACCACTGGTCGACGCCCTCAACCAGATCGCGATCGACCAGCGCCGCGAGCACGCCCAACGGATGCGCCGCAAGGCCGCGCGGGTCGCCCCGCGGGTCACGCTCGTGACGACGATCGTGCTGGTGCCTGCGGTGCTGATCATCCTCATCGTCGGCATCGTCTTGGGCTCGGGTCTGGACTTCGGCAACCTGTTCGGGGGGTTCTCGGGATGAGTGACGACGCAACCGACGTGATGGAGGTCCGGACCCTGATCCGGGTCGCGTTCCTGATGCGGATGATGACGCTGCTGGCCAGCCTCGCCGGCTTCGTGGAGAGGACGCTCTCGCCCGTCGCCATCGTGGCCATCGCGTTCCTGACCCTCAGCAGCATGGCCGGCATCTCGCTGCCCTCCGTGCCCGACTTCCTGCAGCGACACCCCCTGCTGGTGATGGTCGACGGGCTGGTGATGACCGCGCTGATGGTGGCGCTCGGCACCGACAACCCGCTGGTCCTGGTCGCGCTGAGCAGCTGTGTCGTCACCGGTGTCGTGCTGCCACCGCTGCCGGCCGCGCTGTCGACGGTCGCGATGGTCGGCGGCTATCTGACCGCGAGCCTGCTCGACCGCGAGATCGACTCCTCCTTCCTCGTGGCCTTCGGCTTCCCGATCACCTTCGTGTCGGTCGTCGTGCTCGGCCAGGTGTTCCGGCTGCTCGCGACACGCAAGCGTCAGTCCGAACGTGCCTTCGCCGACCTCGTGTCCGGTGCCGCGGCGGCGGCCGAGCGCGCCCGGCTCGCCCGCGAGCTGCACGACTCCACGGCCAAGACCCTGCAGGGACTGACGTTGACCGCGCAGTCCCTGGAGCACTGGATCCAGCGCGACCCCCAGCGCGCGGCCGCTGAGGCCGGTGACATCGCCCGGGCCTCGGCCGACGCGGTGGCGCGCCTCCGAGAGCTGCTCTCGACCCTGCGGCAAGACCACCTCGACCAGCCCTTCCACGAGTCCCTCGCCGCGCTCGCCCGCGACTGCACCCACGGACGCGACGTACGCCTGCGGCTCGACCTCGAGGAGGTGTCGGTCTCGGCGCCGTCGGTGCGCTACGAGCTGCTCGCCGCCGCCCGCGAGGCGATCCTCAACGCGCTGGCGCACTCGGGCGCCGACCGGCTCTCGGTCCGGATGTGCAGCGATGGCGACGACCTGCTCGTCGAGATCGCCGACGACGGATGCGGGTTCTCCCTCGAGGTGCTGCCCGAACGGGAGCGCGAGGGCCACTTCGGGGTCCGCGGATACACCGAGCGCCTGGCCCAGGTCGGTGGGCGAGCCGAGATCGAGACCGCGTCCGGCCGCGGGACGAGCGTCCGCCTGGTCGCGCCGCTCATGGGCCTGAAGGAGGCGAGCTATGTCTGACCTCGAGGATCTCACCCTGCCGCTGCCGACGCCGGCCGAGGGGCCGACGCGCATCCTGGTCGTCGACGACAACCCCGTCGTCCGCACCGGGCTGCGCAGCCTGCTGGAGACCTCGGACCTGGTGGAGGTCGTCGGCGAGGCCGGGGACGGGGTGCTCGCGGAGTCGATGGTGCACAGCCTGCGACCCGACGTGGTCCTGCTCGACGTCCGGATGCCTCGGCGTGACGGCGTCCAGACGGCCCGGGCGATCGCCCCGGAGACGACGGTGATCATGCTGACCTTCACCGACGAGCCCGAGCACATCCGAGCCGCGCTCGACGCCGGCGCGAGCGGCTACCTGGTCCACGGCTCCTTCGACGCCACCACGCTCGTGCACACGGTGCGCAGCGCCGCGCTCGGCGCCGGCGCGTTCTCCCACCAGGCGCTCGAGGTGCTGCGCGGCGGACCGAGGACGGAGGATCCCGAGGTCGAGCGTCGGCGCCGGCAGCAGCGGTTCGACCTGAGCGACCGCCAGGTCGAGCTCATGGAGCTGATCGCCCAGGGCAAGACCAACAGCGAGATCGCCCGAGAGCTCTACCTCGCCGAGAAGACGGTGAAGAACCACGTGAACGCGATCTTCGGCAAGCTCGTGGTCACCAACCGCAGCGAGGCCATCGCCGTGTGGCTCGGCACCCGGGAGCTGGAGTGAGTCTGGGCCCACCAGGAGGCCCAGCGGCGGGCCCGGCAGTGGGCCCAACGATGGGCCCCTGGGCCCCCGGCGCGGCGGCCGATCGCACCTAGATTTCACAGTGTCGTCAGGGACGGCGACCCAGATCCAGGACACAGGCTTACGGCCCGTACGGGGGACGTGGCCGAGACAGTGAAAGAGGATGATCCAGATGCAGAAGCTCATCATGACCTACCTGATGCTCCAGGCCCACCTGCTCGAGGCCCGCGACGACGAGAAGGGCCAGGGCACCCTGGAGTACGTCGGCATGATCATCGTCGCCGCCGGCATCGCCCTCGCGGTGCTGCAGGCCGCCGACGCCATCGACCTCGGCGGCGTCTTCACCACCGCCGTGAACAGCGTGACCGGCGGGTGACCTCCGCTCCGCACCGCCGCTGACGCGGGCCCCGGACTCCGGGGCCCGCGTTCGCCACGTCCACCAGTCGCCAGACCACCAGGGGGAGTTCGTCGATGAACCGGTCGCACGCACGTGATCGGCGCCGAGACGAGCGCGGCCAGATCGCGACGCCGATCATCATCATGGCGTCCACCTTCCTGATCGCGCTCGCGCTGTGGGGGGTGGCCGCGCTCGGTCACGGCACCGACGAGAAGTCGCAGGCGCAGAGCGCCGCCGACGCCGCTGCGCTCGCCGGAGCGGGTGCGCTGGCCGACGAGCTGCCGGCGATCTTGGGGATGCTGCACTCGAAGGGCGGCTTCGAGGGCCTGGTCGGTTGCGGCCTGGGCCAGAGCCAGGCCAGCACCTACGCGGGCAAGAACGACGCCTCGCTGACGTCGTACTGCTTCGACCTCGCTCACAACCGGGTCGAGGCATCCGTGGAGATGAACGAGCCCGTCTCCGACGACGTTGGCCCCGCGGTCGCAGACGCCGTGGCCAGCACCGGTTTCGACGTCGGCTCCTGCTCCTGGCAGGACGACCCGCCACCGAGCCCCAGCCCGACGCCCACGCCCACGCCCACCGAGCCCCCCGACGACGATCCGAGCGGGCCGCCGCCGAGCCCGACGCCGCCGCCTCCGCCGCCGGACATCGGGACCACGCTGACCTGCGGACCGATCGTGGCCCACTTCGTCATCGGCGGCGAGAGCGGCCTGCTGTCGCTCGTCGACGTCGACGTCCACGGCCTGGAGCCCCGCCTGGTCGACTGAGCTCATCGAGTGAGCGGTGGCCGCACCGACACGACGCCCTCCCGGGGACCCCGGGAGGGCGTCATGTCCGTGCGGTGCACCGGTCAGGACGGGAAGGCCTGCCGGGGTAGGTCGCGACGTGGGGGCCGGAACGCGAACCAGACCGTCACGCCGACCACGACGCACACCAGTGCGAGCCCGCCGGCGAACACCCGGACCAACGTGCCCAGCCGGCCGAAGGTCGACTCGTCGGTGATCGCGATCGGCGCCGCCGCCTGGCCCTGGGAGCAGCTGATCGTCGCGCCCTGCGGATAGGAGCGCACCGCGAAGAGCGGCTCCAGGCGCTGGCCGTCGACGGTGACCGGGTCGAGCGTGAGGACGGCGAGCTCGCTCATCTTCGCGCTGCTCTGCTCGTCACCGGAGCGTCCGAGCAACCGGCAGCCGAGGTCCTGGGGACTCTGCTCGCCGGTGCCGTGGCCGTAGACGATCACCTCACCGCTGAACAGACCGGGGTCGGGGAGCTTGAACGAGGTCGGGTCGTCCACGACCGTCAGGTCGCCGGAACCGGTCGACTGCGGACTGTAGAGCGCGGCGAAGACGGCGAGCCCCACGCCACACAGCATCAGCAGGACCGCGCCGGCCCGGAGGGTCTGGCGCTGTGCGGAGCTGAGCCTCATGCGACCTGCGAGTCGTCGGCGACGAACGTGCGCAGGATCTTGCTCACCTCGGAGGTCTCGAACTCGGAGGTCGGCGCGAACGCCACGACGTTGATGATCAGGTCCTTGCCGACCTGCTCCATCAGCTGCCAGTAGGTGACCTGGACGGTCGAGGCCCCCTCGGCCGGCCGCTCCTCCTTCCAGGTGATGAGGAAGGCGGGGCCCGCGTCTCCGGGTACGTCGACCTGGGAGCGCTCGGCGTCCCCGGCCGGTCCGCCCGCGGCCTTGACCGACTCCAGCGCGAACGACTGCTCGGCGGCCGACTGCTGCGGGTCGACGTCGCGGATCACCACGACGCGCTGGGGGATGGCCTCGATCGACGACGGCTTCTCGAGCACGAGCATCGGCTCGCCGTCGGCGCTGGTGAGGCGGCGCTGCTGGAACTCCCCGGGAGCGCTGATCGAGAACCCCTCGCCGCTGACCGTCGAGTAGTCGGCGGGCGGGCTCGTCATCGTCACCGTCACGCTCGGGCTCCCGGTCGGCAGGTACGGGTCGTCGGCCGTCTTCGGCTCGTCCCCGCCGTCGCCCCCGCACGCCGTGAGCGCGAGGGCGAGGGTGAGGGCTCCCGAGACGGCGGCCAGACGTCGGATCATGCGGCGCACTCCTCCCAATCGACCCACTGGCTGCCGTCCCAGTATTGCGCGCCGGTCGTGGTCATCGAGTCGGTCTTGACGTTGCCGGACACCCCCACCTCGACACCCAACTCGAGGGCGGCATCGACCCCGAAGACGGTGCTGGAGTTGGTGTCGTAGGTCTGTTGGGTGAGCGTGCCGTGGTTGCGCACGGCGTCGAAGAAGTTCTGGGTGCCGATGGCCGCCGCGGTCCCCAGCAGCGGGTTGGTCCAGGCCCCGAGCGAGCCGACTCCCTGGGCGAGCAGGAACTGACTGGCCGTCGTCTGGTCGGCGGAGTCCTTGATCGGCAGCGTCGCCTGCCAGACGTGGAGGCCGGACTGCTGGTTGGTCCAGGCGGCGTCACCGCTGCCGCCGAACAAGGCGGTCGCGAGACCGGTGGAGGTGCCGCCGGCACTGGCGGTGGCCTGCACCTGGGTCATGTTGCCTTCGGCGTCCAGGGTGACCGCGGTGACGACCTGGAGCTTGCCCTCCAGCTTCGCGCCCTGGAACTGGGGGTTGCCCTCGGTGTCGATGCCCAGCCCCTGCAGGCCAGCCTCGCCCGAGACCGTCGTGGTGAGGTAGACCGTCGTCGAGCCGTTGCGGTTGTGTCGCACACCGAGCAGCGCCGACTCCGAGAGGCCGGCGTTGGCGCTCTCGGTCAGTGCGGTCGCCTGGGCGCTGGCGTTGAGGGAGACCCCGCCCTCGGCGTACGTCTCGTCGGGATCGGGGAGGTCGTGCCCGATGCCGACCAGGTCGGTCGCCTGGTCGGTGACCCAGCGAATGGGCCCGCTGTCCCCGACGGTGGCGTCCTTGACCTGGTCCTGGAGGAGGGCGTTCATCAGGTCGTCGATGCCGTCCTTGTCGGTGTAGTAGACGTCGCCGTCCTTGATGTCCAAGGACGCACCGGCGTTGGCGGTCGCGCTGCCGCCGACGGTGGTGTCGGCGACCGTCACGGTCAACCCGCCTCCGACCCCGACCTCGGCACCGGCGCCACCGGTGTCGGTCACGGTGACGCGGTACTCGCCGTTGCTGAGCCGCTGGATCTCGATGCGTCGACCGTCGGACGCGGTGACGACCAGCACCGAGACCTTCGCGTTGCGCTCGACGCCGTCCTGGGTCACCACGCACGGGTCGGTGGGCTTGTGGGCCTCGGGCGAGCTGGAGGGCGGCGTGCAACCACCCTGTCCGAGCGTCACCACCTGGCAGACGTAGTAGGAGAACGTCTCCCCGATGATGCGCGCCTGCGGGGTGGCGGACACGATCAGTCCGACCACGAGCATCGCGGCGATGATCGTCACGCCGGTCGTCTCGAGGGTCGCGGCCCCCCGCTCCCGCCGTCTTGCTGGATCGTGTCCCCCGAGCATGGCCTCTGCCTCTCCCGTCGGGCCGGGCGGTCCCGGCACCCATGCGTGCACGCTGCTGTCAGACTCCCGCGGCGACCGGCGGTGACCGTAGGTCCGCGGGCCCGTCGACGGGCCCAGGGCGCCGGGCCACCTCCGACCGCGACCTCGGGCCGGGCGTCACGTCATCTGGTAGGGCCGACGCTGCGCCGGCGCCTCCCGCAGGCCGACGGAGCGGCCCGCCAGCACGACCGCGACCACCCAGATCGGCAGGTCCACGGCGAACGTCGCCGGCCCGGGATCGAGCAGCAGCTGGGCGATCAGGGCCCGGCCGATCCAGGCGACCGGGGAGAGCAGGTAGGACACCACCCCTGCCACGACGAGCCTCGTGGCCACCGTGCCGTCGTCGTACGCTCCCCGCATGACGATGCGGGTCAGCATGACCACCATGGCCAGGCCGAGCAGGGTGCGGAGCACCACCGTCGCGGTCACGCTGTCCGACGAGAGGCCCACGAGCACGGCCACGATCCAGGCCGCGAAGTGCCCCAGGACGAGTGCCGCCACGAGTCCGATGGCGCGACGCCGATCCATTCCGCCTCCTGTTCCGTGGCCCGGTGCGATCCGAGAACGCCCGGATCCTGCCACCGTGACGAGGTCGGCAAACCTCCGGTGAGCCGCCGGGTCTTCGGTCCGGGCGACCGGACGCTGCTCTGCGACGGGCGGCCCGTCGCACCGCTCGCCGTGGCGACGACGGGGCGGGCCAGACGCAAGGGCCTGCTCGGCACGCGGGCGGTCGAGGGGGCGTTGTGGATCACCCGCTGCCCCTCGGTGCACATGGTCGGGATGCGCTATCCCATCGACGTCGCGGTGGTGGACCGGTCGGGTGAGGTGATCCTGGTCGCGACCCTCCGGCCGTGGCTGGGCATGACGCGTCCGCGACGCCGGGCGAGCGCGACGATCGAGGCGGCGGCCGGGTCGATGGCGATGTGGGGTGTGGAGATCGGCTCCGTTCTCGAGATCGGCGAGGCCTGATGGTGGTGGCAGCCGCCCTCGGTGCGGGTGGGCTGGCGGCCGGTGTGCTGCTGAGGGCCTGGCTCGCCCTCCGGCGGTACCGCTACGACGACGAGGTCCACCTCCCGCCGCGGCGCGTGTGGTGGGTCGTGCCGGTGCTCGGTGTCGGCGAGGCGGTGCTCGGCTGGCGCCTGGCCGACGCGCCGGCGGTGCTCGCGACCTTCGCGCTCGCCCTGGTGTGGATGACCGGGCTGGCCGCGATCGACCTCGACGTACGCCGGCTGCCGGACCGCTGGACGCTGCCCGCCTATCCTGCCGGGCTGCTGCTGCTCGCGGGTTGTGCCTGGGCCGAGGGCCAGTGGGGATCGTGGGGGTCGGCGCTGGCCTGTGCGGTCGGGAGCGGGGTCGTCTACCTGGTGCTGAGCATGCTGAACCCGGCCGGGCTCGGCCTGGGCGACGTCAAGCTCGCCGGGGTGCTCGGCATGCTGACCGGCTGGTTCGGCTGGGCGGCGGCGTTCGCGGCGTTCTTCCTCGCGTTCGTGCTCGGTGGCCTCGTCGGGGTCGTGGTGGCCGTCCGCACCGGAGCCGGCCGCAAGGCGACGTTCCCGTTCGGCCCGGCGATGCTGGCGGCGGCGTACCTCGTCGTGCTGGCCGCCGGCTGACCGCGCCGTTGACCCGCCGAAAGTTACGGGCGGGTCAACGGGGATCAGCCGCGGACGTCGAGGCCCAGGGCGAGGAGCCCGAGGACCAGGCCGACCGCGAGTGCGCCGGTGCCCCAGCGCCGCCCGGCGCCGGCCATCGCCACGAGGGCCGCCACCGCTCCCGCGGCCGCCGGGTAGCCGACAGCGCGCCCGCGGTCGGCGTCCTCAAGGGCCTGCGGCGTCGCCTCGACGTGCATGCCGAGGATCAGCGCGTGGAGCACGAGGACCCCACAGCCGAGCAGGCACACCGCGGCCATCGTCCGTACCGTGCCTGCGCTCACCGGGTCCTCCTCGTCGACGGCCGCCACCCTAACCACGGGCAGGCTCAGGGGTACACGGGGTGCTCGAGCTGCTGCTGGATCAGCTGGGCGATGGCCGCGTGGCCGGCCGCGTTGGGGTGGAAGCTGCTCGGGTCGACGATCATCAGTCCCGGCCCGCCCCAGTCGAGGTCGTTGATCCACGGGTCGTCGCTGCCGATGCCGTGGCCGCGGAAGATGTCGGTGGGATCGACGAACTCGACACCGGCCTGCCGGGCGGCGTCGCGCAGCATCGCGTTGAGCTCGGCGGCCTTCTCGTTCATCCAGACCTGGTCCTCCTTGTAGAGCAGGTCGTGGTAGTCGTCGCCGGGGTGCTCGGGGAACAGCTGCGGGTAGCCGATGATGACGACCCGCGCGTTCGGCGCCTTCTCCTTGATCGCCCGGTACTGGTCGATCAGGCGCTGCTCCAGCTCCGGCAGCAGGTCCTCGATGCGCTGGTCGTGCTTCTCCTGGCAGCTGTCGACGAACCCCACCCCGCGCGCGCCGTTGATGATGCAGTCCTTGACGACGTCGGCGAAGCCGAGGTCGTTGCCGCCCATCGTCATCGTCACCAACGAGACATCCTCGTCCAGGGCGTCGAGCTGGGGGTCCTCGCCGGTGTTGCCGTGGTTGGAGTGGGTGAGGTCGGTGATCACGGCGCCCGAGCAGGCGACGAACGTGACGTCGCCGGCGAAGTCGTTGCTGGAGGCCACCACCTGCGAGTACGCGTTCTCGGAGCGGTGGCAGCGGTTGTGGTCCTCCTCGTCGTCGTTGAAGGGCCACAGGTCGTCGCGGTCGTCGAAGTCCGTTCCGTCCTCGTAGTCCCAGGCACCCTCGCCCGAGGAGTAGCTGTCGCCGAGCGCGACGTAGTCACCGCTCGTGGCCTGTTCCAGGGGCGTCTCACCGGACCCCGGTGTGACGCCGCAGCCGTCGCGCTGGATGACGCTGCAGACCGCCTGGGCGAAGGCGTTGGAGATCGTGCCGCTCGCCGGGGTGGCCAGGACGCCGAGCGCCAGGATCGCGGCGGCGATCGTCGCGCCGACGTACTCGACGGTGCCCGCGCCGCGCTCGTCACGCCGGACGGCCGCCATCTCACTGCCCCTCGGGGAGGGCCGCGGCGGCCTGCTCGAGCACCCGCGGGTCGGGATCGTGCCGGATGGCGTAGGACATCAGCATGACCGCGGCGTCGCCGCGGCGCACCAGCAGGAAGTCCGAGGTGACCGGGAGCCTGCCGTGGCTAGTCTGCCGCCAGGCCACGCTGTCGGCCGGTGCACCGTCCACCGTGAGCGGCTCGACGGTGAAGCGCGCGGTCGGCTTGTCCGGCCCTCTGCCCGTCACCGTGTAGGCGGAGCAGCCGGGCAGCGCCTCCCGCAACCGGTCGATCACCCCGGACGTGACGTCGGAGTCGTAGACGCGGACGTGCTGTTCGAGGAACGGACCGAGTGGGCCCTCGGAGAACCGGATGCTCGTCGCGCGCACCGGTGGCGTCGGCTCCAGGTCGACGCCGCACACGCTGACCCGGTAGTCGACGCCCTGGGAGTTGCTGTCGCCCCAGCCGCGCGGCAGCGCCTCGGAGGTGATCAGGTAGTCGGCGGTGCTCACCGTGTTGGAGGCGTCGGCTGCGGTGCCGGTCTCGTGGCCGCAGCCGGCCATGGTGACGCCGATCCCCATCAACGCGACGGCGAGGCCGAGAGAGCGTGTTGCGCGCCTGGTCATGCCGCGCACGCTAGGCGCGAGCGGCTCCGTCCTCCTGGGCCCTGGGTCCTACCGCCGGTCCCACCCCGCCGGTCCGCGGCGAGACCCCGCGACGCGCGTGATCAGCCGACGACGAGGAGCACCACGGCGGCGAGGACCAGGAGCACCCCGGCGATGCCGAGCGCCACGATCGGGGCCATCGACGGCTGCCGGCGCGGGTGCGGCGGCGTGGCCGGCGCCTCGCGGGGCAGCACGGTCGTCGGTGGCTCGAGCCGGGGCTCCGCCGACCGGGGCGTGTTCCCGTGCGGTGCGAACTGGTCGAGGACCTCGATCTCGCCGTCCGGCCACGGCCGCTCGGGCCACTCGGCGCGCAGCTCGGCGAGCATCGTCGCGGCGGAGTCGGGTCGGCGCTCGGGGTCCGGATCGGACGCCCGGGCGAGGAACCGCGCGAGTGGCGTCGTCGGGAGCTCGTCGAGGGTGAACGGCGGCGGATGTCCCAGCAGCATCTCGAGGCCGACGATCCCGACGGAGTAGAGGTCCTGACGCGGATCGGGGTCGCCGCCGGCGCGCTGCTCGGGCGCCACGTAGCCCGGCGTGCCGAGCGCCGTCGCGGCGACGGTCATCCGAGGCTGGTCGAGGGGCGCGGCGATGCCGAAGTCGGACAGCCGGACGTGCGGCCGCCCGGGCCCGGTGGGCTCGAGCAGCAGGTTCGCGGGCTTCACGTCCCGGTGCACCACGCGGGCGCCGTGCACGGCGTCCAGGGCGGTCAGGGCCTGCGCCACGATCTCCACGGTCCACTGCTCGGGCAGCGCGCCCCAGTCCCCGATCAGCGCGGCCACCGAGCCGCCGCGCACCAGCGGCATCGTGAACAGCACGGAGTCGTCCTCGCCCACCCAGGACAGCGGGGTGACGACGTGCGGGTGGTGGATGCGGGTCGACTGCTCCCGCATGAACCGCAACAACGAGCCCGCGTCGCTCTGGCGCAGCAGCTTCGCCACCTTGACGTCGCCCTCGGTCAGGTCGCGGACCAGCCACACCGAGCCCATGCCGCCGTCGGCGATGGGATCGAGCAGCTCGTAGCGGCGTGCGAAGACCTCACCCACGCCGACCGCCTGGACGACCTGGACGACCTGGACGACCGAGACGACCTGGCCGGGCGTCTGCTCCAACACCGACGTGCGCGGCGCGGGCCGAGGGACGCATGGCCGCATGCTACGGGGTGCCGGCGCGCACACGCCCCCGTGCCTGCGCGCGCCGGCGCTGACCAGGAGCGGAGCCGGCCGGGCCAGATACCTCGCGCGGGCATCAATCTCGACGGCCAATCTCGACGGCCGGTCTCGGGGGCCCGTCGGAGCCGGCTGGTAGACAGGCCGCATGACCGCACCAGCCGCGACCGACGTACGCCAGCGCGCCGAGGGACACCTGCGCGCGCTGGTCGGCAGCGACGATGCGACGCTCCGCGAGGACCAGTGGGCGGCCATCGAGGCGCTGGCCGTGGCGCGCCGGCGGGCCCTGGTCGTGCAGCGCACCGGCTGGGGCAAGTCGGCCGTCTACTTCGTCGCGACCCTGCTGCTGCGGGAGCAGGGCGCGGGTCCGACCGTGATCGTCTCGCCGCTGCTGGCACTGATGCGCAACCAGATCGCGGCCGCCGAGCGCGCGGGCATCCGCGCGGTCACGATCAACTCCACCAACATGGAGGACTGGGAGCCGATCCACGCCGCGATCGCGGCGGGCGAGGTCGACGTGCTGCTCGTGAGCCCCGAGCGGCTCAACAACCCCGGCTTCCGCGACGAGGTGCTGCCGCGACTGGCGGCGACCTGCGGGCTGCTGGTCGTCGACGAGGCGCACTGCATCTCCGACTGGGGCCACGACTTCCGCCCCGACTACCGCCGCATCCGCACGCTGCTCGGCGACCTCCCCGACGGCATCCCGGTCCTGGCGACCACCGCCACCGCCAACGCGCGCGTGACCGCCGACGTCGCCGAGCAGCTCGGCGCCGGCCACGGCGCGATGGGCGAGGTGCTCGTGCTGCGCGGTTCGCTCGACCGCGAGTCGCTGCGGCTGGGCGTCGTCCGGCTCAAGACCGCCGAACAGCGGCTCGCGTGGCTGGCCGACCACCTCGCCGACCAGCCCGGGTCCGGGATCGTCTACTGCCTGACGGTCGCGGCCACCCAGGAGATCGCCGACTTCCTGCGCTCGCGCGGCCACGCGGTCGCGGCGTACTCCGGTCAGACGGACCCGACCGAGCGGCACGCGCTCGAGCAGGACCTCGTCGAGGGCCGGGTCAAGGCGCTGGTCGCGACCAGCGCGCTCGGCATGGGCTTCGACGCCACCCTCGGGTTCGTGGTCAACATGGGTGCGCCGCCGTCGCCGGTCGCCTACTACCAGCAGGTCGGCCGCGCGGGTCGCGGCACGAGCGAGGCGACCGTCGTGCTGCTGCCCGCGATCGAGGACCGCGACATCTGGGCCTACTTCGCCTCGCTGGCCTTCCCCCGCGAGGAGCAGGTGCGCCGCACGCTGGAGGTGCTCGCCACCGAGGGCCGGCCGCTGAGCACCGCGACGCTGGAGACCTACGTCGACCTCAACCGCACCCGCCTCGAGACGATGCTCAAAGTGCTCGACGTCGACGGCGCCGTACGCCGCGTCCGCGGCGGCTGGGAGGCCACCGGGCGGGAGTGGGCCTACGACGGGGAGCGCTACCGTCGCGTCACCGAGGCCCGCCAGCGCGAGCAGCAGGCCATGCTCGACTACATCGCGACCGACGCCTGTCGGATGCGGTTCCTGCGCGACCAGCTCGACGACCCCGAAGCAGCCGACTGCGGGCGATGCGACAACTGCGGGGGCCTCGAGCTCTCCACCGAGGTCTCGGCGGCCGCGGTCGAGGAGGCGGGTGCGCGGCTGGCGCGGCCCGGCGTGGTCGTCGAGCCGCGCAAGATGTGGCCCACCGCGCTGGCCAACCTCGGCATCGAGCTCAAGGGCAAGATCACCGAGGGCGCGGAGGAGGGACGGGCGGTCGCCCGGCTCACCGACCTGGGCCACGGTGGCGCGCTGCGCGAGCTCTTCGGTCCGTCGACGCCCGACGGTCCGGTGCCGATCCCGCTGGTGCGGGCGGTGGTGGAGGTGCTCGGCGACTGGCGCCCGCCGGTGGACGGCATCGTGGTCGTCGAGTCCGAGACCCACCCGACGCTCACGAGCGACCTGGCCGACGGGCTGTCGCGCTACCTCCGGGTGCCGGTCGTCGGTCGCTGGGCGATCGTCAACCCCGACGTGGGCCCCGGGCAGGGCGCCGCCAACTCCGCGCAACGGGTGGCGGCCGTCGGCCGCCGGTTCGCATTGCACACCGAGGAGCCCCTCGACGGGTTGCGGGTGCTGCTCGTCGACGACCGCACCGACACCGGCTGGACGCTGACGCTCGCCGCCCGCGCCGCACGCCGGGCCGGGGCCGCGGAGGTCCGGCCGCTGGTGCTCGCCGCCACCTCGTGACGACGGACCTCTGCGGACCTTCTGCCCTGGCGGCGGGCCGCCGGGTGCTCCTAGCGTCGCGTCGTGCCTGAGCAGCAGCCTCGGGGGCGCATCCTCCTCGCCGGATCGGCGTTCACCGGCGCCGCCGTGGTCGCGTCGGCCGGGCTCGGCCTCGCGCTGCCGCACCTGCGCAAGGAGGGCTTGGGTGTCCTGGGCCTGGTCGGGGCGGCGCTGCTGGTGGTCGGCGCCCTGCTCGCCGTCCGGTCGGTCCGGCGGCTGCTCGGCTCGACCCGGCGGCGCTGGTGGGCGCTGACGATCCCGCTGCTGCTGGTCGCGACGTACCTCGCCGCCTGGACGGTCGGACTGGGCGTCGCGGCCGGTCTGCCCGCCCGGCCGGACCTGGGCTCGCGCACCCCGGCCGACGTCGGCCTGGCCTACGACGACGTCGCGTTGCGGACCTCCGACGACGTCGCGTTGGCCGCCTGGTGGGTGGCGCCGAGCAACGGCGCGGCCGTGGTCGTCCTGCACGGCGCGGGGTCGACCCGCACCGCCGCCCTCGACCAGGCCGGCGTGGTCGCCCGGGCCGGCTACGGCGTGCTGCTCGTCGACGCCCGCGGTCACGGCGAGAGCGACGGACGCGGCATGGACCTGGGCTGGTGGGGCGAGCGCGACGTGGCGGCCGCCGTCGACTTCCTGGTCGCTCAGCCGGGCGTGGCGCCGGACCGCATCGGGCTGCTCGGCCTGTCCATGGGCGGCGAGGAGGCGATCGGGGCCGCCGGCGTCGACGACCGCGTCCGCGCGGTCGTGGCCGAGGGCGCCACCAACCGGGTCGCCGCCGACAAGGCCTACCTGGATGCGTACGGCGTCCGTGGACACCTCCAGCAGGCGATCGACGTGGGGACGTACGCCGTGGCCGGCCTGCTGACCCCGGCGCCCGAGCCCGCCCCGTTGCGTGACTCGGTCGTCGCCGCGGCGGCCCGGGGGACCTCGTTCCTCCTCGTGGCCGCCGGCGACGTCGAGACCGAGGGCCTGGCCGCGGAGCGGCTCGAGCGAGCCGCCCCGGAGGCGGTCGAGGTCTGGACTGTCCCCGGCGCCGGCCACGTGGCGGGGCTGCGCACGGCCCCGGACGAGTGGGAACGGCGGGTCCTGGACTTCCTCGGCGAGGCGTTGGCCGCCGACCGATGACGCCTCCGCGGATCGGGTGCGGCACTCTGATGGCATGACTTCGCAGGACGGCACGCACGACGGCTCGCAGGTGGACGTTCGAGTGGGGGAGCTCGGTGAGCGGCTCGCCGCCTGGCTCGAGTCCCTCGGCCTCGCTGACCACCTGGCGGCCGCCGGGCTGCCGACCTTCGCGCGCGACGCGCGAGGGACGGTCGCGTGGACCGACCCGCACACCGGGCTGCCGATGTCGGGAGACCAGCTGGTCGACCTCGAGCGGCTGCTGCGCAGCGAGGGCTCCGAGCCGAAGCACGCCGTGCCCGTCCAGCTGGTGCAGATCGCCCGTCAGGCACGGTTGCGCCAGGAGCTCCTGGAGAGCCCGTGGTTCACGTACGAGACGCTCGCCGAGCTGCGGGAGTCCTCGGTCGACGCAACCCGGTTCGTGGTGCACAAGGCCGGTGGTGAGCACCGGCTGCTCGTGGTCGCCGCCGACGAGCGCACCCTGGTCCCGGCGTTCCAGCTCACCCCCGACGGCAACCTGCGGCCCGAGCTCGGCCCCGTGCTCGAGCCGCTGCTCGCGGCGCGGATGGATCCCTGGAAGGTGTGGGCGTGGCTCACCCAGCCCGCCGGTCTACTCGGCGGTGAGGTCCCCGAGCAGGCCGCCGCCGACCCCGACCGCGCCGAGCTGGTGCGCGAGGCCGCGGTCCGGCTCGCGGAGCGGAGTGCCGCCGGTCGGTGACGGCGTGCGGGTTTCACCGGCTGACCGGTGAAACCCGCACGACACGCCGGTGGGCATCGGCGTGTCGCGCGGGTTCTGGCTGACAGGTCCGGAAGGTCGACCCTCGTGGCCGCTATCCGGACGGTGTGCTCAGTGGCCGACGACCAGGGCCGGGTCGGGCTGGGCGACCTTGCGGCACCATCGACCTCGACCCGTCCGACCCGGCCACGTTCGTCCCCGGCCTGGCCGACGCGTTCGCGCACGTGTTCGTGGTGGCCACCATCATGGTCGCCCTGGTGCTGGTGCCGGCGTTCTTCCTCCCCCGGCGTGCGCGTGCTGTGCGCTCGGTCACCAGGAGGACGCGGGTCTCACCCCAGCCGGGCCTGCACGGCCGCGACGAGTCGCGGGTCGCCGGGCTCGACGCCGGGGCTGAACCGGGCCACGACCGCACCGTCGCCGTCGACGAGGAACTTCTCGAAGTTCCAGGCGATGTCGCCGGCCTCGCCGTTCTCGTTCGGGGTCTCGACGAGAGCGCGGTAGATCTCGTGCCGGCCCTCTCCGTTGACCTCGATCTTCTCGGTCATCGGGAACGTCACGCCGTACGTCGCGGAGCAGAACTCGGCGATCTCCTCCGAGGACCCCGGCTCCTGGCCGCCGAACTGGTTGCAGGGCAGGCCGACCACCGAGAAGCCGCGGGCCGCGTGCTGCTCGTGGAGCTCCTCGAGGCCGGTGTACTGCGGGGTCAGCCCGCACTTGCTCGCCACGTTGACGAGGAGCGCGGGCCGGCCGCCGGTGATCTCGCCGAGGGTGGTGGGGGTGCCGTCCAGGCGCGCGATGGGGGCGTCGAGGATGCTCATGCCAGCAGGCTACGTGGCGCCCCGAAGCGCCCCGTCGGTGTCGCCGACTACGGTCACAGCGTGAGCTTCGTCCCGGTCACCGGCCCGGCCACCTTCCGTGCCGCCGACCCGCCCCGGGAGGGCGTCGTGGAGTTCACCGACGAGCGACGCACGGTCAGCCTGCCGATCCGGGCGGCGCTGCCGGTGCTCACCAAGGCCCGCTCGCGTGACGACCTGCACCCGACCGTGGGCGTGCTGTCGGGCGCGGCCCTGCTCGGGCTGCGGCTCGTGGCCGCGGGCAAGTTCGCCCCGGCCGGCAGCCCGCCCGCCTGGCGGGTCTCCGGCCTCGACGACGACGACGAGCACCGGATCGCGATGCTCGCACGCGCCGGCGCCGACGACGAGCGGCTGGTCCGTGACCTCCTCGACGCGGTCGCGGACGCGATGCCGCGCACCCAGCCGCGGGGGCCGGCTCATGGTCGGCCGCATCCGCCGACGAGCGCGACGACCCCGCCGCGCGAGCGCCGCCCGACCTTCGAGGAGCGCCTGCAGGCGCGGCTGGAGCGCCACCGGCGCGTCGACGCGCGCGAGCTGCCGCAGCTCGTCACGATCTCGCTGCGGGTCGAGGCCGACGAGGAGGAGCTGGTCGGAGGCGCCGTACGCCTCGTGCCGCAGGCGCACGACGAGCAGAACCCGCTCCACCTCTGCGACCTCGCGCTGCTGTGGACCGGGACGCCCGAGGAGCACGGCTTCGGCGAGCGGGCCCGCACCCACGCGACGATCGCGCTGCGTGCCGCGGCCGAGGCGTGGCCGGTGCTCGACCGCCTCCTGGAGCTGCGCGTGCCCGACGAGCTGGCCCTCGACACCGACGAGCTCGTCAGCCTCCTCGACGAGGGCGTGGGCGCCCTCCGAGCGGCCGGCATCGACGTGCTGTGGCCGCGCTCGCTCGGTCGCGACCTGACGGCCACCACCGTCCTCGACCGGGCGCCGGCCGAGCCGCGCGAGGAGCCGCTCAACGAGCCGGTGCTCGGCACCGAGGCGCTGTTCGCGTTCAACTGGCAGATCGCGCTGCACGGCGACCCGCTCACCGCCGAGGAGATGGACCAGCTCGCCCGGTCCGCCTCGCCGCTGCTGCGGCTGCGCGGCGCATGGACCGTGGTCGACCCGGCGATCGCGCGCAAGGCGCGCCGGCGGCTGATCCGCACGGTCAAGCCGGCCGAGGCCGTGGCCGCCGCGCTCACCGGGTCGGTGCAGGTCGCCGACAGCGATCACGAGGTCGTCGTCGGGGCGAGCCTGCTGACGGTCCGCGACCGGCTCCTGAACGCCGCGACCCGGTCGCCGGTCGAGCCGCCCGCCGCGCTGCGGGCGACGTTGCGCGACTACCAGCGCCACGGGCTGACCTGGCTCGCCGAGATGACCTCGCTGGGGCTCGGGGCCTGCCTCGCCGACGACATGGGCCTGGGCAAGACCGTCACGCTGATCGCGCTGCACCTGCACCGCCGCGAGGCCGGCTGCTCCGGGCCGACCCTCGTCGTGTGCCCGGCCAGCCTGCTCGGCAACTGGGAGGACGAGATCCGCCGGTTCGCGCCCGGCGTGCCGGTGGTGCGGTTCCACGGCAGCGCGCGGGATGTGTCGCTGGCCGGTGACGGGTTCGTGCTCACGACGTACGGCACGATGCGGCGTGACGCCGAGTCGCTCGGCTCGGTGCGGTGGGACCTCGTGGTGGCCGACGAGGCCCAGCACGTGAAGAACCCGCGCACCTCGACGGCGCGGGCGCTGCGCTCGATCGAGAGCGCCGCCCGGGTCGCGCTGACCGGCACCCCGGTCGAGAACAACCTCACCGAGCTGTGGGCGATCCTCGACTGGACCACGCCCGGGTTGCTCGGCAGCCGCAACGCGTTCCGCAAGGTCTGGGCCGGGCCGATCGAGTCCGGGCTCGAGCCGACCAAGGCCCGCCGGTTCGCCGACCTGATCGGGCCGTTCCTGCTGCGCCGGCGCAAGTCCGATCCCGGCATCGCCCCCGAGCTGCCGCCCAAGACCGAGACCGACCACCGGCTCAGCCTGACCCGCGAGCAGGTGGTGCTCTACGAGTCGTTCGTGCGCGACACCATGGCACGCATCGAGCGCGCCGACCCCAGTGACCCGGCATCGCGGCGCGGACTGGTGCTGATGCTGCTGACCGGCCTCAAGCAGATCTGCAACCACCCCGACCAGTTCCTCAAGCGCTCCGGCGCCCGGCTGTCCGGGCGCTCCGAGAAGGTCGACCTGCTCGACGAGCTCGTCGGGACCGTCCTCGCCGAGGACGGCGCGGTGCTGGTGTTCACCCAGTACGTCGCGATGGCGCGACTGCTCGAGGGCCACCTGGCGCGCGCCGGCGTACCCCACCAACTGCTGCACGGCGGCACCCCCGTGCGCGAGCGCGAGGCGATGGTCGCCCGCTTCCAGGACGGCGCGGTCCCGGTGTTCCTGCTCTCGCTCAAGGCCGGGGGCACCGGCCTCAACCTCACCCGTGCCGACCACGTCGTGCACGTCGACCGGTGGTGGAACCCGGCCGTGGAGGAGCAGGCCACCGACCGCGCCTACCGGATCGGGCAGACCAAGCCGGTGCAGGTGCACCGGATGATCACCCGCGGCACCGTCGAGGACAAGGTCGCCGAGCTGCTCACGCGCAAGCGGGCGCTCGCCGACGCGGTGCTCTCCCGCGGCGAGGCCGCGCTGACCGAGCTGAGCGACGACGAGCTGCGCGACTTCGTCGCCCTGCGCCCGGACCGATGAACCCGACCGTGCTGCACCCCCGCCTGGCGCCCCGCCGCTCGGCGGTGCGGGCCACGACGTGGTGGGGCAAGGCGTGGGTGCGCGCCGTCGACGAGGCGGCGTACGCCGACGCCGAGCTGGTCGCCTCGCGGGCGATCGCCCGCGCCGGCCAGGTCGGGCAGATCGGCACCGAGCCGGGCCGCTTCGTGGCGTCGGTCGAGGACCGGCGCGGGCTGTGGACCGTCGAGGGCACCGTGCCGGTGCTCGACCCGGCCGACGTGGACGCGCTGGTGGAGACGGTGGCCGCCGAGTCCGGCCGGATCGCGGCGCTGCTGGCCGGGGAGCTGCCGCACGGTCTGGTCGAGCACGCCGAGGAGGCCGGGGTCGAGCTGCTGCCCTACGGCGGCGAGCTGGGGTCCTCGTGCACGTGCGAGCACTGGACCGATCCGTGCGTGCATGCGCTCGCGGTGCTGCACCAGCTGGCGTGGCTGGTCGACGCCGACCCGTTCCTGCTGCTGCAGCTGCGGGGCCTGCCCCGCGACGACCTGCTCGCGCGCCTGCATGCGCGGACCGTCGCACCGGGCGGCGACCCGCACGCGGAGGACGCGGACGATCCCGACCTGGAGGCCGCGGTCGAGGCGGCGCTGTACGCCGCGCGGCTGCTGGAGCACCAGCCCGAGGTCAGCTGACCCCGAGCGATCCCAGCGCCATCCGGCTGAGGAGTCCGCGCATCGCGTCGTCGGGCAGCCGGCCGCTGCGCGGGGTGGAGTTGATCAGGCCGAAGGCCGCGTGCGCCATCGCCCGAGCCGTCGGCAGGTCGAGGGCCGGGTCGTCGAGGCGCAGCTGCGCGGCCCAGAGGTCGACGTACTCGCGCTGCAGGGCGCGGACCCGCTCGCGCGCCTCCTGCGGCAGCGCCTCCCAGTCGCGGTCCTGGACGATGATCAGCGCGCGGTGGCGCAGCGCGAAGTCGACGTGCCAGTCGACCAGCGCGGCGAGCGCGCGACGCGGCCCGGCCGCGGCCTCGGCCCGCTCGGCCCCGACCTGCAGCAGCTCCTCGCTGATCGCGACCAGCATCTCGGCGAGCACGGCCCGCTTGGACGGGAAGTGCTTGTAGAGCGCCGGCCCGGAGATCCCGCACGCCGCACCCAGGTCGGCCACGGACACGCCGTGGAAGCCACGCGCCGCGAACAGCTCGGCCGCCGTGGCGAGGATCTGGTCGCGGCGGCTCATGCCTGAAGGTTAGTACCCGTTAACCGCCGAGCCGGCGCCAGTTTCCCAGAACGGGCCGTCGAGTCGGCGCCAGTTTCCCCGGGAGGGCGGTCGAGTCGGCGCCAGTTTCCCGGGGAGGGGGCCTCAGGCGAGGGAGAGGAAGAGCTTCTCCATCTTCTTGGCGTCGAGGCTGTCGACGCCCTCGCCGGCGGCCAGGCACTGCTGGAGGCCGGTCGCGACGATCGCGAACCCGGCCCGATCCAGCGCCCGGGAGACGGCCGCGAGCTGCGTGACGACGTCCTCGCAGTCGCGGCCGTCCTCGAGCATCCGCAGTACGCCGGCCAGCTGGCCCTGGGCGCGCTTGATGCGGTTGATGACCGGCGACATCTCCTGCGGATCGAGCTCCATCTCAGTTCTCCTCGGCCGATGGTGGGGTCAGTGCGGCGAGCGCGGCGGACAGCCGCTCCCGGGCCTCCGCGGCGACGTCGGTGAGGCCGTCGCCCGCGAGGCCCATCATGGCGTCCGGGTCGAACGCCTCGACGAGCGTGGTGGTCTCGCCGACCGAGCGGACGACGACGTTGCAGGGCAGGACGGCTGCGATGGACGGGTCGACCTCGAGCGCACGGTGGGCCAGCTGCGGGCGGCAGGCGCCGAGGATGACCTGCGGGGGTACGTCGACGCCGAGCTTGGCCGCCAGTGTCGCCTTGAGGTCGATCTCGGTGAGGACGCCGAAGCCCTGGTCGCCCAGTGCCGCGCGGACCGCGGCGACGGTGTCGTCGTACGGCCGCTCGACGGTCGTGCTCAGCGTGAAGCTCACTGCTGTCCCTCCTGTCCCTGGCCCTGGGCGGCCAGCTGCGCGCGGACGTCGTCCATGTCGAGCTCGCGGACCGCGCTGATGACCTGCTCGAGCGCGGTGGCGGGCAGCGCCCCCGGCTGCGCGAAGACGAGCACGCCCTCGCGGAAGGCCATCAGCGTCGGGATCGAGGTGATCTGGGCGGCCGCGGCGAGGTCGCGCTCGGCCTCGGTGTCGACCTTGCCGAATACCACATCCGGGTGATTCTCCGACGCGGCCTCGAAGACCGGGGCGAACTGGCGGCAGGGTCCGCACCAGGAGGCCCAGAAGTCGACCAGGACGATGTCGTTCCCGGTCACGGTCTCCTCGAACACGGCGGAAGTCAGGGCGGTGGTGGTCATGTCTCTCCTCTGTTCGTCCCGGGAATACGATACCCCCGGGGGTGTTATGGTTCCGAACGACGGATACCCCCCGGGGTATTCCGACCATGCACCGAAACCCCGAGAGTGAGAGTTTCTTTCCCCATGTCGACCATCACGACGCCCCCCGACGTCGATCCCGAGATCGGCTACCGCCCCGGCCCGCTGGGCCGCCTCGGTGTGTGGGTCACCCACCACACCCGCATGACCGCCGTCGTCTGGCTGCTGATCATCGTCGGCCTCGGCGCCTTCGCGCCGAAGGTCGAGGCCGAGCTGTCCGGTGCCGGTTGGCAGGCCGACGGCTCGGAGTCCGTGGCCGTCCGCGAGCTCGCCCAGGAGCACTTCGGCGGCAACGCCAGCTCCGCGATCCAGGTCGTCGTGCGCAGCAACGACGGCCCCGTGACCCAAGGCGCCGGCAAGGAGATCCTGGCGCGCGCCACCGCCCTGCTCGAGGAGGACAGCCGGATCGCCGAGGTCGTCCAGCCCCAGGAGGGTGCGACGCTCAGCCAGGACGGCTCGACGGCCGTCCTGCTGGCCGGCGCCGGCGCGGACCCCAACGACATGGTGCGCGTGGCCGACGACCTCAAGGGTCCGCTGGAGGACCTGTCGGCCGACGGCGTGCAGGTGAACCCGACGGGTGCCTCGCTGCTGTGGTCGGACTTCAACGAGGCCAACCTCGACGCGATGCTGAAGTCGGAGATGTTCTCGTGGCCGGTGACCCTGGCCATCCTCGTGCTGGCGTTCGGCGCGCTCGTCGCCGCGGGCCTGCCGCTGATCCTGACGCTCGCCGGCCTGGTGGCCTCGGCCGGCTCGCTGGTGCTGATCAACCAGGTCGTGCCCGTCTCCATCTGGGCGATGAACTTCGCGATGATGTTCGCGCTCGCCCTCGGCATCGACTACGCGCTGTTCATGGTCGTGCGCTTCCGGGCGGCCCGCATGGGTCACCACGAGAGCCCGCGCCAGGCGATCGCCGAGACGATGGACACCGCGGGCAAGGCGGTGCTGCTGTCCGGCGCCACCGTGCTGATCTCGCTCTCCGCCGTCATGCTGGTCCCGGCGCCGGCCTTCCGGTCGATGGCCGGAGGCATCATGCTCTCGGTGATCTTCGTGCTGGGAGCGACGCTCACCCTGTTGCCGTTGGTGCTGCACAAGCTCGACCAGCGCATCAACAAGCTCGCGCTGCCGTGGGTGCACACCGGTGAGCACCGCTCGCCGAAGTTCGCCGCGTGGGGCGAGCGGCTGTGGAAGCGGCCGTTCGCGTTCGGCCTGGCGGCCCTCGTCGTCCTGCTCGCGCTGGCCGCGCCGATCTTCGGCCTGAAGACCGCGATGCCGTCGATCAAGGTGCTGCCGGAGGACGCGAGCGCCCGGGTCGGCTATGACATCGTGCAGCAGAACTTCGGCGAGGGAGCGCCGGGTGCGCTCCAGGTCGTGGCGAGCTCCGACGAGGCGGAGGCGACGTACGACGCCCTCACCTCCGACCCCGGCATCGCCGCGGCCATGCCGCCCATGGCGGCCCCCGACGGCACCGACCACGTGCTGATCCAGGCCGTGCCGACGGTGGACCCGTCCGACCCGGAGCTCGGCCAGACCGTCGACCGGCTGCGCGCCGACCTGCCCGAGTCCGCCGTCGTCGGTGGCGCCGCGGTCGAGAACCTCGACCTGAAGTCGCAGCTCGACGACTCGACGCCGCTCGTGATCGGCGTGATCCTGGCGCTCGGCTTCCTGCTCCTGCTGGTCGCGCTCCAGGCGCCGCTGATCGCGCTGCTCGGCACGCTGGCCAGCCTGCTGTCGACCGCTGCGGCCTTCGGTGTCGCGCGGCTGATCTTCCAGGAGGGCTACGGCTCGGACCTGCTCGGCTTCGAGCACCAGGGCTTCCTCGACGCCTGGGCGCCGGTGTTCTTCTTCGCGATGATCTTCGCGATCGCGATGGACTACACGGTGTTCCTGCTGGCCTCGGCGAAGGAGCACTACGAGCACTCCGGCGACCCGCGGGAGGCCATGGTCGGATCGATCGCGCACTCGGGCCGGGTGATCTTCGCCGCCGGCGCGGTGATGGTCGCGGTGTTCTTCACCTTCGCGCTCTCCGGACCGCTCCCGCCCAAGGAGATGGGCGTGGTCCTCGGCGTGGCCGTGCTGCTGGACGCCTTCTTGGTCCGGCTGGTGCTGCTGCCCGTGCTGCTGCGCCTCACCGGCCGTGCCGCATGGTGGGTGCCGAACTGGCTCTCGCGCGTGCTGCCCGACGTCCGCTTCTCCCACAGCTGATCTCGGCGGTTCGCCGACCGACACAGACAGACCCAACAGAGAGGATCCTCATCACCATGTGTCATCGCATCACCTGTCGCCGGTGCGGCAAGGCCAGCTGGTCCGGCTGCGGCGCCCACGTCTCGCAGGTCATGGCGGGCGTGCCGAAGGCCGACCGCTGCCAGGGCCACGAGAACGAGCCCCGGCCGGGGCTGTTCGACCGGTTCCGCCGACAGGGCTGAGCTCCCTTCTCCCGGGTCACCCCGCCCGCAGGCCGTGAGCCTGCGTAATCCCCCTCACGGGGGGCGCGGGGTGGCCCGGGAGAGTCATGTCCGGGGGCCGGGGTGCGTTCCTAGCGTCGATGAGGCGGCACAAGCCGCCTTACCTCGGAGGACTCATCATGCGCACCACATCTCGGGCGATCCCGCGCCGGCTGTTGCCGGTGGCGGGCGCCACCGCCCTCGCCGTGGCGACCTCGGCCGCCGCCCTTGCCGGTCCGGGCGTCACCCCCGGTCACTACGCCGACAGCCTCGACCCTGGGGCGTCGGTCACGATCACCAAGACGGTCGAGACGCCGCCGATCCCGCCCCGGCCCGACATCGTGTTGATGGCCGACACCACCGGGAGCATGGACGGGAGCATCGCGAACGTCCGCACGAACGCCAGCGCCATCCTCAGCCAGATCCAGAGCGCCCAGCCGACCGCGCAGTTCGCCGTGGCCGAGTACAAGGACGAGAGCGACGGGGCCGACGTCTACCGCGTGGACCAGCAGCTGACCGGCAACGCCGCCGACGTCGTGACCGGGATCAACGCCTGGTCCGCCGCGGGAGGCGGGGACGCCCCGGAGGCCTGGATCGGCGCGCTCGGCCGGGTGCCCTCGACGATCGACTTCCGGCCGGACGGCACCCGGGTGCTGGTCATGTTCGGCGACGCCCCGAGCCACGACCCGTCGCTCGGCTTCACGCTGGGATCCGCCACCGCCGGCCTCCAGGCCGCGGGCATCCGCGTGATCGCGATCGACGTCGGCGACCTCGACATCGACGGCCAGGCGACGTACGTCACCGGCCAGACCGGGGGCACGCTGTCCGCCGCCGACCCGTCCGAGGTGGCCAGCACGATCCTCAGCGAGCTGCAGAACCTCCCCGCGGTCGTCACCCACGACACCACGTGCGACCCGGGCCTGACGCTCTCCTTCGACCACACGAGCCGGACGGTCACCTCGGGTGGGACCACGACGTTCGAGGAGACCGCCACCCTCGCCGGCGACGCGCCCCAGGGCAGCACCCTGAGCTGCACGACGCGGTTCCTGGTCAACGGCGAGCTCCCGGGACCGGAGTTCGTCCAGACCGTCGAGATCGCCGTCAACGACGTCACGCCGCCGGTCGTCACCGTCGAGAGCAAGACCGTCGAGGCCACCGGTCCCGACGGCGCCTCCACGACGTACGACGCCTCCGCGGTGGACAACGTCGACGGCCCGCTGGCGCCCACGTGCTCGCCGGCCTCCGGGAGCCTGTTCGGCCTCGGCGCGACCACCGTCACCTGCTCGGCGACCGACGCGGCCGGCAACACCGGCACCGGGACCGGCACGATCACGGTGGTCGACACCACCGCGCCGACCGCCGAGTGCCCCGAGGGACCCAACCCGGGCGGCCACGTGCCCGGCTCGCACAACCCGGACGGGTTCTTCGAGCTCACCTCCTCGGACGCGGTCGACGCGGCGCCGCAGATCTACGTCCGCGACACCGGCAGCGGCACGGTCTTCGGCCCCTACGCCGACGGCCAGCTGATCAAGTACACCGAGAACGGCGCCAAGCCGTCGGTGAAGCCGATGCCCGGCGGCATCCTGCACATCACCGGCACCGGTGACGCCGAGGTCTACGCGACGGACTTCAGCGGCAACCAGTCCGCCCCGACGGCCTGCCTGGTCCCGGCCCCGCCGAAGTAGCCCCTCACCACCCCGAGCCGGCGCAGCCTGTCAGGCTGCGCCGGCTCGCCGCGTCAGGTGTCGAGGAAGGCGCGGACCCGGTCGTGGTAGCCGGGCGGCTCGAGGAGGAACGAGTCGTGGCCGTACGGCGAGGAGAGCTCGGCGAAGTCGACGGGTACGCCGACGCGCTCGAGCTCCGCGACCAGGCGCTGTGACTGCGGGGTGGCGAAGCGCCAGTCGCTGTCGAAAGAGGTGACCTGGAAGCGCGTGGTCGCCGCCCGCAGCGCGTCGTCGGTGCCCGAGTCGCCGAACGGGTCGAAGTAGTCCAGCAGCCGGGTCAGGTAGAGGTAGGACAGGGCGTCGAAGCGGTCGAGGAACGTCAGCCCCTGGTGCTGCAGGTAGTGCTCGACCTCGTAGTCGGACTCCATCGTCCAGGCGTCGCCGGTCGAGCTGCGTGCTCGCCCGAACTTCGACTCCAGGGACTGCGCGGACACGTAGGTGATGTGCGCCATCATCCGGGCGACTTTCTGGCCGCGCCACGGGAAGACGCCGTGCTCGGCGTACCGGCCGCCGACGAAGTCCGGATCGTTCATGATCGCCTCCCGCGCCACGGCGGAGAACGCGATGTTCTCTGCGGTCAGCCGCGACGACGCGGCCACCAGCACGGCCCGCTCGATCGCGGCGGGGTCGTCGATCGCCCACTGCAGGACCTGCATGCCGCCGAGCGACCCGCCGATGCCGGCGTACAGGCGCTCGACGCCGAGGTGGCGCAGCAGCCGGCGGTGCACGGCGACGAGGTCGGTCATGTGCAGCAGCGGGAAGTCCAGGCCGTAGATCCGGCCGGTCGCCGGATCGGTCGACAGCGGCCCCGTCGTGCCGGAGCAGCCACCGAGGATGTTGGGCGAGATCACGAAGAACCGGTCGGTGTCGACCGGCCGGCCCGGGCCGATCATGTTGTCCCACCAACCGCGCTTCTTGGTGCCCAGGTGCAGCCCGGCGGCGTTGGCCGTGCCGGTCAGGGCATGGCAGACGAACACCGCGTTGTCGCGCGCCGGGGCGAGCTCGCCGTAGGTCTCGTAGGCGACCTCCACGTGGTCGAGGCGCCCGCCGCCGCGCAGGAGCAGCGGGTCGTCCTCGTCGGCGAGGACGACCCGCTGCGTCTCGACGTAGCCGAGGGTGCCGCTCACTTGCTGGCGGCGAGCGCCTGCTCCAGGTCGGCGACGATGTCCTCGACGTTCTCGATGCCGATGGAGAGACGCACCATGTCCTCGGGCACGCCGGCCGCCTCGAGCTCCTCGGGGGTGAGCTGGCTGTGCGTGGTGGTGGCGTTGTGGATCGCCAGCGACTTCGCGTCGCCGATGTTGGCGAGGTGGCTGAACAGCTGCAGCGACTCGATGAAGCGCTTGCCGCCGTCGCGCCCGGACTTCACGCCGAAGCTGACGAGGCCGCCGTACCCCTTGCCGGTGAACGTGCGGTCCGCGACCTCCTTGTAGGGGCTGTCCGGCAGGCCGGGGTAGCTCACCCACGACACGGCGTCGTGGCCCGCGAGGAACTCGGCGACCGCGAGCGCGTTCGAGCTGTGCCGCTCCATGCGCAGGTGCAGGGTCTCCAGGCCCTGGAGGAACAGCCAGGAGTTCAGCGGGGCGACGGCCGCGCCGGTGTTGCGCAGCAGCACCGTGCGGGCCCGGATGATGTACGCCGCCGGGCCGGCCGCCTCGGTCCACACCGCGCCGTGGTAGGCCGGGTCGGGCTTGGTCAGGCCGGGGAAGCGCTCGGAGTGGGCGGCCCAGTCGAAGCGGCCGGAGTCGACGATCACGCCGCCGATCGAGGTGCCGTGGCCGCCGATGTACTTGGTCGCGGCGTGCACGACGACGTCGGCGCCCTGGTCGAGCGCGCGGACGAGGTAGGGCGTCGGGGCGGTGTTGTCGATGATCAGCGGCAGGCCCTGCGCGTGGGCGGCCTCGGCCCAGGCGGGGATGTCGACGACGTTGATCTTGGGGTTGCCGACGGTCTCGCCGAAGACCAGCCGGGTCTTCTCGTCGACGTGCTGGGCCAGCTCCTCGGGCTTCTCGGGGTCGACGAAGCGGACCTCGATGCCGAACTGCGGCAGCGTGTGGGCGAACAGCGCGTAGGTGCCGCCGTAGAGGGTCGAGAGCGCGACGATGTTGTCGCCGGCGTAGGTCAGGTTGAGCACGGCGTACGTCGTCGCGGCCGAGCCGCTCGCGGTGGCGAGCGCGCCGACGCCGCCCTCGAGCTGCGTGATCCGCTCCTCGAAGACCGACTGGGTCGGGTTCATGATGCGGGTGTAGATGTTGCCCGGCTCGGCGAGCGCGAACAGGTTCGCGGCGTGCTCGGTGTCGTTGAAGACGTACGACGTGGTCTGGTAGATCGGCACCGCCCGCGCGTTGGTCGCGGGGTCGGCCTCTTCCTGGCCGGCGTGCACGGCCAGGGTCTCGGGGCGGTAGCTCATGGTGTCTCCTCGGGTGGCGGTCCTGGCAGCGTAAAGAGCAGTGGTCCCGTCGACTTTGAGCGTCCGCATGGTGAGAGACCGTCTCGAAATCTGGACAGTGGACCCGTTGGTTAATGATCGCTAACCTTGGCCGGGTGAGCCACATGAAGGAGCTGGTCGACGAGCTGCGCGAGCGGCTCGCGGCGGCGCGCCTCGGCGGCAGCGAGAGCGCCCGCGCCAAGCACACCGACCGCGGCAAGCTGCTGGTGCGCGACCGGGTCGACCGGCTGCTCGACCCCGGCAGCCCGTTCCTCGAGCTGAGCCCACTCGCCGCCGACGGGATGTACGGCGGTGGCGTGCCGTCGGCCGGTGTCGTGACCGGCATCGGCCGGGTGAGCGGCCGCGAGGTCGTGGTCGTCGCCAACGACGCCACGGTCAAGGGCGGCACCTACTACCCGATGACCGTGAAGAAGCACCTGCGCGCGCAGACGATCGCGGGCGACAACCACTTGCCGTGCGTCTACCTCGTCGACTCCGGCGGCGCGTTCCTCCCGATGCAGGACGAGGTGTTCCCCGACCGCGAGCACTTCGGGCGGATCTTCTTCAACCAGGCCAACCTGTCCGCGCGCGGCGTCCCCCAGATCGCGTCGGTGATGGGCTCCTGCACCGCGGGCGGCGCCTACGTGCCGGCGATGTCCGACGAGACCGTGATCGTGCGCAACCAGGGCACGATCTTCCTCGGCGGCCCGCCGCTGGTGAAGGCCGCGACCGGCGAGGTCGTGACCGCCGAGGAGCTCGGCGGCGGCGACGTGCACGCCCGCACGTCGGGCGTCGTGGACCACCTCGCCGAGGACGACGCCCACGCGCTGGCGATCGTGCGGTCGATCGTCGACACGCTGCCGAGGCACGGTGGTTTCGAGACAGGACTCCGTCCTTCCTCAACCACCGTGGCTGGCTGGGAGGTGCGGCCGGTCGAGGAGCCGCACGAGGACCCCTCGACCCTCTATGACGTCGTGCCCGCCGATACCCGCACGCCGTACGACGTGCGCGAGGTGATCCGCCGCGTGGTCGACGGCAGCCGGTTCCACGAGTTCAAGAAGCTCTACGGCGAGACGCTGGTGACCGGCTTCGCGCACATCTGGGGCCACCCGGTCGGCATCGTCGCCAACAACGGCATCCTGTTCAGCGAGTCGGCCCTCAAGGGCGCGCACTTCATCGAGCTGTGCAACCAGCGCGGCATCCCGCTGGTGTTCCTGCAGAACATCACCGGCTTCATGGTCGGCCGGGAGTACGAGAACGGCGGCATCGCCAAGGACGGCGCCAAGCTCGTCACCGCCGTCGCGTGCTCGGTGGTCCCGAAGTTCACCGTCGTCATCGGCGGCTCGTTCGGCGCCGGCAACTACGGCATGTGCGGGCGCGCCTACGACCCGCGGTTCCTGTGGATGTGGCCCAACGCCCGGATCTCGGTGATGGGCGGCGAGCAGGCGGCGTCGGTGCTCGCGACCGTGCGGGGCTTCGACGACCCGGCGGAGGAGGAGGCGTTCAAGGCGCCGATCCGCGAGCAGTACGAGACCCAGGGCTCCCCGTACTACTCCACCGCGCGGCTCTGGGACGACGGGATCATCGACCCCGCCGACACCCGCCGCGTGCTCGGCATGGGCCTCGCGGCCGCGGCGAACGCGCCGGTGCCCGCGCCCTCCTACGGCGTCTGGAGGATGTGAGACGCGCAGTGACGCGCGAGGGACGAGCGCGGCGCGTGGGCGCGGCCAGATTGAGCAAGCCCTGCGGCCGAGGGACGAGGCCGCAACGGGCGCGTCGAAATCCAATAGTCAGGCGGATCGAGGACCACGCATGAAGACTCTGCTAGTTGCCAACCGGGGCGAGATCGCGCTGCGGGTCATACGCACCGCCGCCCGCCTCGGCATCCGCACGGTCGCGATCTACTCCGACCTCGATCGGACCGCACCCCACGTCCGGGCCGCCGACGACGCGTTCCGGGTCGCGAGCTACCTCGACGTCGACGAGGTCGTCGCCGTGGCGAAGCGGGCCGGTGCCGACGCGGTGCACCCCGGCTACGGCTTCCTCTCCGAGCGGGCCGCGTTCGCCCGGGCGCTGGAGGCCGCGGGCATCACGCTCGTCGGGCCATCGGCCGACGTCATGGACGCGATGGGCCGCAAGGACGCGGCGCGCGAGATCGCGGTCGCCGCCGGGGTGCCGGTCGTCCCGTCGTGGGGTGGTTTCGAGACAGGCGCTAGCGCGCCTTCCTCAACCACCGACTATCCGGTGCTGGTGAAGGCCGCCGCGGGCGGTGGCGGCAAGGGCATGCGCATCGTCCGTGAGGAGGCCGAGCTCGAGGAGGCGAAGGCCGCGGCGGCGCGTGAGGCGCTCAGCGCGTTCGGCGACGACACGCTGCTCATCGAGAAGTACGTCGAGCGCGGCCGCCACATCGAGGTCCAGGTGATGGCCGACGCCCACGGCAACGTCGTGCACCTCTTCGAGCGCGACTGCTCGACCCAGCGCCGCCACCAGAAGGTCCTCGAGGAGGCGCCGGCCCCCACGATCACGCCCGAGGTGCGCGAGCTCGTCACCTCCAGTGCGGTCGCGCTCGCCGCGCACGTGGGCTACCGCAACGCCGGGACCGTGGAGTTCCTCCTCGACGACAGCACCGGCGAGGCCTACTTCCTGGAGATGAACACGCGGCTGCAGGTCGAGCATCCCGTCACCGAGGCCATCACTGGTCTCGACCTGGTCGAGCTGCAGCTCCGCATCGCCGACGGCGAGCCGCTGCCGATCACCCAGGCCGACGTAGGCGCCTCGGGGCACGCGATCGAGGCGCGGGTGTACGCCGAGGACTCCTTCGGCGGGTTCCTGCCCCAGGCGGGCCGGACGTCGATCGTGCGGTGGCCGCCGGACCAGCGCGTGGACCACGCGCTCGAGCCGGAGCAGGTCGTCAGCACGTCGTACGACCCGATGCTCGGCAAGGTCATCGTCCACGGCCCCGACCGGGAGACCGCGCGCCGGGCGCTCGTCGACGCCCTCGACCGGACCGCGATCCTCGGCCTGACGACCAACACGGGCTTCCTGCGCGCGCTCGTCGCGAGCGAGGAGTTCCGCGACGCGACGATCGACACCGCCTGGCTCGACCGGCACACCGTCCCTGCGCCCGATGACGAGCTGCCGCGGGTGTTCGTGGCGTGGGTCAGCGCGATGCTCGCGGCCGGCACCGATGCCGGGCAGCCGTTCCAGGCCGACGGCTGGCGCTCCGGCGCCGACCCGGCGCCCACGATCGTCGAGCTCGACCGGCCGGTCGTCGTCGACCGGCACGCCGGGCGCGTCGACGACCTGCCGGTCCGGCAGGTGTCGGCGGAGAACCACGTGCTGACCCTCGAGATCGACGGCCGGCTGCACTCGGCCGTCGTCAACGTCCAGCCGCACACCGCGGAGGTCGCGCTGCGCGGTCAGCGCTTCGTCTTCGACCGCCCCGACGTGTTCGGCGATCAGGCGGTCGACGTCGGCGACGGCGCGATCACCGCGCCGATGCCGGGCACCGTCCTCGACGTCCGGGTCGAGCCCGGCGCTCCGGTGGCTGCGGGCGAGGTGCTCGGCGTGCTGGAGGCGATGAAGATGGAGCTGAGCCTCAAGGCGCCGTTCGACGGTGTCGTGCGGCAGGTGCACGCCACGACCGGTGCCCAGGTGGCGCTGGGCGACCGGCTGTTCCTGGTGGAGACGGCGGAGGCCCCGGTGGAGATGGAGGACTGATGCGCACGCCCACGGTGATCCCCGCCCCGGGGCTGCCCGACCGGGTCACGATCTACGAGGTCGGGCCCCGCGACGGCCTGCAGAACGAGAAGGCGCTGGTGCCGACCGAGGTCAAGGCCGAGTTCGTGCGACGCCTCGTCGACGCCGGCCTGCCGATCGTCGAGGCCACCAGCTTCGTCCACCCCACGTGGGTGCCCCAGCTCGCGGACGCCGCGGAGCTGATCGGCCTGCTCGGACCGGCCGGTCGCGACTGCCCGGTGCTGGTGCCCAACGAGCGCGGGCTCGACCGGGCCCTGGAGCTGGGCGTACGCCACATCGCGATCTTCGGCTCGGCCACCGAGACCTTCGCCCAGAAGAACCTCAACCGGAGCCTCGACGAGCAGTTCGCGATGTTCGAGCCCACCGTGCGCCGCGCTCGCGACGCCGGCCTCGACGTGCGCGCCTACGTCAGCATGTGCTTCGGCGACCCGTGGGAGGGCGCGGTGCCGATCGAGCAGGTCGTCGGCGTCGGCAAGCGGCTCTTCGACCTCGGCGCCAGCCAGCTGAGCATCGGCGACACCATCGGCGTCGGCACCGCCGGCCACGTGACCGCGCTGGTCCGCGCCTTCGACGAGGCCGGGCTGGGCGCCGACCGGCTCGCGATGCACTTCCACGACACCTACGGCCAGGCGCTCGCGAACACCTACGCGGCGCTGCACGCCGGCATCACGACGTACGACGCCAGCGCCGGCGGCCTGGGCGGGTGCCCGTACGCCAAGAGCGCGACCGGCAACCTCGCCACCGAGGACCTCGTGTGGATGCTGAACGGGCTCGGCATCGAGACCGGCGTCGACCTCGAGGAGGTCGCCGCCACCAGCGTGTGGATGGCCGGCCACCTGGGCCGCCCCAGCCCCTCCGCCGTCGTCCGGGCGCTGGCCCCGTCCGCCCGCTGACCCCTCGTCCCCTCGCTTGTAACGCGGGGTTGTTGGATCTAGGAACCCCCTTACAACAGGGTCACCAGATCCGCTAACCCCGCGTTACAGCGGTGCGCGGGGGCTGCGGCACAATCGGCGCCATGAGCCGGAAGGTCTACCTGCACATCGGTGCGCCGAAGACGGGGACGACCTACCTGCAGGACCGGCTGGCGCTGAACGCCAAGACGCTGGCCGACCACGGGGTGCACCTGCCGACCGGCTCGCCGCTGGTCAGCCCCGGCCTGTTCCACTTCCGCGCGGCGCTCGACCTGCTCGGCCAGGACTGGGGCGGCCCGCCCGGGCACGCCGAGGGCAGCTGGGAGGCGCTGGTCCGCAGGGTCAAGCGGCGCTCGGGGACCGTGATCGTCAGCCACGAGATCCTGGCGCCGGCGGCTCCCGGCCAGGTCGCGCGCGCGATGCGCGACCTCGCCGGCAGCGAGATCCACATCGTCTACACGGCCCGCGACCTCGCGCGGCAGCTGCCGGCGGCCTGGCAGGAGAGCATCAAGCAGGGCCGGCGCTGGACCTACCGGCGCTTCCTGGACCGCTCGGAGAAGGGCCGCACCTGGTTCTACCGGGCCTTCGACCTGCCGCGGGTGCTCGGCACCTGGGCGGCGGGCCTGCCCCCCGAGCACGTGCACGTCGTGACCGTGCCGCACTCCCAGACCCAGCCGCGGGTGCCGGGTCCGACCCAGACCCAGCACGACGACCGGCTCTGGCTGCGGATGTGCGAGGTCCTCGGCATCGACCCCGCCTGGGCCCCGCTCGACAGCGACCGCTCGAACCGCTCTCTCGGGATGGCCGAGACCCAGGTGATCCGGCAGCTCAACCGGCGCATGGAGCGCTCGGCGCGGCGGGAGTCGACCTACGACGCGTTGATCCGTGACCTCCTCGCCCAGGGGGAGCTGGTCAAGCGCGCCTCCGCCGCCGTGCGGCTGCCCCCCGACCGCTACGACTGGGCCGAGGAGCGCGCCGAGCGCTGGATCGAGTGGATCGAGGGCAGCGGCGTGCACGTCCTCGGCGACGTGGCCGAGCTGCGCCCGGTGCGCCCGCCCGCCGACCAGGAGTGGCACGACCCCGACCGGGTCCGTGCGAAGCGGCAGCTCGCGACCGCGCTCGACGCCCTCGCCGCGATGACCCGCGAGGCGGCTCGCCGACCCGACCCGGAGCGGCAGCTCACCCACCGGGTCCGCGCCCAGGCGCAGCGGCTGCGCGGCGACTGAGGCTCAGGCCCGCGGCCGCCGGCGCAGCTCGCGGTCGGCGTACCGGCCGATGCGCCAGGTCGCGAGACCGTCCGCGCCCATCCCGAACGCCCCGCCGACGACGGGGGTACGCCGGGCGACGGTGATCGCCAGCCGCTTGCCGGCCACCCGGGTCACCAGGTCGGAGGTCACCTCCGCGGACAGCACCCGGTCGAGCTGCGGATCGTGCACCGGCGCTGTCGCGATCGCCATCGGTGGGGCCGGCAGCTTGCGCTCCTTGATCAGCCGGTCGACGGTGTCGCGGCCGAGCATGCAGGCCAGCACGGCGTTGCGGACCCGCGCGTCGTCGAGGTCGTAGCCGCGCAGGTGGGCGATCCCGGCGACCATCCGGGCCTGGACCAGTGCCAGGCCGGTGAGGTTCGCGGGGATCGCGAACGCCGCGGTGACCACGCCGCCGACGCCGGTCAGCAGCCCCTGGGCGCCGGCGTACCGGACGTGGTTCTCGATGACCTCGCGCACCGCGCGGTCGTGGTCGCCGTGCTGCTCGCGCAGCTGCTTGTCGGCGGCCTCCGCGGCGGGCGGCAGCGGCCCGACGCCGTGGATCGCGCGCTGGAGCGCCTCGCGGACGAACGACGCCGTCACGTCGGGAGCCAGGTGCGGCACCCGTGGGGCGAGGTGCTTGTGCACCAGGCGACCGGTGATCCCGCCGCTCCGGTTGGCGCTCATGGGCCCGATGGTACGGACCGGACGGCTACGGTCGACCCGTGCCCGTGCCGCCCGAGGAGCCGCCGCCGTCGCGCTGGGCGTTCGCGGACCCGCGCAGCGAGCCGCTCCCCGAGGACGACCTGGTCGCGATCGGGGCCGACCTCGAGCCCGGCACGCTGCTGGCGGCGTACCGCCACGGCCTGTTCCCGATGCCCGCGGGGGGACCGCGCGACCCGATGGCGTGGTTCTGCCCGCTGCGTCGCGGTGTGCTGCCGCTCGACGGGCTGCGGGTGTCCCGGTCGCTGCGCCAGGCGCGCCGACGCGCCGAGATCCGCATCGACACCGCCTTCGAGGAGGTGCTCGCCGGCTGCGCCGACCCGCGACGGCCCGGTGGCTGGATCGACGACGACATCCGCGCGGCCTACCTGCGGTTGCACGAGCTCGGCTGGGCGCACTCGGTGGAGGTGTGGCACGAGGGCCGGCTCACCGGGGGGCTGTACGGCGTGGCGATCGGCGGGCTGTTCGCCGGCGAGTCGATGTTCCACCGTGAGCGGGACGCGTCGAAGGTGGCCCTCGTCGGGCTGGTCGAGGTGCTCGGCGACGAGTGGGCCGCCGACCGGCTGCTCGACGTCCAGTGGCTGACGCCCCACCTGGCCTCGCTCGGCGCGGTCGAGATCCCGCGCGCGGCGTACCTCGGCGCGCTGCGCCGCGCGCTCGCGTTGCCGATCCCACAGGCGCTCGCCCTGTCCGAACCACCGGTCGGGGGTGGAGCATGAGGACGACGCCGGCGGACGGGGAAGCGCCGGCGCACCAACCGAGACGGGAGACGGACCCATGAGAGCACTACGGATCCTGGCGGGTCTGGCCCTGGCCGCCTCGCTCACCGCGTGCGGCGGCAGCGACGGGGGCTCGGGCAGCGCGGCGCCGGACGACGCGTCGAAGGACGACTTCTGCGAGGGCTTCAACGGACTCTTCGAGAAGGTCCTCGCCCAGGCCACCACCGGTGACTCCTCGGCGATGATCACGGCGCTCAAGGACTGGGCCGGCGACATGGAGGACATCGGTACGCCGAGCGACATGCCCGAGGACGCCCGTCGGGGCTTCGAGCTGTTCGTCGAGCAGGCCCAGAACCTCGACGAGGACGCCACCCTCGCGGACCTCGAGAAGCTCGGCGAGGACTTCAGCGACGCCGACCAGGCCGACGGAGAGGCGTTCAGCGCCTGGACCGAGGAGAACTGCCCGATCGACCTCCCGGGCCTGCCGAGCATCGACCCGTCCGACCTGCCCAGCATCGACCCGTCGGACCTGCCGAGCATGGACCCCTCGGACCTGGAGTCGATGATGTCCGACCTCGCCTCCGAGATGAGCGACCTGACGGCCAGCCCGTAGCGGCCGGGCTGCCGGGTCAGACGACCTGGGGAGGCCGGCCGGTCTCGCTCACCAACGCGCGTCCGGCCGCCTCCCACTCGACCAGTCCGCCGCTGAGGTTGACGGCGTCGCGGCCCTGCCGCTGGAGCCAGGCGACCGCCTGAGCGGAGCGTCCGCCGACGCGGCACACCACGAGCATCTGGGCGCTGGGCAGCTCGGTGTGGCGCAGGGGCAGCAACGACAGCGGGATGTGGACGGCGCCCTCGACGTGGCCGTGCTGCCACTCGGCGGGGTCGCGGACGTCGAGCACCACCAGGCCCTGGGGCAGGGGGTCGGGGACGCCGGCGACGGAGACGGTCGGGATCTGGTTCACCCGGACAAGGCTATTTCAGCAGCCTGCTGAGCCGGCGGTCGGCCAGGGGCTTGCCGCCGGTCTGGCAGGTGGGGCAGTACTGCAGGCTCGAGTCGGCGAACGACACCTCGCGCACCGTGTCGCCGCACACCGGGCAGGGCTGGCCGGTGCGGCCGTGCACCGCGAGGTGGGACTTCTTCTCGCCCTTGAGCTCGCTCGCGGCGAGCCCGCGGGACCGGTCGACCGCGTCGCCGAGGGTGGTGCGCAGCGCGTCGTACAGGATCTGCAGCTCGTCGTCGGTGAGGCCACCGGCCGGCTTGAACGGCGACATCCGCGCCGCGTGCAGGATCTCGTCGGAGTAGGCGTTGCCGATGCCGGCGATCGTGCCCTGGTGGCGCAGCACGCCCTTGAGCTGCTTGCGGCCCTCGCGCTCGAGGATCTCCCGGAACGCCTCGATCGTGAACTCGTCGGTCAGTGGGTCCGGCCCGAGGCTGGCGATGCCCGGGACGTCGAGCGGGTCGCGGACGACGTACATCGCGAGGCTCTTGCGGGTGCCGGCCTCGGTGATGTCCAGACCGGACTGGTCCTCGAGCACCACCCGGACCGCGAGCGTCGACTTGGTGCTGGGTTTGGGGGGTACGGCGGGGACCTCGTCGCGCCAGCGGACCCAGCCGGCGCGGGCCAGGTGCAGCACGAGGTGGAGGCCCGAGGCCTCGATGTCGAGGAACTTGCCGTGCCGGCCCACGTCGTCGACCAGCGTGCCCTCGAGCGCGCTCAGCGGCGGGTCGAACGTCTTCAGCGCGCTGAACGCCGCGACGTGGACCTTGGTGATGGCGTGGCCGTCCAACCGGCCCCGCAGGTCGAGGGCCAGGGCTTCCACCTCGGGCAGCTCGGGCACGCGACCGAGTGTAGGGCGGTGGGCCGACGGTCACCCGCGTGCGAGGCCGAGCGCGACGCTGAGCGCGACGAGCGCGACCAGCCCGGCCAGGCCCAGCGTGAGGGCGACGGTGGCCGCGATCCGCATGGTCCGGGTGTGGTCGATCTCGCCGGAGCGGTAGGCGACCGTGCGCACGATGCCGGCGGGCAGCGCGCCGAGGGTGACGATCAGCGCGACGCCCCAGGCGATCTCGAGGCTGCTCATGGGTCCCCGGTGCCCCGAAGCCGACTGCGCGAACCGGTGACACGGTTCGGCGCCGAGGAGCATCATGGAGACGTGCCCGCCGTACGCCCGCTCCCCGAGACGGGGTCGATCTTCCTCGACGCCCGCGGCGGCGACCGTGCGCTGCGGGTCTCCTGGCACCAGGAGTCCGGGCTCGTGGTGCTCTCGCTGTGGCGCGAGAACGTCTGCGCCGGCTCCTTCCGGCTGGCGATCGACGAGGTGCCCGAGCTGATCGAGATGCTCCGCGCCGGCCTGGTCCGCTCCTACGAGCAGGCCCGCGACCGCCTCGGCACGCCCGAGTCCGCCTGACCGACCTGGGCGATCAGCCAGACCCCGGAGGGCCACTTGTCAGCCAGAACCCGCACGACACGCCGTACCCCCCCGGCGTGTCGTGCGGGTTTCACCGGCCGGCCGGTGAACCCCGCCGGCGTGTCGCGCGTTGTCTACGGAATCGGCTAGACGGCCCGATACGGTCCTGAGCATGGATCCGATCCGCAACCCGTACGCCCCCGGGGCGGGCCAGCGGCCACCGGAGCTCGCCGGGCGCGACCGGGAGCTCGAGCAGTTCGAGGTCACGCTCGAGCGGGTGGCCGCCAACCGGCCGGAGCGCAGCATGGTGCTCTCCGGGCTGCGCGGGGTCGGCAAGACCGTGCTGCTCAACGCGCTGCGCGGCCAGGCCGTACGACGGGCCTGGGGCACCGGCAAGATCGAGGCGCGGCCCGACCAGGGGGTCCGGCTCCCGGTCGCCCAGGCGGTGCACGCCGCGGTCCGCGAGGTCGCGCACCGGCACCGCGACCCCGACCGCGTCGACGCGGTGGCCGGCGTACTCAAGAGCTTCGCGCTGCGCACCGGCGCC
>NZ_DASWVI010000146.1:0-7598 GCF_036401255.1 Nocardioides sp. | reverse complement strand
GGCGGCCCCCGGCGGTGCTCGCCGGACTGCCGTTCCCCGACCGCGCGGTCGGTCTCCCGGGCCACGCGCTGCGGGCCACCGGCCCGGTCCGACCCGCCTGCGGCGAGGAGGCCCGCACCGTCGTCGTGCGCCACGGCGACTCGCTGTGGGAGCTGGCCGCGGTGCACCTCGGCGATGCACGCCGGTGGCCGGAGATCTACGCGCTCAACCGGGCGGCCATCGGCGCCGACCCGGGCCTGATCCACCCCGACACCCGCCTTCGGCTCCCCGCCGACCGACCCGAGGAGACATCGTGACCGACCACCCGGCACCCCGCCCGCAGACCCGCGAGACCGTCGTCCCGCTGCGGGCACCGGTCCCCGTCGCCAGCGTCCAGGGCACGCTGGCCCTCGACCTCCAGCCGCGCTTCGACCCACCGCAGCCCGCGTCCGGCGGCAGCCACGCGGCCGCCGACGTGATCGCGATCGAGCAACCGCTCCGTCGGGGGCTGGAGCAGTGGGCGCGCCGCTACACCCAGGCCGCGGTGGAGATCGTCGGCGGCGACCGGCCGGTCTCCCAGCTGCTGCGCTGGACCTCGCGGGAGGTCTACGAGAACCTCGATCGCCGCGCCCAGCTCGTCGCCCGCGCCGGGCGCCACCACCCCGGCCAGGGCCGGGTCCAGCCGGTGCGCCCCAAGGTGCTGGGCGTGCACGCGTGCTTCCTCTCCCGTGAGGTGGTCGAGGTCAGCGCGCACGTGCGGTACGGCGAGCGCTCCCGCGCGCTCGCCGCCCGCTTCGAGGCCACCGGCCAGCGCTGGTGCTGCACCGCCCTGGAGTGGGCCTGATCAAGCGAGCAGCGGGCCGCGACGAAGGAGCGGGCCGCGTCGCGAGACGAGGTTGAGCAAGCGACGCGACCGAGGGACGAGGTCGCGCGAGCGCGTCGAAATCAAGCGAGCAGCGGGCCGCGACGAAGGAGCGGGCCGCGTCGCGAGACGAGGTCGAGCAAGCGACGCGACCGAGGGACGAGGTCGCGCGAGCGCGTCGAGACTCAGTGAGACGACAGACGGCGGTGATCCGAAGATCACCGCCGTCGTTGTCAGCCGGGTGGTCTCGAGACAGGCGCCAGCGCGCCATTGCACCTCGACCGCCGGGGTGGCCTCAGCTGATACGAGCCGTCAGGCCCGTCGGGCCGCCGGGGCGCCCGTGGCACTGCTTGAACTTCTTGCCGGAGCCGCACGGGCAGCGGTCGTTGCGCCCGACGCCCGCGAACTCGTCGTCGGCGTTGGACGCCGGCGTGCCCTTGACCTCCGCCTCGCCGTCCTCGCTTGGAGCCGAGTAGGAGAGCTTCGTGGGCTGGCTGGGCCGCTCGAGCCCCTTGGCCCGGATCTGCGGGGTCTCGCGGGACCCGCCCTGGACCTGCTCGCCGGACTGGTCGAAGGCCGGCACCGGCTGACGCATCGGCTCGAGGACCTCCTCGACCTCCTCGTCCTCTTCCTCCTCGACATCGACGGAGACCTCGAGGTTGAACAGGAACCCGACCGACTCCTCCTTGATGCCGTCCATCATTGCGGCGAACATCTCGAAGCCCTCGCGCTGGTACTCGACCAGCGGGTCGCGCTGGGAGTAGGCGCGCAGGTAGATGCCCTCGCGGAGGTAGTCCATCTCGTAGAGGTGCTCGCGCCACTTGCGGTCGAGCACCGAGAGCAGCACGCGCCGCTCGAGCTCGCGCATCACGGTGTCGCCGATCTCGGCCTCGCGCTGGTCGTAGGCCTCGTGGGCGTCCTTCTGGAGGATCGCGATGAGCTCGTCGCGATCCATGTTCGCGCGGCCACCGGCCTCCTCCTCGAGGGTGCGGTAGTCCACGCCCACGGGGTAGATCTGCCGCAGCGCGGTCCACAGCGCCTCGAGGTCCCACTCCTCGGCGAACTCCTCGGTGGCACCGTTGACGTAGCCCGCGATCGTGTCGTCGATGAAGCCGCGGATCTGCTCCTGGAGGTCCTTGCCCTCGAGGACCTCACGACGCTCGGCGTAGATCACCTTGCGCTGCCGGTCCATGACGTCGTCGTACTTGAGGACGTTCTTGCGGGACTCGAAGTTCTGCGACTCGACCTGGCCCTGCGCGTTGGCGATCGCGTTCGTGACCCGCTTGTTCTCGATCGGGACGTCGTCGGGGATCTTCAGCACCTGGAGCACCCGGTCGACCCAGTCGGACTTGAACAGCCGCATCAGCTCGTCTTGGAGCGAGAGGTAGAACCGCGACTCGCCCGGGTCGCCCTGACGACCCGACCGGCCGCGCAGCTGGTTGTCGATGCGCCGGGACTCGTGGCGCTCGGTGCCGACGACGTAGAGGCCGCCGAGCTCGCGGACCTCGTCGTGCTCGTTGGCGACCTGGGCCTTGATCCGCTCGACGGTGCCGGGCCACTCGGCCTCGTACTCCGCGGCGGTCTCCCCCGCCGGCTCGAGCCCGCGCTTGCGCAGCTCGGCGTCGGCGAGGAACTCCACCGAGCCACCGAGCATGATGTCGGTGCCTCGACCGGCCATGTTGGTCGCGACGGTGACCGCGCCCTTGTGACCGGCGAGCGCGACGATCTTCGCCTCGTCGGCGTGCACCTTGGCGTTGAGCACGGAGTGCGGGATGCCGCGCTTCTTCAGCTTGCCGGAGAGGTACTCCGACTTCTCGACCGACACCGTGCCGACGAGCACGGGCTGGCCCTTCTCGTGGCGGTCGGCGATGTCCTGGACGACCGCGTCGTACTTCGCCTCCTCGGTGCGGTAGACGAGGTCGGCCTGGTCGACGCGCGCCATCGGCTTGTTGGTCGGGATCGGGACGACGCCGAGCTTGTAGATCTTGTCGAACTCGGAGGCCTCGGTCATGGCCGTACCGGTCATGCCGGAGAGCTTGTCGTAGAGGCGGAAGTAGTTCTGCAGCGTGACGGTCGCGAGCGTCTGGTACTCCTCGCGGACCTGCACGCCCTCCTTGGCCTCGATCGCCTGGTGGAGGCCGTCGTTGTAGCGGCGGCCCGCGAGCATGCGGCCGGTGTGCTCGTCGACGATGAGCACCTCGCCGTTGATGACGACGTACTCCTTGTCGTTGTGGAAGAGCTCCTTGGCCTTGATCGAGTTGTTGAGGAAGGAGATCAGCGGCGTGTTGGCCGACTCGTAGAGGTTCTCGATGCCGAGGTGGTCCTCGACCTTGGTGATGCCGGGCTCGAGGACCGAGATCGTGCGCTTCTTCTCGTCGACCTCGTAGTCCTCGTCGCGGACCAGGTTGCGGGCGACCTTCGCGAACTCGGCGTACCAGTGCACCTCGTCCTGGGTCGGGCCGCTGATGATCAGCGGGGTCCGCGCCTCGTCGATGAGGATCGAGTCGACCTCGTCGACGATCGCGTAGTTGTGTCCGCGCTGGACGCACTCCTCGATCGAGCCGGCCATGTTGTCGCGCAGGTAGTCGAACCCGAGCTCGTTGTTGGTGCCGTAGGTGATGTCGCAGTTGTAGGCCGCGCGGCGCTCGTCGGGGCGCATCTCCGGGAGGATCACGCCGACGGTGAGGCCCAGGAAGTGGTGGACGCGGCCCATCATCTCGGACTGGAACTTCGCGAGGTAGTCGTTGACGGTGACGACGTGGACGCCCTTGCCGGACAGCGCGTTGAGGTACGACGGCAGCACCGCGACCAGGGTCTTGCCCTCACCGGTCTTCATCTCCGCGATGTTGCCGAGGTGCAGCGCGCCGGCGCCCATGACCTGGACGTCGAACGGGCGCAGGCCGATCACGCGGCGGGCGGCCTCGCGGACGGTCGCGAACGCCTCGGGCATGATGTCGTCGAGGCTCTCGCCGGCCGCGAGCCGCTCCTTGAACTCAGCGGTCATCCCCTGGAGCTCGGCGTCGCTCATCGCGACGAAGTCGTCCTCGATGGCGTTCACCGCCTGCGCGATGGCCTCGAGCTGGCGCAGGATCTTGCCTTCGCCGATGCGGAGGATCTTGTCGAGAATGGCAGGCACGAGGCACGGACTCCTGAATGGGGTGTAGACAGACCTTCGCCACTCTACCCAGGCGCACGAGGGCTCCCTAACCCAACCGGCTCCCGACGACGGCGGCCAGCGCCGGCGCCAGGTCACCACGCGGCTCGACCGCGATCGAGCGGAGCCCGAGCCAGCCGGCCAGCCGCCCCAGCTCGAGGGCGAGCTCCTCGGCGGTCTCGCTGGGAGCAGCGGGCTCGGCGTACGCCGCCCGCACCAGGAGCCGGCCCGCGCCGGCGTCGTGCTGACGGTCGGCCTTGAGGTCGACCCGGGCCACGATCCGGTCGCCGAGCAGGAACGGCAGCACGTAGTAGCCGTGCACCCGTTTCTCGGCAGGCACGTAGATCTCGATGCGGTAGTGGAAGTCGAACAGAGCCTCGGTGCGCGCTCGCTCCCACACCACCGGGTCGAACGGGCTCAGCAGCGCTCGCGCCCGGACCCGGCGAGGCAGCCGGGCGTCCCGGTGCAGGTACGCCGGCCGGGACCACCCCTCCACCTGCACCGGGAGCAGCTCGCCCTCCTCCACCAGGGCGCCGACCGCGAGGGCGGTGTCGGCCACCGACATGCGGTAGTAGTCGCGCAGGTCCTGGACGGTCGCTACCCCGTGCGAGCGGGCGGCCCGCCGGACCAGCTCGCGGTTGGCGTCCTCGAGGGACGGGGTCGGCCGGGCCAGGACCTCGGCCGGCAGCACCCGCTCGGGGAGGTCGTAGCGGATCTCGAACTGGGTGTTGCGGCCGGCGATCGCCACCGCGCCGGACATGTAGAGGTAGTCGAGGACCTTGCGGGTCTCGGACCAGTTCCAGCCCCAGTTGTCCTTCTCGCGGGGGAGGCCGTCGTCGAGGTCGCGGGCGGTGGAGGCGCCGCGCTCGCGGATCTCCTCGAGCAGGCTCTGCTCGAGGCCGTCGTCCCCGACGACGAAGCCCCACTTGCCGCGCTTGGCGCGGTAGGCGGCCATCCGGTGCTGCATGACGGGCCACAGCTCGACGGGCATGAGCGCCTGGACGTGCGCCCAGTACTCCACGATCCGCCGCGGCCGGCGCTCGGCGGCCCGGCGCAGCAGCTCGACGTCGTAGGGACCCATGCGGGAGTAGAGCGGCATGTAGTGCGCGCGCTGGAGCACGTTGACCGAGTCGACCTGCAGCACGCCGGTGCGCTCGAGGGTGCGCTGGAGCGTGCGCATCGTCGGCGCGGCGTGCGGCTTGTCGAGGAAGCCCTGGGCGGCCAGCGCGATCCGGCGGGCCTGCGCGTTGCTCAGCGAGTCGACCACGGGTGGACCCTAGAGGAGCGCGCCGACGGTGGTTGAGGTGCGAGCGCAGCGAGCCTCGAAACCACCGTCCCGAACGAGCGCCGTTCGCTGGTCGAGTAGCCAGCGCCGTTCGCTGGTCGAGTAGCGAGCGCCAGCGAGCGTATCGAGACCACTGTCAGCGACAAGACCGACTCTCGGCTCACCGCTGTCTCGATACGCCCGTCGCGGCTTCGTTCCTCAGCCGCGGGGCTACTCGACCTGGCTCCTGGGCCTAGGACTGACCTCGTTCCTCGGTCAGTCCTAGGGGAGCTCAAGCAGCTTCTCCTTGACGGCGTACATGACCGCCTCCATGCGCGAGTGGAGCTGGAGCTTCTCGAGGATGTTGCGCACGTGGTTCTTGACCGTGTTCTCGCTGATGAACAGCTCCTTGGCGATCTCACGGTTGTTCATGCCCTTGGCGACCAGGCGGAGCACCTCGAGCTCGCGCTCGGTGAGTCGCAGCCCGGGCACGTGGTCGCGCTCGGGGCGCGACATCTGCTTGAACTCGTCGATGAGCTTGATCGCCATCGACGGGCTGATCAGCGACTGGCCGTCGGCGACGACACGGACGGCCTGGGCGACCTCGTCGATCGAGGAGTCCTTGAGCAGGTAGCCCGAGGCGCCGCTCTTGACCGCCTCGTAGAGGTCGGCCTCCTCGTCGGAGACGGTGAGCATGATGATCTTGGCCGACGGGACGGCCTCCTTGATCGCCAGGCACGCCTCGATCCCGGAGCGCTTCGGCATCCGGATGTCGAGCAGCACCACGTCGGGCGCGGCGGTCTCGGCGAGGGTGGTGCCCTCCACGCCGTCACCGGCCTCGCCGACCACCTCGATCCCCGACTCGGTCCCGAGCAGCATGGTCAGGCCCCGGCGGAACAGCTCCTGGTCATCGACCACGAGCACCCGGATCGGCTCCCGGCCGGCGTCAGTCGTTGCGTCTCCCACCTGCGCATCATGGCACGATCGGGCCTGATGACGTGCGCGGACGGGTGGTTGCAAATGCAACCGGAGTGGCCCGTTCGGGCCACTCCGGTCACCTCGCTCGGGCCGGGTCCGGGGACCCGGCGCCGGTCTCACGCGTTCGGCTCGACCTCCAACGAGATCACGCCGTAGTCATAGCCACGGCGCCGGTAGACGACCGAGGGGCGGTCGCTCTCCTTGTCCACGAAGAGGTAGAAGTCGTGGCCCACCAGCTCCATCTCGTACAACGCCTGGTCGAGCGTCATGGGGCTGGCCGCGTGGGTCTTCTCGCGGACCACCAACGGGCCGTCGCCGGCGACCTCGATCGGACCGACCCGGCGTTCGTGCGTGGTCACCTGCTCGTCGGCACCCGCCTCGCCGGCTCCCTCGGCCTGGTCGGCGAGGGCCTGGCCGACCGAGACCGGCGTACGGCGTCCACGATGCACCCGCCTGCGGTCCGAGGCACGACGCATCTGTGCCGCCATCTTGTCCAGGGCGAGGTCCAGCGCGGCCATCTTGTCGGCCGCGGTGGCCTCGGCACGGATCACCGGGCCCTTCGACAACGCCGTCAGCTGGAGCCGGACCGCACGGTCCGCCTGTCGCGGGTTGCGCTCACACTCGACCTCGACGTTCACGCGGATGATGCGATGGTCGTGCTTCTCGAGCTTCCCCAGCTTCTCCTCGACGTGACTGCGGAACCTGTCGGAGATGTCGCAGTGACGACCGGTGACCACAACTTCCATGTGAACCTCCCGTTGCACAGTTGGTTTCAGCGATGTTCAGCGTCCGGCACAGCCCTCCTGCGGGCAGGCCGACGCCCCGGCACCTCCGATGCGAGGCCCGGTGCTCGGGTGGAGAGGAGTCCGTCCGGCCGACCTGGTCTTCGACCCCACAACCGCCTGCTGAGGTGCTCGCAGCTTGTCTGCCACTACTGACCTTCTCCCGACCGGCGTCGCATCTGGCGACGGGGCCGAGGCAGGACTTACCTCTAAGCCGCACCGTGATCGGCGCTCCCCCCGGAGACCGGCGGAAGGCGCCTTACGTGGACCGCTTCGCCTGCGACTGGCATCGGCTTGCCGACCTGACTCCCGAGCGGACCCGGGCGTCCCGACGACGCAACCACGGACCCGGACGGACTCCATGCACAGACGTTAGTCGAACGTCCGGGCAATCAAAAGGGACCGAGGTCCCCGAGCGGCCCGGCCGGTCGGGACCGCCGCCGGGTGGCCGCGATCGCGGCATGGCCGGCCACTGCCAGGCCCACCGATTCGAGGGCGCGCTGCGCCTCCCGCGCGGTCGACCCGGTGGTGAGCACGTCGTCGCAGACCAGCAGTCGGGCCCGCGGTCGCCGCGCACCC
>NZ_DASWVI010000145.1:0-14135 GCF_036401255.1 Nocardioides sp. | reverse complement strand
GGCGTCGCCGGCCTGGCCGGCCAGGCCGCCCGCGCCGCGCACGACGTCGACGAGCACCTCGCGACCGGTGCGGCCGAGTGCACGTACTGCCCGATCTGCCGCACCGTCCACGTGCTGCGCCAGACCACCCCGGAGGTGCGTGCGCAGCTGAGCACGGCGGCGACCGCGCTGCTGCAGGCCGCCGCGGGCCTGCTCGCGACGACGGTGCCCGACGACCGCGGCGCGCGCAGCGGCCCCGGTGGTGTGGAGCGGATCGATCTCGACGACGACCCCGGCGCGTGGCCGGAGGACCCGGAGGACCCGGACGACCCGGACGCTCCGGACGGACCTGAGGATGGAGAGAGATGAGCCTGGCGTGTGGCATCGACGTCGGTGGGACGAAGATCGCCGGAGGGGTGGTCGACGAGTCGGGCACGATCCTCGAGGAGCTGCGTGTCGAGTCGCCCGCGACCGACGCGGAGGCGATCGAGGAGGCCATCGCGGGCCTGGTGGTGGAGCTGCGCTCCCGCCACGCGATCGAGACCGTCGGGGTCGGTGCGGCGGGGTACGTCGACAAGGCCCGCGCGGTCGTGCTGTTCGCACCGAACGTCGCGTGGCGCAACGAGGACCTCAAGAGCGAGCTCGAGAAGCGTGTCGACCTGCCGGTGGTCATCGAGAACGACGCCAACGCCGCCGCCTGGGGTGAGTTCATCTTCGGCGCCGGGCACGACGCCGACGACCTCCTGCTCGTCACGGTCGGCACCGGCGTCGGCGGCGGCCTGGTGCTCGACGGCGAGGTCTACCGCGGCGCGAACGGCGTCGGCGCCGAGATCGGCCACATGCGCGTCGTACCCAACGGGATCCTGTGCGGCTGCGGCAAGCACGGCTGCTTCGAGCAGTACGCCAGCGGCTCGGCCCTGGTGCGGGAGGCCCGCGCGGCCGCCATGTCCGGCGCGATGATCGCCCACGGCATGTTCGAGCGGGCCGGGGGCGACATCGCGAAGATCACCGGGCCCCTGATCACCGAGGCCGCCCGCGACGGCGACCAGGGGGCCCGCCAGCAGCTGGCCGAGCTCGGCCGGTGGCTGGGTGAGGGCATCGCGTCGCTGACCGAGATCCTCGACCCGGGCGTCGTCGTGGTCGGCGGCGGTGTCAGCGAGGCCGACGAGCTGCTGCTGGACCCCACCCGCACCGCGTTCGCCGGGCAGCTGGTCGGCCGCGGCTTCCGGCCGATCCCGGAGATCCGCAAGGCCCGGCTCGGCAACCGGGCCGGGCTGATCGGTGCCGCCGACCTGTCGCGGCGCTAGGGGGCGGCTCGGGTGCCCCTGTTCATCGGCGTCGACATCGGCGGGACGAAGGTGCTGGCGACGGCCGTCTCGCGCAGCGGGCGGGTGCTGCGCACGGCTCGGCGTACGACCCCGGGGCGTCGGGTCGAGGCGCGGCTGGTCGAGGACGCCCTGACCGAGGCGGTCGAGGAGATCGCCGGTCTGCGGCGGATCGGCGCGATCGGGATCGCGGCCGCCGGCTTCGTCGACGCCCAGGGGGAGCGGGTGCGCTTCGCGCCGCACCTGCCCTGGCGCGACGAGGGCGTCCGCGCGCGTCTGGCCGAGCGCTGGAGCGCCCCGGTGGTGCTCGACAACGACGCCAACTGCGCGGCCCGGGCCGAGCTGACCTACGGTGCGGTCGGCAACGCCGCCGACGCGCTCGTCGTGACGATGGGCACCGGCATCGGCGGCGCGGTCGTCCTCGCCGGCGCGGTCCACCGCGGCCACAACGGCATGGCCGGCGAGTTCGGGCACATGCAGGTGGTCCCGGGCGGGCAGGCCTGCGAGTGCGGCGGGACCGGGTGCTGGGAGCAGTACTCCAGCGGGAACGCGCTGGTGCGCCACGCGCGGGCCCGGATCGGCGAGCGGCCGACGTCGCTCGAGGCGGCGTGCGAGGGCGACCCGGACCGGCTGACCGGCCCGATGGTGACCGCGGCGGCCGCCGCGGGCGACGCGGTCGCGCTGGAGGCGTTCGCCTCGGTCGGGGAGTGGCTCGGCGTCGGCGTGGCGAACCTGGTGGCAGCCTTCGACCCCGAGATCGTCGTGGTCGGCGGCGGGCTGTCGGCCGCCGGCGACCTGCTGCTCGAGCCCGCCCGGTCCGCGCTCCGCGAGTCGCTCGTGGGTGCCCCGCACCGCGTGATCCCGCCCGTGGTCCGGGCGGCGCTCGGCCCCGAGGCCGGGGCGATCGGGGCCGCCGAGCTGGCCCGGCAGACGTTCAGGAGCGCCGGTACTCGGGCACGAGCTCGACGGCGAGCTGCTCGAGGAACAGCCCGACGTCGGTGACGATCCCGCGCGCCTGGGACGAGCCGCGGTCCGCGAGCTTGGTCACCGTCGCGGGGTTGATGTCCACGCACACCAGGGGCACCGACGCCGGCAGGATGTTGCCGGTGGCCACCGAGTGCAGCATCGTCGCGACCATCAGGCAGAACCCGACGTCGGTGAGGTTGGCCCGCATCGCGCGCTGACCCTCGATCACGTCCGTGTAGACATCGGGCAGCGGCCCGTCGTCGCGCACCGAGCCGACCAGCACGAACGTCTTCTCGTGGGTCACCATCGCGTGCATGATGCCGCCGGTGAGCACGCCGCTCTCGACGGCGGCCCGGATCGAGCCCTCCCTGCGGATCGTGTTGAGCGCGCGGATGTGGTGCTCGTGGCCGTGCTCCACGCCCCGGCCCTGGGCGAGGTCGACGCCGAGGCTGGTGCCGTAGAGCGCGGACTCGATGTCGTGGGTGGCCAGCGCGTTGCCGGCGAACAGCACGTCGACGTACCCGGCGTGCACGAGCGCCACCATCGCCGGCGCGGCGCCGGTGTGGACGACGCCCGGGCCGCCGACCCACAGGACCTTCTTGCCGGCGGCCTTCGCCTCGCGCATCCCGTCGGCGACCTGGCGGACCAGGACGGCCTGGGGCTTCTCCGAGGACACCTCGGACTCCATGAAGCCGAACGCGCCGGCGGTGCGATCGGGGGCCGGCACCGTCACCCGGATGCCCGAGGCGCCGGTGACGACCAGCATGCCCCGGCGTACGTCGGACATCGGCAGCGTGAACACGCGCGCCGGTCGCCCGTCCGCCGACCGCTCGAGCACGAGCCCGCAGTCCATCTCCGGGTTCTCGACCTGGAGCCATGCGCCCTCGATGCGGACCCGGGTCTCCAGGTTGGTCGTGGAGTAGAAGTGGTCGGGGAAGACCCCGTCCCGGTCGGCCTCGGCCACCGTCGCCTCGCCCGGGTCGACCTGGTTGACCCCGCGCGTCTGCAGCCGCATCAGCAGCCGCTCCAGGGAGTCCCCGTCCTCGGCGGTCACGGTGATCACCGCGTGCGACGGGTCATCGGTCTCCCGGCCGACGTCGAACCGCTCGATGGCGTAGTCGCCGCCGTACTCGCGGATGTCGTCCAGGACGCGGGAGAGGATCCCGTGGTCCATCAGGTGGCCGGTGATCTCGACCGACTCGTGGGCGCTCACGGCTGCACCCTAACGACTCGCCCCGTTGGTCGGTCGGTGGCACCCGTCGTTCCGCACGCACCTGACGTATCTGCTGCGGATCCGCGGGCGGGACGACCGATAGGTCAGGTGCGTGGGGCAGGACCTCAACCCGCGGGACGCTAGACCTGGGCGCCGTCGTCCCAGGGGTCGCGGGGTCCGCGGGGCATCTGGAAGACCAGGTAGAGGAAGCCGCCGACGAAGCCCGCGATGAGCAGGTACCCGACGTAGGTCGGCAGGGAGATCGAGAAGATCAGGGAGGTGAGCAGCACGGCTGGGGAGCCGAACACGCCGATCCACGCCGCCAGCCGGTCCGGCGTCGTCCGCGGCACCGGGGGCGGCTCGGGCGGCTCGAAGCCCTCCTCCTCGGCGATGAACGGCTCGTCCTCGTCCTCGTGCCCGAAGGAGCGCAGGTCGCCGAACCGGCCGCCGAAGGGCGCGTCCGGCTGTCGCGGAGGCTCGGGGGCAGGAGGCTCGTCGAGCTCGGCGCGCTCGCCGTAGTTCTCGACGATGGCACGCCAGGCCTGGTCCTCGTCGTCACCCTCGGGACGGTCCGGCTGGTCGGGTCGTTCCGGCTGCACACCCACGAGCGTATGCCCGCGCTACGAACCGGAGGTGACGCGGGCGACGAACGCCGCCGAGTCCGCGAAGATCTGCTCGGCGTCGTTGTCGAGCGTGGCGACGTGGTAGCTGTTCGGCAACCGGGTCACGGTCACGTCGCGCGAGGAGACCCCCGAGAGGATCAGCGGCTCGGTCGCCTCGTCGACCACGTGGTCCTCGGTCGAGCGGAAGTAGAGCATCGGGGCGGTGATCCGCGGGAGGTCGCGGACCAGCCCGGGCCAGGCGCGCATCATCGAGTGGATCGCCTTGAGCGGGGTGCGGTCGTAGCCGTGCTCCTGGACGTCGGCCTTCTTGATGTCGTTGGCGATGCCGGGGAAGGACGGTACGACGTGCTTGAGCACCGGCAACAGCTTCACGTCGAGCCGCTTGGTGGCCAGCGCCGGGTTGACGACGACCACGCCGGCGACCCGGTCCGGGTGGTCCGCGGCGAGCCGGAGCGTGAGCGCACCGCCCATCGACAGGCCGCCGACGACGACGGCGTCGTTCTCCGCGTGGAGCTTCTCGAACACGCGGGTGATCTCGGCGTACCAGTCCGCCCACGACAGCGTGTTCAGCTCCTGCCAGGTGGTGCCGTGACCCGGGAGGCGCGGCGCCTCGACGGCGTACCCCTGCGCGGCGAGCGCCTGGCCCCACGGCGTCACCGAGGCCGGCTGCCCGGTGAAGCCGTGGCTGAGCAGCACGCCGACCCGGCGACCGCCGGTGAGCTCGGGCCGTGCGGCACTCGAGAAGGGAGTCGCGAGGGGATGGATCGTCATGGCCGGATTGTGCACCACCCGGGCCGCCTGGCGACCGCGGTATGGGGCAAGTCGCGCGCGACGGTCTAGGCTTCGCCCGTCGGATGTCTCGGGCTGGTTGGGAGGTCGTCGGTGTTCTACTGGTTCTTGAAGTGGATCGCCCTCGGGCCGTGGTTGCGCCTGGTCTTCCGGCCCCGCGTCTACGGCGCCGAGAACGTGCCGCTGGAGGGTCCCGCGATCCTGGCGAGCAACCATCTCTCGTACGCCGACTGGCTGTTCATGCCGTTGACGCTGCCCCGGCGCGTGACGTTCGTGGCGAAGGCCGAGTACTTCACCGGCAAGGGCGTCAAGGGCTGGCTGCAGCGGACGTTCTTCGCCGGCTCGGGCCAGGTGCCGATCGACCGCTCCGGCGGCGGCGCCGCGGAGGGCGCGATCATCTCCGCCAAGCGGGTGCTGGCCGAGGGGGAGCTGTTCGGCATCTACCCCGAAGGGACGCGCTCGCACGACGGCCGGCTCTACCGCGGCAAGGTCGGGGTCGCCCGGCTGGCGCTCGAGGCGAAGGTCCCGGTGATCCCGGTCGCCGTGGTCGGCACCGACGAGATCGCTCCGCCGGGCAAGAAGTTCGGGCGGTTCACCCGGCCGGTGGTCCGGTTCGGCGCGCCGCTGGACTTCTCCCGCTACGACGGGATGGAGAACGACCGCTACATCCTCCGGTCGATCACCGACGAGATCATGTACGAGATCATGCATCTCTCCGGCCAGGAGTACGTCGACATGTATGCCTCCCGCGCCAAGGAGGAGGCCAAGAAGGCCGACAAGGACGCCGAGCGGGGTGCCAAGGGCGACGGCGAGGACGAGGAGCCCAAGCTCGCGTCGTGACGATCCACTCCGAGCACCCGTTCCTCGACCCCGAGCCCGACCCGGTACGCCGGTTCCGCGGCCGGCTCGGCGGCGCGGTCGCGCTGGTCACCGCCGGCGCGGGGCGGGAGCGGGCTGGGCTCACCGTCTCGTCGCTGATGGTCGCCAACGGGGAGCCGGCCCGGGTCGTGATGCTCCTCGACCCCGACAGCGACCTCCACGACGTCGTGACCGGCAGCGGCGAGCACCGGGCGGTCGTGCAGCTGCTGGCCTGGCGGCATCGGCACCTCGCGGAGGCGTTCGCCGGCACGGCGCCGGCCCCGGGTGGCCCGTTCCGGGCAGCGGAGTTCGAGGACACCGAGTGGGGGCCTCGGCTCTCTGACGCACCGACCTGGGTGGGCGTCCGGCTCGAGACGCGCACCGACGCGGGCTGGTCCTCGTTGCTGAGCCTCGTCGTCGAGCACGTCCACGTCGGCGAGGACGATGAGCCGCTGGGCAGCCGGCGGGGCCGATGGGTGCGCCTGTGAGCGAGCTCCTCGAGATCGCCGACGAGCTCTACGGGCTCCCGCTGCCCGACTTCACCCCCGCCCGCGACGCCCGCGCGAAGGCCCTGAAGGGCACCGACCTGGCCCCACGGGTCAAGGCGCTGAGGAAGCCGTCGGTCGCGGCCTGGGTCGTGAACCTGCTCGTCCGGCGCGAGACCGCCCAGGTCGAGCAGGTGCTCTCGGTCGGTGCGGCGCTGCGCGAGGCGCAGGCGTCGATGTCGGGCGACGCGCTGCGGGAGCTGACCAGGCAACGGCGTCAGCTGACGGCGGCGGTGACCACGCAGGCCCGGCGTACCGCACGCGAGGAGGGCACCAAGGTCACCGACGCGGTCGCCGACCAGGTCGAGGCGACGCTGACCGCCGCGATGGTCGACGCCGACTGCGCGAGGGCGGTGCGCAGCGGGATGCTCGTGAGCGCCCTGGCCACCACGGGCCTGGACCCCGCCGACGTGGCGGGGGCGATCGCCGTCCCGGAGGCCCTGGGCTTCGAGGCGCCGTCCCGCGAGGCGGAGCCGCCGCCCCGGCCCGAGCTGCACGTGGTGCCCGACCCCGAGGCCGACCGCAAGACGCTCGCGGCCGCCGAGGAGGCGCTGGCCACCGCGGAGGAGGAGCTCGCCGAGGCCACCGCCGCGCACGAGGAGACCACGGCGGCGTACGACGAGCTCGAGGCGCGCAGCCTGCAGCTCCAGGCCGAGATCGCGGAGCTGCGCGGCCGGATCGCCGAGCTCGAGTCGGCGGCCGAGGAGGTCGACGACGAGATCAGCGAGGCCGAGGAGGCCCGCGACGAGGCCGGCGCGGCGCTCCGGGAGGCCACCGCCGCCCGCGACGCCGCCCGGGCCGCGCTGGACAGGCTGCGACGGTAGGCCGGGTTAGTCGGCCCAGCCCTTCGACCGCTCGACCGCGCGGGTCCACTGGGCGTGGGCGGCGTCCGCCGCGGCGCGGTCGAGCTGGGGCTCGAAGCGGCGGTCGAGGGTCCAGGTCTCGCGCAGGTCGTCGGTGGAGTCCCAGACCCCGGCGCCGAGACCGGCCAGGAAGGCCGCACCGAGCGCGGTCGTCTCGACCGTCGCCGGGCGCTCGACGGGTACGCCGATCTGGTCGGCCTGGATCTGGCAGAGCAGGTTGTTGGCCGAGGCGCCGCCGTCGACGCGCAGCGCCGAGAGGCCCGCCCCCGCGCCTGCGAGCGTCTCGAGCACGTCGCGGACCTCGAACGCGATCGCCTCGAGGGTCGCGCGGACCAGGTGGGCGCGGGTGGTGCCCCGGGTGATGCCGACGATCGTCCCGCGGGCGTGCGGGTCCCAGTGCGGTGCGCCGAGGCCGGTGAGCGCCGGCACGAACACCACGCCGCCGGTGTCGGGCACCGTGCGGGCCAGCGGCTCGGTCTCCGCGGCCGACCCGACGAGCTGGAGCCCGTCGCGCAGCCACTGCACGGCCGCGCCGGTCACGAAGATCGCGCCCTCGGAGGCGTAGGTCAGCGCGCCGTCCGGCGAGCGCCACGCGGCGGTCGCGAGCAGCCCGGCGTCGGAGTGCGGGATCGTCGACCCGGTGTTGGTGAGGATGAACGACCCGGTGCCGTAGGTGCACTTGGAGTCGCCCTCGTCGAAGCAGGTCTGCCCGAACAGTGCGGACTGCTGGTCGCCGGCCAGCCCGGAGATCGGCAGCGACAGGTCGAGGAAGGACCGCGGGTCGGTGGTCGCGATCTCGCCCCAGTTGGGCACCAGCTCGGGCAGCGCGTCGCGGGGCACCCCGAACAGCGCGCACAGCTCGTCGGACCAGTCGCCGGCCGCGAGGTCGAACAGCAGCGTCCGGCACGCGTTCGAGACGTCGGTGGCGTGCCACGTGCCGCGGGTCATCCGCGCGATCAGGTAGGAGTCGACCGTGCCGATCGCATAACGCCCCGACTCGACGAGCGCCCAGGTGTGGGGCTCGTTCTCGGCCAGCCACATCAGCTTGGTGCCGGAGAAGTACGGGTCGAGCCGCAGCCCGGTCAGCTCGCTGACCCGCTGCTCGTGCCCCGCCTCCCGCAGCCGCGTGCACAGGTCGGCCGTACGCCGGTCCTGCCACACGATCGCCCGGCGGGGGGAGCCGAGCGTCTCGCGGTCCCAGAGCAGCACGGTCTCGCGCTGGTTGGTGATGCCGACCGCCTCGAGCCGCGCGGCGTCGTACCCCTGCAGCACGTCGCGGACCGCCTGGAGCGTGGCCTGCCAGATCTCCTCCGGCGAGTGCTCCACCCACCCGGGCCGTGGGAAGTGCTGGGCGAACTCCTCGTAGCCCTTGGCCGCGATCGAGCCGTCGTGCTCCACGACGACCGCGGTGACCCCCGTGGTGCCGGCGTCGATCGCGAGGACGCTCACGACCGGTCGCCCCGGATGATCGCGAGCACCTTCTCGTCGATCCAGGATCCGTCCGGCGCGACCCGCATCTCGTAGTTCTCGGTGCCGACCCAGGCCGCGAAGTCGCGTGCTCCGGACCCGCGGGCGAGGCGGTCGAGCTCGTCGGCGAGCTCGGGGGTGACCGGCACCTTCTCGTCCTCGGTGGAGGCGGTGAGGTAGAGGTCGTTGAGCTCGAGCAGCCGGGCCAGCTCGGTGATCGGAGCCGCATGGTCGTCGACGCGCAGGTCGACCGCGATGTCGTCGAGACCGCCGTAGCCGGCGCCGTCGCGCACGACGAGCAGCGCCGCGGACTGGCGGCCCCGGGAGTCGCCGCCGGCCGCGTCGCCGGCGGTGAGGGCCTCGAGCAGCCGGTGGGCGAGCGGGGCGTCCTCGGGCGAGGCGAGCCAGGCCGCCTCGATCGCGTCGACGACCTCGGACCCGGTGAGGATGTTGCCCTGGATCGCGTAGCCGGGGCCGGTGCGGCTCCCGGCCCAGTCGAGGCACGCGGAGCCGGTGTGGCTGGCCGCGTTGCCGTCCACGTCGACGATGCCGACCTGGCGGTGGTCGCGGCCCTCGTCCTCCTCCAGCAGCCGCTGCAGCGCGACCTCGGCGGTCGCACCGTCGTCGAGGTGGGCGAGCGCCTGGCCCTTGTAGGCGACGTTGGCGTCGGCCTGGGTGGCGATCGCGCCGACGCCGGCCACGGCGGCCGGCACGGCCGACCCGACGGCCAGGAACTTGGAGGCCACGGCCACGCCCCACGACTCACCGTCGGCGGAGCGGGCCACGATCGAGAACGTCATGGCAGGACACTAGCGACAACTCGTTGGCCCACACGGGCCCCGACCCCGGAGGATGGCAGGGTGCTCGACCGCCTCACCACCGCCTTGGGGTTCCCGTCCCTCGGCCACCACCGCAGGTTCGTCACCGCGATCGCCATCGACGCGGTCGGCAGCGGCGTGTTCATGCCGGTCTCGATGCTCTACTTCCTCGTCACCACCGACCTGTCGCTGGTGCAGGTGGGTGCGGCGATCTCGCTCGCGTCGGCGGTCGCGCTGCCCGCCGGCCCGCTCCTCGGCGGCCTGGTCGACAGGTACGGCGCCAAGCACGTGCTGCTCTCCGGCAACCTGCTCCAGGCCGCCGGCTTCCTCGCCTACCTGGCGACCGACTCGTTCTGGGGGCTGACCGCCTGGACGGTCGTGGTCACCGTCGGGCGCACGGCGTTCTGGGGCTCCTACGGCAACATCGTCGCCGCGATCTCGGCGCCGGGGGAGCGCGAGAAGTGGTTCGGGTTCCTCGGGGCGCTGCGCAACGTGGGCTTCGCGGTCGGCGGGCTGCTCTCGGGCCTCGCGATCACGATCGGCACCACCGCGGCGTACTTCACCGTGGTGCTGGTCAACGCGCTGTCGTACGTCGTGGCCTTCGCGCTGCTGCTCGCGGTGCCGCCGACGGTCCGGGCGGCGCACCGGGCCGTGGAGGGCGCGTGGGGCACGGTGCTGCGCGACGGGCCCTACCGGCTGCTGTGGGTCACCCAGCTGGTGTTCTCGACCGCGATGATGGTGCTCAACTTCGCCGTGCCGGTCTATGCCACGACCGTCCTCGGGCTCTCGGGCTGGGTCACCGGCGCGGTGTTCACGATCAACACCGTCATGGTCGGGTTCGGCCAGGGTCTGGTCGTGCGGGCCATGACCGGGGCCCGCCGCTGGCGGGTGCTGCTGCTGAGCAACCTGGTCTTCGCGGCGTCGTTCGTCGTGCTGCTCGGCGCGAGCCGTCTCTCGGTCGCGCTCGCGACCACGGTGATGATCGCCGGCTCGGCCGTCTACACCGTCGGGGAGCTGCTCGGGGGCCCGGTGCTCGGGGCGCTGTCCGCCGAGGCCGCGCCCGAGCACCTGCGCGGGCGCTACCTGTCGCTGATCCAGCTGGCCTGGAACCTGTCCAGCACGATCGCGCCGGTCGCGTTCGCCTGGCTGCTCGACCGCGGACCGTCGCCGATCTGGCTGGTCCTGGTGGCCCTGTCGCTCGCCGGCGCCGGCCTGACCGTGCTGCTGGGCCGGGTGCTCCCGCACGCCGCCCGGGAGGTCACGAACCGGGCCGAGGAGCCCGCTGCGGCCTGACCACCTGCCAGGAGACCGGGTCGAGGCGCACCTCGAGCCGGCCGCCGTAGGCGTCGCCGAAGGCCCGCAGGTCGACCTCGATGTGCGCCGGCCGGTCGGTCGCCCGGTTGACGAGCACGAGCGCGAGGTCGCCGGTCTCCTCGTCGTACGTCGCGGTCGCGTCGACGTACGGCACGTCGCCGAGCTCGCTCTCGTACGTCGCGACCTCCGGCTCGACGCGCAGCACCGACCCGCGCGCCGCGGCGGCGATCTGCGCGAACGGCGCGAACGTCGTCTGCTGCGAGGCCGCGCCGCCCGGCTCGGTGCGGATCGGTGCGATCACGTTCACCAGCTGGGCGAGGCAGGCGATGCCGACCCGGTCGGCGTGGCGCAGCAGCGTGATCAGCAGGCTGGCGACCATCGTCGCGTCGGTGTCGTCGTAGACGTCCTCGAGCAGCCGGGGCGCCTGCTCCCACTCCGTCACGGAGGCGGGGTCCCAGCGCGAGACGTACCAGACGTTCCACTCGTCGACCGAGACCCGGAGCCGCTTGCGCGAGCGCAGCCGCGCGCCGACGTGGTCGGCGGTGGCGACCACCTCCTCGATGGAGCGGTCCAGGTCGACCGCACCGGCCAGGAACTCTGCGACCGACTTGCCGCTCGGGTCGTAGTAGCTGTGCAGCGAGACGTAGTCGACGGCGTCGTAGCACTGCTCCAGGACGGTCGCCTCCCAGCTCGCGAACGTCGGCATGCCGCTGTGGGAGCTGCCGCAGGCGACCAGCTCGATCCGCGGGTCGGCCATCTTCATCGCGCGGGCGGTGCGCGCGGCGAGCGCGCCGTACTCGGCGGCGGTCATCGCCCCGATCTGCCAGTCGCCGTCCATCTCGTTGCCCAGGCACCACAGGCGTACGCCGTGGGGCTCCGCGGCGCCGTTGGCCCGGCGCAGGTCGGAGAGCCGGGTGCCGCCGGGGTGGTTGCAGTACTCGAGCAGGTCGAGCGCCTCCTGGGTGCCGCGGGTGCCGAGGTTGACGGCCATCATCGGCTCGGCGCCGGCCTCGCGGCACCACGCCATGAACTCGTCGGTGCCGAACGCGTTCGTCTCGATCGTGTGCCAGGCCAGGTCGAGGCGGGTGGGCCGCTCGTCCGCCGGGCCGACGCCGTCCTCCCAGCGGTAACCCGACACGAAGTTGCCGCCCGGGTAGCGCACGACGCTCACGCCCAGCTCGCGGACAAGGTCGAGCACGTCGCGCCGGAAGCCCCGCTCGTCGGCCGCCGGGTGGCCCGGCTCGAAGATCCCGGTGTAGACGCAGCGGCCCAGGTGCTCCACGAACGAGCCGAGCAGGCGCGGGTCGACGGGACCGACGCGGAAGGCCGGGTCGAGGGTCAGCGAGGCTCGCACGGGCTGGACGGGATCGGTCACGAGAGCCAGTATCGAGGTCTGCGAGAACCCTCGGCCACCGGGCCGTTGGGCCCGCACATCGATGCCTTTGGGCCCGGTCGGGAGGGTGGCCGTCGGGCTTTGGCCCGACTAGAGTCGAAGTATCTGTTGGAAACGTCCAAAGGTGCCCGAGCCGGGGCCCGCGAGCAGAGAGAGCCAGAACCCCCATGACCGTCCGCCGCGTTGCGCTCCTCACCGCCGGGGGCCTCGCCCCGTGCCTGTCCTCGGCCGTCGGGGCCCTCATCGAGCGCTACACCGAGCTCGAGCCCGAGATCGAGATCATCGCCTACCTCAACGGGTACGCCGGCCTCCTCGGCGGCAAGCACATCACCGTCACGCCCGAGATGCGCAAGACCGCGCACCTGCTGCACCGCTACGGCGGGAGCCCCATCGGCAACAGCCGGGTCAAGCTCACCAACGTCAAGGACTGCGTCAAGCGCGGGCTCGTCCAGGAGGGCCAGGACCCGCTGCACGTGGCGGCCGAGCAGCTGACCAAGGACGGCGTCGACGTGCTGCACACCATCGGCGGCGACGACACGAACACGACGGCGGCCGACCTCGCGGCGTACCTCCACGAGAACGACTACGAGCTCACGGTCGTCGGGCTGCCCAAGACCATCGACAACGACGTCGTGCCGATCCGCCAGTCGCTGGGCGCGTGGACGGCCGCCGAGCAGGGCGCGCTGTTCGCCCGCAACATCATCGCCGAGCACTCCTCCAACCCGCGGATGCTGATCATCCACGAGGTCATGGGCCGCAACTGCGGCTGGCTGACCGCCGCGACCGCGGTGAAGTACCGCGAGTGGGTGGCCGAGCAGGAGTTCTCCGGCTTCGGCAACAACACTGCTGCGCACTGGGACGTGCACGCCGTCTACGTGCCCGAGCTCGAGTTCGACATCGCCGCGGAGGCCCAGCGGCTCGAGGCCGTCATGGACGAGCTCGGCTGCGTGAACATCTTCCTGTCCGAGGGCGCCGGCGTCTCCACGATCGTGGAGGAGATGCTCGCCCGCGGCGAGGAGCCCAAGCGCGACGCGTTCGGCCACGTCAAGATCGACACGATCAACCCCGGCGCCTGGTTCGCCAAGCAGTTCGGCCACCTGATCGGTGCCGAGAAGACCATGGTGCAGAAGAGCGGGTACTTCTCCCGCTCCGCGGCCGCCAACGACGAGGACCTCGCGCTGATCCGGGCCTGCTCCGACCTCGCGGTCGACGCGGCGCTGCGCGGCGAGAGCGGTGTCGTCGGCCAGGACGAGGAGGCCGGCGACGAGCTCCGGGTCTGCGAGTTCCCGCGGATCCGCGGGGGCAAGGCGTTCGACACCTCCGTGCCGTGGTTCGGCGAGCTGCTGCAGGGGATCGGCCAGCCCGTCGGCGCGCTGGTGCCGCAGGAGCACTGACCCGGCCCCCGGCCGGCGCTCACCCGCCCAGCTCGACCACCAGGGCGCAGTGGTCCGAGAGCGGCAGCGCGCGCGCCTCGGAGGCGGTCGCCGTGACGGGGCCGTCGGCGAGCACGTGGTCGAGCTGCTCGTGCGGGGCGTCGACCGGGAACGTCGGGTGGTCGGCGAGCGACCGTAGGCCGGTGACGTCCGCCGCGCGCTCGGGTCCCATGTTCAGGTCGCCGACCAGGACGAGCGGGCGCGGCATCCCGTCGAGCGCGGCGACGAGCCGCCGCAGCTGCCGGCCGTTCCAGTAGTCCACGAACGACAGGTGCGTGTTCGCGACCGTCAGGCAACCCAGCGGTGTCTCGATCTCCGCGGCGACCGCGACCCGCGGCTCGTCGCGCACCAGCGTGGGCAGGCGGCTGCCGCGGAACCACATCGGCGCCCGGGTGGGCAGCGCCGGCAGCCGCACCACCTGCCACGCGCGGACCGGGTGCCTGCTGAGCAGGGCGATCCCGTACGCCGCCGCGTCGGGCTGCTCCGCGCCGGTCGCGGCGGTCCACGTGGCGCCCGGCGTACCGCTGAGCGCCGCGACGAAGCGGTGGT
>NZ_DASWVI010000144.1:0-1623 GCF_036401255.1 Nocardioides sp. | reverse complement strand
GCCGGCCGCGGTGTCGCACCCACCTCGGTGAGCGTGGCGAGCACGGTGCCGACCGGCACGGTGGTGCCGGGCTCGACCAGCAGCGCCTCGACGACGCCGGCGGCGAACGACTCCACCTCGACGGCCGACTTGGAGGTGTCCACGACGGCGAGGACGTCGCCCTTGTGGACCTCGTCGCCGGGGTGCACCAGCCACTCCAGGAGCGTGCCCTCGTCCATGTCGGCGCCGAGGGAGGGCATCGTGAACTCGGCCATCGTCAGCCCTTGGTCCGGTGCGCGGCCGCCACGACGTCCTCGACCTGCGGCAGGGCGGCGTGCTCGAGGTGGCGCGCGTAGGGCATCGGCACCTCGGCGGAGCAGACCCTCTCGACCGGCGCGTCGAGGTCGTAGAAGGCCTGCTCCTGGATCCGGGCGACGATCTCGGCCGACAGGCTGACACTGCGCCAGCCCTCGTCGACGACGACGGCGCGGTGGGTGCGGCGGACGGAGTCGGTGATCGTCGCGTCGTCGAGCGGGCGCAGGGTCCGCAGGTCGACGACCTCCGCGGAGACGCCCTCGGCGTCCAGCGCCTCGGCGGCCTCCAGGGTCCGGGGCAGCATCCCGCCGTAGGTGATCAGCGAGACGTCGGTGCCGTTCCGGCGTACGGCGGCGTGGTCGATGTCGACCGCCCCGGCGTCCGCGGCGAGCTGCCCCTTCATCGTGTAGAGCGAGCCGTGCTCGAAGAGGAGGACCGGATCGGGGTCCGCGAGCGCCCCGGCCAGCATGCCGCGGGCGTCCTCGAGGGTCGCCGGCGTCACGATCCGCAGGCCCGGGATGTGGGCGAACCAGCCCTCGAGGCTGTGGGAGTGCTGGGCGGCGAGCTGGCGCCCGGCGCCGGTCGTCATCCGGATCACCAGCGGCACGTCGTACTGCCCTCCGGACATGTGCAGCAGCGAGGCGGCGTTGTTCATGATCTGGTCGAGGGCGAGCAGGCTGAAGTTGACCGTCATCACCTCGACGATCGGGCGCAGGCCCTGGATGGCGGCGCCGATGCCGGCACCGACGAACGCCGACTCCGACAGCGGGGTGTCGCGGACGCGCTCGGGCCCGAACTCCTCGAGCAGGCCGAGGCTGACCGCGAAGCAGCCGCCGTAACGGCCGACGTCCTCGCCCATCAGGAAGACCCGCTCGTCGCGGCGCAGGGCGTCGCGGATCGCCTCGCGCATGGCTTCGCGGTACGTCGTCCGGGTGGGCGTGGTGGTCGCCGCGCGCGCGGTCGTCGTCGTGGTCATGACCGGACCTCCTCGGAGTACACGAAGCGGGTGAGGTCCTCGACCGGCTCGAGGGGTGCGGCGTCCGCGGCCTCGGTGGCGCGGTCCACGGCCGCCAGCGTCTCGGCGCGCATCGCGTCCCACTGGGCGTCGTCGAGGACGCCGTCGGCGCGCAGCCGTGCGGCCAGCTGGTCGATCGGGTCGCGCTGCCGCCACAGCGCCACCTCCTCCTTGTCGCGGTAGCGCTCGGGGTCGTACATCGAGTGCGCGCGGAACCGGTAGGTGCGCAGCTCCAGGAACACCGGGCCCCCGCCTCCGCGGATCTCGGCGACCGCCTGCTCGGCGGCGTCCGCCACCGCGACGGCGTCCATGCC
>NZ_DASWVI010000143.1:0-15422 GCF_036401255.1 Nocardioides sp. | reverse complement strand
TGCTCCTGTGCAACGAGTCCTTCTCCTCGACCAACGAACGCGAGGCCGCGATCATCGGCGCCGAGGTGATCCACGGTCTCACCGACGCCGGGGTTCACGTCTGCCTCGTCACCCACGCCTACGAGCTCGCCGAACGCCTCCGGGTCGAGATCCCGACAGCCACATTCCTTCGGGCGGCTCGCCTCGAGGACGGCACCCGGAGCCACGAGATCGTCCCCGGCAAGCCCCTGCGAACCAGCTTCGGCGCCGACCTCTACGAGGAGATCTTCGGGGAACCGCTCACCACCGCGCCGTCCTGCCCGCCCTCGCCGGCGGCATCGGATGCTCGAGGCGGATGCCAAGCGGATCGGTGCCGTCCTAGTCGGAAAGGGTGAGCAGCAGCTTCACCGCGGCGACGACGAGGACGAGGGCCAGTAAGCGGTAGATGTTCTTCGTGGCTGTGGTTCGAGATCCGTAGAGGGAGCCGAGATAGCCACCGACCAGGGCAGTCGGCAGCCAAACCGCCATGGACGCCAAGGGGATCGAGGCTAGGGTGCCGAGCTGTCCGGCGAGGCCCGCGGCCGAGTTGACGAGGATGAACACGGCAGCCACCCCGGAGGCCTTGCGGGTCGAGCACCAGCCGTTGAAGAGCAGCAGGGGGCTGAGGAAGATGCCCCCACCGATCCCGGTCAGGCCGGCGAGCAGGCCCAAGCCGCCCCCGGACGCCAGAGCCGGCGCGATGGGCGGCTTCAGGTCCGGGTCGTCGTGGGGAACCGACCTGGGCGAGAACAGGTAATACGCGGAATAGAGCAGCACCGCCGCCAGGAGAGGCTTGTAGATGAGCCCTGGGACGTCCATGCGCCCACCGAGGTACGCCGCGGGAATCGCGGTGGCTGCGAAGGGCCACAGGGCGCGGAAGGAGAACGCGCCTCGGCGGATGTATGCGATCGCCCCGATGGAGGCGACGCCAATGTTGAGAACGAGCGCCGCAGGACGCATCACGTCTGTTGAGACGGCAAACAGGGCCATCACCGCCAGGTAGCCGGAGCCGCCACCGTGACCGACCGACGAGTACAGGATTGCCGAGAGAAGCACGAACACCCCAATCATGAGGGCGAGGTCGAGCTCCATCGGTCAGTCGAGGGTGAGGGTGAGGGGCTGCATCACGGATGCAGCGTACGGCCCCACCTCCGTGACTCTGAGGGACGCGGTCGCGCCTCTGTCACACCTCGGGACCGACCAGGCCGCATGGCGCACTACTGGTCCTGACTCACGGGCCGCAATCACGGTGTTGTGCACCGACACCCTTCCGCGCCCCGAGCGACCTGGGATGGGAGGGGACACTCGTCGAGGTCGGGCGTGGTCACGGCGCCGTGGGCAACTGTCGAGAGACTGATCGGTCGACCGATGATCACGCCGGCTCGAGCATGAACCACACGGTCATCCCGACGGCGTCCAGTTCCGAGCCCCACCTCGTCGAGAGCGCGTCCACGAGCTGAAGCCCACGACCGTGCACGGCCAGCGGATCCACGGTGACGTTGCTGAGACCGGCGACGACGCTGGAGCCCTCGTCGCGAACGGTCGTGGTGAGTACGCCGCGGTCGAGCACGACCCGCACCTCGCAGCCGGCGTCGGTGTGGATGATCGCGTTGGTGACCAGCTCGCTCAGGCACAGGACCGCGTTGTCGACGGTGTCCTGGTCAACGCCCCAGGCCCAAAGGGTGCTCCGCAGGAAGTGGCGTGCGGGGGCGACCGCCCGAGGATCCGCGGCGACGGAGTACGTGGCAGCGAGCCCACCGTGCGGCACGGGCGCGCCCTCGAGGGATCGGCTGGCGTGGGTGGTGGCGCGCTGGACCCGGCGCAGATCGGCGCCCAGTCTCCCCGCGAGAGCGTCCAGCTCAGTGAGTTGGGGGCCGTCGAAGCGTTGGGGCGTGTCGTAGAACAGCGCGTATCCGCCCTGGACGTGGCCGGCTGCGAAGATCGGGATGGATGCGAGCGCGCGGGTCTTCGGGCTCTGGCGTCCCGTGAATGCGGGATAGCGGGCGGCGAGGTCGTCCATCGACCCCGCGACCGCCTCGCCGGTGCGCACGGAGTGGTTCAGCGGGACGTCCTCGTAGGCGTCGACCTCGCACCAGTCAACGCTGCGTTCGTTGTCGCGGTCGCTCGCGCTGAAGAGCAGCCGTCGTCCACCACCTTCGGCGAGGGCCAGCCCCACCCGATGGACCGCCGACACCTGACCGAGCTGCGCGAGCACTGATCGCACCCACGTGTCCGCGTCAGGGACCGGTCTGCTCGCGACCGTGTGTCCCACCTCGTCAGGATAAGTCCGTGCGTACCTCATGGAGGAGGCCCCGCGATCAACAGCCGATGCGCAGTCATCTTCGCCGTCGTGATGGTGGACTCGGCCAACTGGCAACACCCGAACCGTCCGCTCATGGCGCGATCAGCCGGCTGGGAGCGACGGATCTCGGCAGGGCAGTCCTTCCTGCGCGTATGTGCCGGCTGTGCCGATCCAAGCTCAGACCCGGCGCCACTGTCCCCCGCAGGCTGTTCCCAGATGGTGCGCGCACCGCCGCGACCTACAGCCTGCGGCGGGGGACCAGTGGCCCAGATGTCGAGAACGTGCGCGGCCACGCGAGCCCTACACGATGCGCAGGCGCGACCCCACGGCTGGCGTGACTCCGAGCACGAGGTTGCGAGCCTTGTAGCTCCTTCTCGCGCTCGCGCGTACCCGGCCAAAACCGGCCATGACGCCTCCGTGGGTTCTCGGCGCTCGGTGAAGTGACAGCGAGAGTCCCTCTGACACAAGGAAATTCGTGTGGTGGGCCCCGTCGGGCTCGAACCGACGACCGGCGGATTAAAAGGGCGGACCCATACCCCCTTGATTGGCGAATTCCATTGTCCCTCAGGCCCTTCCTGAACCGCTAGCGTCCCCCCAGGACTGGCTTTGACCGCGTGTACCCGGCCAATATCCGGCCATCGCTGGTTCATCCGGAACCCGCACACGCGCGTCGGCGCAGGCCATTATCGCTGTGTCTTCGATCTCCTGCGTGTCCTGCATGTGCGCGCGCGTTCCTCGCACTCCCCGTCCTCGTTGGCGGTCGTGTTCGCCGACAGGCAAAGGGCACGAGAGGAGCCCGACCCAGTGCCTGGCCCTCGAGGCGACTGGCCGGTCCCCTCGCCTGCTCAGTCGGCTCTCTTGCATCGGGTCATCGACCAGGCCTTGGCCGTCGGGTCCGAGCTCGTGGACCGAAGTCGATCACGGAAGTCGGAGTCTGCGATCGCGGATCGCTTGACCGAACCGCTGACAGGATGGCGCTCGTGGACATCCTGAGGTCTGTCGCCCTGTTCGTGACTGCCGCGATCGCTGAGATAGGTGGCGCGTGGCTCGTATGGCAGGGCGTGCGCGAACACAAGGGCTGGGTCTGGATGGGCTGCGGGATCATCGCGCTCGGTCTGTACGGCTTCGTCGCGACGCTGCAGCCAGACCCTCATTTCGGCCGCATCCTCGCCGCGTACGGTGGCGTGTTCGTTGCGGGTTCACTGGCATGGGGAATGGGGTTCGACCGATTCCGTCCCGACCGGTACGACATCGCCGGGGCAGTCATCTGCCTCGTCGGCGTTGCCGTGATCATGTACTCGCCCCGCACCGGGTAGCCGCACAGCGGCGGGTCGGTGGCTGAGGGAGAATGAGCGGGTGCGTGTGCACGTCACCCTGGGCTACTTCGATGGCTGCCCGAGCTGGCAGACGGCCTTGGCGAACCTCGAAGTCGCCGCCGCGCGGATCGGTGCCGACATCGAGGTCGAACTGGAAAGCGTGGAGACTCTCGAGGACGCGGAGCGCTTGGGCTTCACCGGCTCCCCGACGCTCCTGCTGGATGGCACTGACCCGTTCGCGGTTCCGGGGACTGGGCCGGCGCTGGCTTGCCGGGTCTATGCCACACCGGCCGAGTTTGCGGCCTCGCCCACCGTCGACCAGCTCGCGTCCGTCTTGGGCGCACACGAGCGAAGCCACTGACGATGGCTGTGGTGCCCACGGTCGACCGCCAAGGCATCGCCGCTGAGCTCGAGTGGGCTCGCCGGGACCTGCACGACCTCCTAGCGAAAGCCACACCGGCGCTACTGCGCCGGCGGAGCAACGGCACTCGCTGGACCAACGAACAGCTGCTCTTCCACATGGTCTTCGGGTTCCTCGTCGTGCGCCGGCTGCTGCCGCTGGTGCGCCTGGTCAGCCGGCTTCCGGCGCCGTTCGGGCGGGGTTTCGCGGCCCTGCTGGACGCGGGCCGGGTCCCGTTCCACTGGGTCAACTACCTCGGCTCGTGCGGCGGCGCGCTGGTCTTCGACGACGGACGGATGGGCGGGTTGTGTGACCGGACCATCGCCGCCCTGGTTGCGCGCCTCGAGCGCGAGACGGAGGAGCGCCTGGCCTGCGGGATGCCTTTCCCGACGAGCTGGGATCCATACTTCACGCCGTTGATGACGCTCGAGGACGTCTACCGCTATCCCGTGCTGCACTACCGCCATCACCGCGCCCAGCTCACCCTCGAAGCCTCGGGCTGACCGCGCCCGTGCTTGAGAGCGGCTGGGGGGCGGGGGCGCCGCGGAGCAGGCTGACGGCCGCCACGACGCAGAGCCCGCCGACGGCAAGCAGGACGATGGTGTATGTCCCGGTCGCGGTGCGGGCCACTCCGGCGACGACGGGGCCGAGCGTCGTCGCGAGGGTGATGAGGAGCACCATGAGCCCGCTGGTCGTCGCGTAGCCCGTGACCCCGAAGGTGCCTGCGAGCAGGGCGGGTCGCGCGACGGTGCCGACGCCGAAACCGATGCCGAAGAGGAGCACGAAGGCGAGTGCACCGGCCTGGGACGACCCGGCGAGAGCGAGGACGAGAACGCTGCTGCCCTGGATGGCGAACATCGCGGCCGTCACCCTCGCAACCGGCACGGCTCGGGCCGCGCCGGTCAGCACGAGTCGCCCGGTGACCGAGAGCGCCCCGAGTGCTCCGGTGGCTGTCGCGGCGAATCCGGGCGTGTGTCCCTGCTCGCGGAGGAAGGGGACGAGATGAACCGCGACGATGATGACGGCTGCGGACTGGCTGGCGAACGCGGCGGTATACCAGCGGAAGGCCGGTTGCCGGGCCGCCCACGACGCCGTGGCCCGAAGCCCGGGTCGTGGGTCCTCCGGGGGATGCGCCTGTTGCCGGCGGGCGGGTGGGGTCGCCGCGCCGTCGGCACCGTCGGGGTGGACGCCGAGGTCCCCGGGGTCCCGGCGCAGGACCAGCCAGTGGGGGAGCGCCGTGAGGACGGCCAGTGCGGCGGCCAGCACGAGCAGCGCGTCACGCCACCCGAGTGCCTCGGCCAGGGCGTTGGAGGTGGGCAGCGCGATCGTGGAGGCGAACCCGGCGACCAGGGTCACGGCGAGGAGGGCGTTCGCGCGTTGGCGGTCGAACCAGCGGATGATGACGGCGAAGGCGGGCTCGTAGAGCACGGTCGCGCGGGCCAGGCCGATGCCGGCGAACACGAGGTACAGGCCCGCCGCGGTCTGCACCTGGGACCAGGCGGCGACGAGCAGGGCAGACACGGCCGCGCCGGCCGTCATCAGTCCTCGAGGCCCGCGGACGTCGAGCCAGCGGCCGACCCAGACTCCGGCGACCCCGGTCATGAGCACCGCGACGGAGAACGCTCCCGTCAGCTGGGCTGATGACAGGCCGAGCTCTGCGCCCATCGGGACCTGGAACACCGCGAACGCGTAGTAGAGCACGCCCCAGCTGACCGTCTCCGTGAAGGCGAGGACCGCGACGATCCGCCAGCCGTGGAAGACGGGCGACCGTCGCCCGGGCCGTCGAGGCGCCGGGCGACGGTCCTGGGTGACCTCGGTCATCCGCAGCAGGCGCTGGCGCGCTGCTCCCGGACCTCGATCAGCGGCAGGCCTCGGGTCTCTGGGTCACCGCTACGACCGTTGGGCACGCCGGTGGCGAAGCCGACCCGCAGGGTCTGCAGCTCGAGCGGGTCCACCGCTGCTGGGGCCGAGCCGCAGCATCCCTCGTCGGGGGTGGCTCCGGCCTCGACCTCGTCGTCGGTCAGGGCGTTGCTCGAGGAGCAGACACCGGTCTCGGGCAGGACGAGCTGGACCTCGTCCGCGACCGCGTCGTCCCCGGCGAGGTGGGCGACGATGGAGCGGACCTGCTCGTTGCCCGTCGTGATGAGGAAGGTCGGGGCCCGGCCGTAGGACTTCATCCCGACGACGAAGAAGCCGGGCTCGGCCTCGTGGGCGAGCTCGCGCCAGCCGTGCGGGCGGACCGTGCCGCACGAGTGGGACTCCGGGTCGATGAGCGGACCGAGCTCGCGCGGGCTCTGCAGGCCGGGGTCGAGATCGAGTCGCAGCTCGGAGAGCATGGCGACGTCGGGGCGGAACCCGGTCGCGGCCGCGACGTTGTGCACGCCGGCGATCTCGCGGACGCCGTCGGGGGTGTCGCCCAGGACGGTCACGGTGCGCCCGTCGGGGGCGATCCGCAGCTCGCGGGTCGAAAACCCGGCGACGTGCTCGAGCGCTCCGGTCGTGACGAGGTCGGCGAGGTCGGAGCCGAGCCGGCCGCGGTCGGGCAGCTGGTCTGCGGTCCCACCACCGAAGACGCGGCGCGCGCTCTGCCCACGGATGGCCCAGACGATCCGGGTGCCGGGCACCTCGCGGGCCAGCTGGGCCAGCGCTACGAGGGTGTTCGCGGCCGAGTGGCCCATGCCGACGACGAGGGTGGTGCGCCCGGCGAACCGGCCGCGGTCGGCGCCGAGCACGTCGGGCAGCGGGCCGACGAGGAAGCCCTGCTCCGCGGCCTGACCCTCTCCGAGAGCGGGCAGGCCCGAGGCGCCGAGCGGGTTCGAGTGCCCCCACGTGCCCGACGCGTCGATGACGGCCCGCGCGCGCAGGTCCTCCACGTTTCCGTTCCCGCGCTGGACGCGCACCACGAAGGCACGCTCTGCGCGCCCCCGGGTCCGCGAGCGGTCGAGACCCTCTCGGGAGACCGCGAGGACCCGGGTCCGGGTCTGCACCGAGTCCGCCAGCACTGCGGCCAGCGGCTCGAGATACTGCTCGACGATCTCACCGCCGGTGGGGGACTGGCGCTGCGCCGGCCGGGTCCAGCCCGTCGGCTCGAGGAGACGCTCCGCGGCGGCGTCCACGATGTACTGCCACGGCGTGAAGGTGCGGATGTGGGCCCACTCAGCCATGGCCGAGCCGGCGTGGTCCCCGGCCTCCAGGACGGTGAAGGGCAGGCGTCGCTCGGCGAGATGGGCCGCGGCGGCCAGACCGACGGGGCCGGCGCCGATGACGACGACGGGCAGGTCGAAGCCAGTGGTGGCTGCGAGAGGTGAAGTGGCCATGGTGGATCTCCTCGTGAGAGCTCGTTGATTCGATGGACATCGAATCAGATCTTCGAGACTCAGGGAAGCGTTTATTCGAAGAATCTCGAAATATCTGCCCGGGCAACGTAGGATCAGCGCATGACAGCGACGACGACCGAGCCGCAGGCCGGCGCACCATCGCTGACGGTGTCCGGCTGTTGCGCGCCGGCGGCGTCAGGGGTGGCCGATGACTCGGCGCAGGCACTTGCCGCGATGTTCAAGGCGCTGGCCGATCCGGCCCGGGTGAAGATCGTGTCGATGCTGCTCAACGCCGACGAGGTGTGCGCGTGTGACGTCTCGGCGTTGATCGGCAAGAGTGCCGCCACGACGAGCCATCACCTCAAGCTGTTGCGCGCGGCCGGCCTGGTCCGGAGCGAGCGGCGCGGGACCTGGGTGTACTACACCGTCGTGCCCGAGCGGCTGCAGGCCATCGCCGCCGCCGTCCAGCCAGTGCCCGGTCGTTGAGCTCCTCTCGCGACGATCTCACCATCACTGAAGATGCGGGTGTATGCCGCGGGGCGGGGCTCCGGGACGATGCCTGGGCTCATGGTGGGCGGGACGGGGAGGGACTTACGCCCCTAGGCACCTCGCTGGCCCGCGCGCGACGCTTCAGGTGGTGTCCAGGCCGCGCGGCGACAGCGCGGGCGCCGCTGGATGCAGCAGAGATGAGGAGTGCTCCGCATGAATGATCTTCAGGTCCTGACCGATGCCCTCGCGTTCCACGGACACCGTTGCTGGGCCAGCGTCGTCGGCGTGCGCACCGGTTTGGCCGCACTGCGGACGCTGGCGGTGAAGCGTTCGGGCGGTACGCAGCTGTACGCGATCGTCGAGACCGGCGAGGAGCACGGTGCGATGTGCTTCGCGGATGGGCTGCAGTTCACGACCGGCTGCACCTTCGGCAAGGGAAACCTCCGCAAGGACCCGCTGGGCAAGCTCGCCGTGACCCTCATCGACAAGGACAGCGACCGGGCCGTGCGGATCTCCTACAAGCCGACGCTGGCCGGTCAGATCACGTCGTCCGCCTTCATGGAGCAGCGGGCCGCCGGCGTGCAACCCGACGAGATCCCCGAGGCCGACCAGCTGGCGCTCGTCGACCTGGTGTGGAACGCGCCGGAGTCGGACATCGTGACGATCGGCGAGGTCTTCACATACGTGCAGAACTGGCTGCCGGAGGTGATGGGCTTCACCCCGTGCGAGTCGTGCGGTGAGCTCGTGGCCTTCGCTTACGTGCGCCTGGCCGGCAAGAGGAAGCTGTGCATTCCCTGCTCGGGCTATGACCGGTAGGCAGCCGAGCCGGCAAGCCCTCGTCAGATAGCCAGGCGGCGGACCCCCGATGAGCACCACGGTCTATGTGGTCAGCGCCGTGCTGGTCTTCGTCTTCGCCGGGTTGATGGCCATGGCCGGGATCGGCGCCGCGTTCCTGTTCGTGCCGCTCTTCTTCTACCTGGGCGTGCCCCTGGCCCAGGCGACCCCCACCGCGTTGCTGCTCAACGTCGTCAGCCTGATGTTCGCGTCGGCCAACTACTGGCGCGGTCGGTTGATCAACTTCCGGATCGGGCTGCCGATGCTCGTCGTGGCCGTCGTGCTCTCACCGGTCGGGGCGCGACTGACGCCCCATGTCGACCAGCGACTGTTGCTCAGCCTGTTCGCCGGCTTCCTGGTCGTCGCTGGCGCGCTGATGCTGTTCTATCGGGCCAAGGCCCGCACGGAGCCGCTGGGCCGTGCGGCCGAGCTCGGTGCGGGTGTGGGTGTGGGCGGGGTGGCGGGCTTCCTGGGCGGACTGTTGGGCGTCGGTGGCGGGAACTTCATCCTGCCGGTGCTGAACTGGGCGGGCCTGCCGGCCAAGGTCGCGGCGGGGACGACGTCGCTCGTCGTCGTCTTCTCGTCACTGTCCGGCTTCCTGGGCCACGCCACACTGGGTGGGATCGACCCGGCCTTCATCGGGGTCACCGCGGTCGCTGCCGGGGCCGGGTCGATCATCGGATCGCAGGTGATGAAGACCAAGATGTCCAACGCCCAGCTGAAGAGGGTCATCGGCCTCGTGTTGTGGCTCATCGCGGCCAAGATGATCCTCGACCTGGTCACCTGAGAGCCCGCGCCATCCCTCGCCTGTCAGGCCCGGGGGAGGTCAGGACCAGGTGCTGCTCTTGACCCGGCCGTCGCTGGAAACCCAGCGGACGCTGTATGCCGTCCGCTCCTCCAGCGTCCACAGCTCGCCGCACTCGGGGCACTGCCACGTCGATCCCGCTGCGAGGTTGGGCTGCGCCATCGGGATGTCGAAACAGAGGCACGACTCCCGATGCCCCTCACTGTGGCCGTGCTGGTCTGCGCCCATACTCCGATGCTAGCTGCGGGCGGGGCGCCTACAGCTCGTTCAGCCCGAAGCTCGGCGGCTCCGTGCGGCCGCGACGGCGTCGGCGAGCTGGGGCAGGGAGGTCATCAGGTGGTCGCGGTCTGCGCCGGCTGCGGTGCGGCCGTCCGCGGTCCGCAGCACGGGCAGGGTCGCGTACCCGAGGCTCGCCAGTCGCTGGGCGGCCTCCGTGTCGACGGTCAGGTCGTGTACGAGCAGAGGAATGTCGAGCTCCTCGAGCCACCGCCTGAGCCCGGCGCACTTGCTGCAGCCGGAGCCGCAGAACATCTCCACCGCAGGAGTCGCCTTCTCGTCCAGTGCCTCTGTGGCTCCCGCGGCTGCCCTCGGCGTCGCCACGACCTCACCGTGTACGTCGCACGCGGAGGCGAGGGTGTTGTAGATGGTGCCGAACCGGCTGAGGTTCGAGTGCAGCAGCTTCACCCGGCGTTCTGGTTCGTCGGTCGTCACGCGCAGGACGTACGTCATCTCGACGAACTTCGGAGGGGTGTCCTGCCGACGGGCGGTCACCTCGACCTCGGCGTCGTCGTAGTCGAAGGACAGGAGGGCGCCGGCGCGGGCAAGGTTCTTCAGCAGGCAGGCCGCGAGCGAGCACGCCAACAGCTCGGCCGGCCCCGGCAGACCCTTGGACGGCGCGTTCCATCCGGCATCGAAGGGCACCGTGACCGTGGCCGCCTCGACGTGCGCATCGCCGCCGGCGACCGAACGGCCGTGGATCCGGTACGTCTGGGGCGCCGGGGTGCGGGAGCCACCGGGCTCAATGACGGATGTCTCGCTCATGAAGCCAATGTGGACCCTGCGCAGCCCAACTCCTAGGGCCGAATGTCCCGGCCGCGTGAAGGCTGAGGTGGGCGGGGGTCGATCCCCGAGGCGTGTGAGCAATCGCACCGAACGCGTGCTGGACGGGCGCCGTCCGGTGGGTAACAATTCAATGGTGATTGCATCAATGACTCTTGAGACGTGGGAGGATCGCGCAGCCCTGCTCGGGGTGGTGGCGGACCCGGTGCGGCTCCGTCTGCTCGAGCAGCTCGCCCACGCCGGGACGAGGTGCGTGTGCAACCTCCAGACGGACCCGCCGATCGCGGCCAACCTGCTCAGCTACCACCTGAGGGTGCTGCGCGAGGCTCGGTTGGTGACCGCGCAGAAGCGCGGCCGCTGGGTCGACTACACGCTCGCCGAGGACGCCCTCGACCGGCTTGCGCTGGCCCTGCCTCGCCCTGACTCCGTCGCCGTGGGCACAGGCTCCTGCCGGACTGGCGGGGCGACATGAGCGTCATCAGCGGGCCGCGGACCGACCGCGCTCTGTGGGCCAAGCTCGTCGGCGCCGCTGCCGCGTGGGCGGTCGCGTACTGGGCGAACGAGCCGCTGTGGACCTGGCTCGTCGGTGGCGTGGCGGGGCTCGATCTCGAGGGTCGGCTCGGCGCCGGGATCCACTTCTTCCTCTACGACACCGTCAAGATCTTTCTGCTCCTGACCGGGCTGATGTTCGTCATCGGGATGCTCCGCGCCAGCCTCGACCTCGACCGGGCCCGCACCTATCTCGAGGGCAAGGGCCTGTTCACGGGACTGGTCCTTGCGGTCGTGCTCGGTGTGGTCACGCCGTTCTGCTCGTGCAGCTCGATCCCGCTGTTCATCGGTTTCGTCGCCGCCGGCATCCCGCTGTCGATCACCCTGACCTTCCTGATCGCCTCGCCGCTGGTCAGTGAGATCGCCGCGATCATGATCGGGGACCAGTTCGGCTGGCACATCGCGGCCGCGTACGTCCTCGCGGGGTCCGCCATGGCGATCGCGATCGGGTGGGTCTTCTCGCGGTTCAAGCTCGACCGCTGGGTCGAGGACATGGTCTTCGCCACCAAGATCGGTCGCCTCCGGGCGGAAGGGCGCGTGCCGACCTGGGCCGAGCGGGTCGAGGCGGCGGTGGAGGAGTCCAAGGACGTCTTCACGACGGTCTGGAAGTGGGTCCTGGTCGGCGTCGGCATCGGCGCCGCGATCCACGGCTGGGTCCCGGAGGACTTCTTCGCCAGCTACGCCGGCCCCGACAACCCGTTCGCCGTCCTGGTCGCGGCCGTCGCGGGTGTCCCGCTCTACGTCAACGGCGCCGGCGTGGTTCCCATCGCCGAGGCCCTGTGGGCCAAGGGCATGTCCCTGGGCACGGTGATGGCCTTCACGATGAGCGCCATCGCCCTGTCGATCCCGCAGGCGATCATGCTGCGCCGGGTGCTCAAACCGCCGCTGCTGGCCCTCTTCTTCACCTCGGTCACCCTCGGCATCATCGCCATCGGCTACCTGTTCAACGCCCTCTTCCCCTGACCTGTAAGAACACCCGACCCCGCCTGTGAAAGGAAGCACCATGATCGTCAAGATCCTCGGGCCTGGCTGCGCCAACTGCCACAACCTCGAGAAGAACACCCGCACGGCCCTGGCTGACCTCGGCCTGGACGCCACCGTGGAGGCCGTCACCGACTATGGCGACATCGCGGGCTACGGGATCATGAAGACGCCCGGGCTCGTCGTCGACGAGGAGGTGCTCGTCTACGGGCGCGTCCCCAAGCCCGCCGAGATCGCCGAGCTGCTGTCCGCCCGAGCCTGACGCACCGCCGCAGGTCGACCGGGTGAGCGCTGACCACACGCTCGTCGACGTCGCCGTCGTCGGCGGTGGTCAGGCCGGGCTCGCCGTCAGCTACTACCTCCGGCGAGCCGGGCTCGCCCCAGGGACCGGCTACCTCGTCCTCGACGCCGAGGAACGCGGCGGCGGCGCCTGGCAACACGTCTGGCCATCCCTGACCCTGTTCTCACCGCCGGACTACTCGTCCCTGCCCGGCTGGCCCATGCCGCTCACCCCAGATGGATCACTCCCGTCGGCTCAGCACGTGGTCGACTACCTCGCGGCCTACGAGGCCCGGTACGAGATGCCCGTGCGTCGTCCCGTGCGCGTCCGCGCGGTCACCCGCGACGACGAGCTGGCCGGTCGACTACGGGTGGACTCGGCGGCGGGGACGTGGGCAGCGCGAGTGGTCGTCAGCGCCACCGGCACCTGGCGACGGCCGTTCGTGCCGCGCTACCCCGGCATGGAGCTGTTCGCGGGTCGGCAGCTGCACAGCACCGAGTACCGCGGCCCCGAAACCCTCGCCGGCCAGCGGGTCATCATCGTCGGCGGCGGCAACACAGCCGCCCAGCTCCTCGCGGAGCTCTTCCTCGTCGCGCGCACAACGTGGATGACGCTGCACCCGCCGCGCTTCCTGCCCGACGAGGTCGACGGCCGGGTCCTATTCCAACGGACCGCGGCCCGTCGCCGCGCCCTCGCTGCCGGCCAGCCCGACCCCGGCCCAACGGGCAGTCTCGGGGACATCGTCATGGTCCCCTCGGTTCGCGCGGCAAGGGACCGCGGAGTCCTCACCGCCCGGCCCATGTTCACCCGGTTGACCCGGCATGGTGTCATCGCCGAGGACGGTCAGGAAGTCGAGGCAGACGTCATCCTCTGGTGTACCGGCTTCCGACCCGACCTGGCGCACCTGGCGCCGCTGGGACTGCGCGGGCCTGACGGCAGAATCACGGTCAACGGCACGATGGCCGTGCGGGAGTCGCGACTGCACCTGGTCGGCTACGGCGACTGGGCCGGGCTGGCCTCCGCCACGCTCATCGGCGTCGGCCTCAACGCCCGCGCCGCCGTGGACGCGATCGTCGCTCAGCGGGGAGCATCCGCGTCGCCGCGACCCTGAGCCACGAGTGGGTGGGTCCTGCGGTGCGTATGCTGCCGGCCCGGGTCCGGGGGAGGCCCTCAGGCGACGGGGGCGACGTCCAGGGAGGCCATGAGCTCGAGGATGCGGCGCTTGATGTCGTCGCGGATGCGACGGACGGACTCGACGCCCTTGCCGGCAGGGTCCTCGAGCTCCCAGTCCTCGTAGCGCTTGCCGGGGAAGATGGGGCAAGTGTCGCCGCAGCCCATCGTGATGACGACGTCGGACTCCTTGACGGCCTCGGTCGTGAGGATCTTCGGGGTCTCGGCGGACATGTCGATACCCTCCTCGGCCATGGCCTCGACGGCGGAGGGGTTCACCTGGTCGGCGGGCTCGGACCCCGCCGAGCGGACCTCGATGGCCCCACCCGACAGGTGGTGGAGGTAGGCGGCGGCCATCTGCGAGCGGCCCGCGTTGTGGACGCAGACGAAGAGGACGGACGGCTTGTCGGACATGATCAAACTCCTGGGTCGGGTCGGGTGAGGTCGTGCGGTGGGTCAGATGTCGAGGTCGCGCAACAGCGCGGTGACGCGGCCCTGGATGTCATCACGGATGTCCCGGACCACATCGAGGGGCTGCCCGGCGGGATCGGCGACATCCCAGTCGAGGTAGCGCTTACCCGGGTAGATCGGGCAGGCGTCGCCGCAGCCCATCGTGACGATGACGTCGGCTGCCCGGACGACGCTGTCGCTCAACGGCTTCGGGTACGCCTCGGTCAGGTCGATGCCGCGCTCGCCCAAGACCGTGATGGTGCTGGGGTTGATCTCTCCGGTCGGTGCCGATCCCGCAGAGCGGACGTGCACCCGGCCCGCGGAGAGGTGCTCGGCCAGCGCGGCTGCCATCTGCGACCGGCCGGCGTTGTGGACGCAGACGAACAGGATCTCCGGGACCTGTTTGGCGATCCTGCCCTCGGCCTGTGCGGCCGCCTGGAGCTGCTCCTTGGCGTACCGCGCGCTGAGGATGGGCAGGTAGTCCGGGATCTTCGAGACGGCCTCGAACGACTCCCGGGCCTCTGCCACCGCGCGGGACACGGCCTCACGGGAGAAGACGCCTTGGTAGGAGTAGGCGAGCTCGTCCACGATCCTTTCCCAGACGGTCGATTTCCCGGGGGCTGGAGCGGGCGCGCAGTCACTCGGCATGGACGAGGTTCCCTTCGGGCGTGGGCTGGGTGAGCGCGGACAGGGCCGCCGTGCCGACGGGTTCGCGGGCGAGCATCGGCAGGATCGCCACCCGGTCGCAGAGCTCGGCGACTCGGCGCAGTGAGGGCTCTTCGGCGGCGGCGCGGGCCTGCAGGAACGGCGACAAGGGGGCGGCGGCCGTGAGGCTGTTGTTGACGACCCAGGCATAGGGGGTGATGCCCGCTCGGGCCAGGTCGGTCTGGAGCTCCTCGGCCTCGAGGACCGGGGTGGTCTCGGGGAGGGTGATGAGCACCACCTTGGTCTGGTGCGGGTCTTGGAGCCGCATCAGCGGGGTCGTGTACCGCAGGCCAGGGTTCGTGTGACGGACCACTTCGCGGTGGTAGGAGCCGGTGGCATCGAGCAGGAGCAGGGTGTGGCCGGTGGGCGCCGTGTCGAGGACGACGAACTGCTTGCGTGCCTTGAAGACCACCTGGGAGAACTGCTCGAACACGGCGACCTCGTCCGTGCACGGGGACTTCAGGTCCTCGGCGAGGACCGCGCGGCCGGCGTCGTCGAGACTGGCGCCCTTGCTGGCCATGACCCGCGCTCGGTAGCCGGAGATGGCCTGCTCGGGGTCGATGCGTGACACGGTCAGGTGCTCGACCTCCGTCTGCAGGGTGTCGGTCAGGTGTGCGGCCGGGTCCGTCGTCGTGAGCAGCACCTCGTGCCCGCGCTGTGCCAGCTCGAGCGCGACCGCGGCGGCGACGGTCGTCTTGCCCACTCCGCCCTTGCCCATGCACAGGACCAGGGCCGGTCCGTCGGCCT
>NZ_DASWVI010000142.1:0-23711 GCF_036401255.1 Nocardioides sp. | reverse complement strand
CGAGGTGCCGGCGTACGCCGTCGAGGTGGTCGACACAACCGGGTGCGGTGACGCGTTCTCGGCCGGCTTCCTGCGCGGCCTGTCCCTGGGACGCGACCTGCGGGGCGCGGCCGAGCTCGGCTGCGCCACCGCCGCCCAGGTCGCCCGCGGCCTCGGCACCGATGCGGGCGACTACGACCTCGCGTCGGTGGTGGCGTTCGCGGAGCGCTGACGCGTCGGCCGGGCCAGCCGGTCCAGGAACGCCACCAGCAGTGCCTCGCGCATCGCCGGTGACGCGAGGTCGAGCATCGCGTTGACCTCCGCCATCCGCTCGGGCAGGTCGAGGCCCGCCGCGGGGTCGCCGCCGACCAGGCCCGCGGCCGCCAGCAGGCCGTCGAAGTCCTCGTCGGACAGCGTCGCCGGGTCGAGGGCGCCGATGAACTCCGCGATGCCGGGGTCCACCGACACCGGCCCCGCGGCCCGGGCCGCCGCCACCGACTCGGCCAGCGCGGCCAGGAACTCCTCGACGTGCGCGTTGGTCGCGGCGCTCACCGACAGGTGGATGGTCGGCGGGTGCTCGGCGTACGACATCTGCGGCTGGACGTACCAGCCCCGCGCGGCCATCTCGTCGCAGACGGTGAACGCGTCGCAGCTGGCGTCGGTGGCGATCGCGACCAGCGTCGAGTCCGGGACGGCCGCCAGCGACAGCGCGGGGATGTCGGCGAGCCCTGCGACGATCGCGTCGACCGCCTCGAAGGTCTCTCGGGAGAGGAGCTCGTAGCCCGTGTCCCCCAGCGACTGCACCACGGCCCACGCACCGGCGAGGGGCCCGCCGGACTTCGTCGACTGCAGGGTGGAGTTCAGCATCGTGTAGCCCGGCCACGCCGCCGAGGCGAAGTACTGCGGGCGGCGCAGCTCGGGGGTGCGGTGCAGCAGCACCGAGGTGCCCTTGGGGGCGTAGCCGTACTTGTGCAGGTCCACCGAGATCGAGGTGACCCCCTCGACCGCGAACGTCCACGGCGGCACGGTCCGGCCGAGGCGGGCCGCGTAGGGCAGCACCCAGCCGCCGATGCACGCGTCCACGTGGCAGCGGATGCCCCGGTCGGCGGCCGCGGCGGCGATCGCGGTCACCGGGTCCACGACGCCGTGCGCGTACGACGGCGCGGAGGCGGCCACGAGCACCGTGCGGTCGCGGTCCTCGTCGATCGCCGCGGCCATCGCCGCCGGGTCGGCGCGGAAGTCCGGGCCCACCGGCACCAGCACCGCCTCGACGCCGAAGTAGTGCGCGGCCTTGTGGAACGCCGCGTGCGCGGTGGCGGGCAGCACCATCCGCGGCCGGGTCACGTCCGGGCGGCTGTCCCGCGCGCCCTGGACCGCGAGCAGCACCGACTCGGTGCCGCCCGAGGTGACGGTGCCGACGCACGTGGGCGGTGCGTCGAGCAGGTCGGCCGCGAACCCGACCAGCTCGTTCTCCATCTGCAGCAGGCTCGGGAACGCGGTCGGGTCCAGGCCGTTGGAGCCGGCGTACGCCGCGACCGCGTCGCGGCCGATCCGGTCGACGTCGGGCAGGCCGGAGTCGTAGACGTAGGCCAGGGTCCGGCCGCCGTGCACGGGCAGGTCGGCGGCCTGCATCGCCCGGAGCCGGGCGAGCGCGTCCACCGTGGGGTCTGTGGGATCCATGGCGCCGATCATGTCGGAGGTCATGCCGACACCGCCGCGTCGACCTGGCTCGCGTCGAGGGAGTAGCGGCGCAGCCACAGCAGGCTGAGGGCCATGAGCACCGCCGGGAGCACCGAGAACCCGAGCACGATCGCGGTCAGCGCCGAGTCGGGCTGGGCGACGTCGCCGTCGGTGGAGGAGCGGTAGCCGCCGATCGCCAGCACCAGCGCGAACACGCCGGGGCCCAGGGCGAGGCCGAGCGTCTCGCCCGCGGTCCAGACGCCGGTGTAGACGCCGGCGCGGTTGGAGCCGGTGCGCCTCGCGTCGACCGCGGCCGCGTCGGGCAGCATCGCCATCGGGAACACCTGGCAGCCGGCGTACCCGACGCCGACCAGTGCGACCGCCGCATAGACCAGCGCCGGCGGCGCGGTCCGAGACGTCGCCGCGAGCAGCGCGCCGGCGCCCAGGATCACCGAGGCGGCGAGGTAGCCGCGCTTCTTGCCGATCCGGGTGCCGATCGCCGACCACACCGGCGTGAGCAGCAGCGCGGGGCCGACGAAGCAGACGAACAGCACGGTCGCGGCGCCGTCCTGGCCGAGCACGTCGGAGGCCAGGTAGTCGACACCGGCGAGCATGCAGCCGGTGGCGAGCGCCTGCACGACGAAGCAGGTCAGCAGCCAGCGGAAGTCGTGGGCGGTCGCGACGATCCGCAGCTGGTCGCGCAGGCTGCCGGCGCCGGGCTGCGGAGCGGTGACCGGGGCGCGGCGGGTGCCGGCGTACGCGCTCACGACGCCGGTCAGGATGATCGCGGCCATCGCCACGCCCATGACCCGGTAGCCGTCACGGCCGCCCACCGCGTCGCGGATCGCGGGCGCGCTCGCCCCGGCGAGCAGGATCGTGAATGCCAAGATCGCGACCCGCCAGGTCATCAGCCGGGTGCGCTCGTCGTAGGAGGAGGTCATCTCGGCGGGCATCGCGACGTACGGCACCTGGAAGAACGCGTACGCCGTCGCGCAGGCCAAGAACAGCGCCAGCACCCAGGCGGCCTCGGCGACCCGTCCCATCTCGGGGGCCGCGAACAGCAGCGCGAACCCGATCGCCAGCCCGATGCCGGCGCGCAGCAGCCACGGCCGGCGCGGACCACGCGGGTCGACCGTGCGGTCGCTGATCCGGCCCGCGATCGGGTTCAGCACCACGTCCCAGGCCTTGGGCGCGAACACGATGAACCCGGCGATGATCGCGCTGATCCCGAGGCTGTCGGTGAGGTAGGGCAGGAGCATCAGGCCGGGCACGGTCCCGAACGCACCCGTGGCCACGGACCCCGACCCGTACCCCACCCGGACCCCGCGGGGGAGGCTGTCGGTGGCTGGCATGGCCGTGAGGCTAGTGGAGATGTGTCCCCGGTCACGCGGGAAAGCGGCACTCCCGGGGCGCAACCTCAACGGAATCTTCACGATCCGACCGGTGGTCCGGCAACACCGGCGCGACATCGTGGTCGTGGACGCCATCGACGGCGTCGTGGAGGAGAGGAGCACCGCCATGATGGGCGACTGGGACCACGGCAGGATGATGGGTGGTGGATACGGCGCCATCTGGATCGTGATGGTCGTGTTCTGGATCCTGCTGCTGGGGCTGATCACGTTCCTGGTGGTCCGGCTGCTCCCGGGCGCCGGAACGCGGCAGGCCCCGCCGGTCGCAGGCCCCGGTGATGGCCCCGGCGGGCCGCCGGCGTTGCCCCCGGAGACACCGGAGCAGATCCTGGACCGGCTGTTCGCGCTGGGGGAGATCGACGAGCAGACCTACCGCAGCCGCCGCACCGCCCTGGCGGAGATGCGGGTGACCGAGACGAGGCGAGAGCCGTGACGACCCGGCGCGCACAGGTGGTCGCGCTGGTCGCGGCCGTGGTGGTGCTGCTCGGGTCGATGGCCGCGATGGCGGCCTGGTCGGCCGACCGCGACGACGACGCCGACTTCCCGGCCCGTGTCGGGCTGGTCGGGCACCGGTGGGCCTGGGACGACGACGGCGACCGGCCGTGGGGCGGCTCGATGATGGGTGGCCGCTGGGGCGGTTCGATGATGGGCGGGCCCTGGGCCGGCGGGCCGATGATGGGGTGGGGCGGCGAGGTCGAGACGATCCCGGGCTCCGGGCCGGTCGACGAGCAGGGTGCCCGGGACGCCGCCCAGACGTGGGTCGACGAGTACGCCGAGGGCGCGGACCTCGGCGACGCCGAGACGATGCCGATGGGCTACTGGTTCCGCGCCTCCGAGGGCGACACGGTGGTGGCTGTCATCATGGTCAGCGACGACACCGGCACGGTGGTGGGCCACCTGCTCGACGCCCGTGCGCCGGCCACGGACTGACGCGGCGTCGTCACCCGCGCTCGAGGAGAGGTGAGGCCGTGGCGGGCACCCGGGCGCTCGTGGTCGACGACGAGGCGGACCTGCGCCGCGTGGTCACCGCCTACCTGGAGGACGACGGGTTCGAGGTCTGGGAGGCGCCCGACGGCGCGACCGCCCTCGAGCTCGCCCGGCAACATGCGCCCGAGCTCGTCGTGCTGGACCTCAAGCTCCCCGACATCGACGGCATCGAGGTGTGCCGCCGGCTGCGCACGTTCACCGACGCGTACGTCGTGATGCTCACCGCCCGCGCCGAGGAGGTCGACACGCTGATCGGCCTCGCGGTCGGCGCGGACGACTACCTGACCAAGCCGTTCAGCCCGCGCGTCCTGATGGCCCGCATCCAGACCGTGCTGCGCCGCCCGCGATCCGGCACCGGCAGCACCGGCAGCACCGGCAGCACCGGGGAGACGGGGCGGGGCGTCGGTGACCTGCGGGTCGACCCGGAGGCCCACGCGGTCACGGTGGCCGGCGAGCCGGTCGACCTCACGCCGACCGAGTTCAGCCTCCTCGCGACCCTCGCCTCCCGCCCCGGACAGGTGTGGTCGCGCCAGCAGCTCCTCGACACCGTCTGGGGTCCGACCTGGGTGGGGGACGAGCGGATCGTGGACGTGCACGTCGCGCACCTGCGCGCCAAGCTCGGCCCGGACGCCGCCACCCGCTACGTCGTCACGGTCCGCGGCGTCGGCTTCCGGCTGGGACCGGGATGACCGCACCCCGGCCCCGTCTCCGCCCGCGCGGGGCACGCGACGACGGACCGAGCCTGACGCTCCGGCTGCTCCTGTCGATCGGCCTGGTGGTGCTGGCCGGTGGCGTGACGCTGCTCGTCGTGGCGCTGCTCGTCGCGCCCGCCGTGTTCCACGACCACCTGCGCGCCGCCGGCGTCGACCTCGACCCCGCGGGCGTCGACCACGTCGACGACGGCTTCCAGGTCGCGGTCGTCACCGCGATCGCGGCCGGCCTCACGGCCGCGACGGCGGTCGCCATCGGCGTCGCCCTGTTCGTCGCGCGCCGCGTCAACGGACCGGTCACCCAGGCCGCCACCGCCGCGACCCGCCTGGCCGACGGCGACTACGCCACCCGGGTGGCCGCGCCCGGCGTCGGCCCCGAGCTCGGCGACCTGGCGCGCGCGATCAACCGGCTGGCGAGCCGCCTGGAGGCCAGCGAGGCGCAGCGGGAGGCGCTGCTCACCGACCTCGCCCACGAGCTGCGCACCCCGCTCAGTGCCGTCGAGGCCACCGCCGAGGCGATCGCCGACGGGCTGCTCCCCGCGGACGAGGAGACCCTGGGCGCGCTCCGGGCCCAGACCCACCGGCTGCTGGCCCTCACCCGCGACCTGGCCGCGCTCTCCCGCTCCGACGAGCACGCGTTCCGCGTCGACCGCCGCCCGATCGACCTGGCGGACCTCGCGCGGTCGGTGGTCACCGCCCACGCCGCCCGCTACGCCGCCGCCGGGGTCGCCCTGACGCTCGACGCGCCGGACCCGGCACCGGCGTACGCTGACGCCGGCCGCACCGGCGAGGTCGTCGACCAGCTGCTCGACAACGCGCTGCGCCACTGCCGCCCCGGCGACACCGTCACCGTCGCCGCCCGACCCCGGCCCGAGGCGGACCGCGGCGAGCTCGTCGTCACCGACAGCGGCGCCGGCTTCGCGCCCGAGCTGGCCGACCGGCTCTTCGAGCGGTTCTACCGCGCGCCCGGCGGCCCGGCCGCTGGATCCGGGGTCGGCCTCACGATCGCGCGGGCGCTGGTGACCGCCCAGGACGGCACCCTGACCGCAGCCAGCGCCGGCCCCGGGCAGGGTGCGAGGTTCACGGTGCGGCTCCCGGCGCGACCCTGAGCTCAGCGCGACAGCGCGCGCGACCCGCCGGACCCGTAGCGGCGCCGCGGGTTGGAGCCGATGCCGTCGGCCGACGCGGCGGACCTAGTGGTGGCGGTCTTCTTGGCGGCCGTCTTCTTGGCCGGGGTCTTCTTCGCGGCGGTCTTCTTCGCCGGGGCCTTCTTCGCGGCCGTCTCCTTCGCGGCCGTCTTCTTGGCGGCGGTCTTCTTGGCGGCGGTCTTCTTGGCGGGCGGTGCGGCGTCCGACCACTGGGCGATCCACTCGTCGAGCACCTGCCAGGTCGTCCCGCGCGCGGCCCGCCCGGTGAGCATCCCGAGGTGGCCGCCGGGGACGATCTCGAAGCGCACCTCCCGCGCCCCCGAGAGCAACGGCAGCACCGCGCGCACGGCCTCGACCGGCGCGATGCCGTCGGTGGCCCCCGCAAAGACCAGCGTCGGCGCGGCGATGTCCGCCAACGCGACCTCGTGGTCCCCGATCTCGACCGCACCGGTGGCCAGCGCGTTGCCCTTCGCGAACCGGTGGTAGAGCTGCCCGAAGCTGCGGCCGGGATAGGCGGTCATCTTCGCGGTGAAGCGGTCCACGGCCTCGACCTGGGCGAGGAAGTCGGTGTCGTCGAGGTGCGTGGCGATCGCCAGCGGCTTGGTCACGAGCTTCTGGAACGACGAGAGCTGGAAGGCCCACCGCACCAGCGGCGTCGGCGCGCCCCCGGCCGCGCGGTAGGCCCGGGTGACCAGGCCGTGGCCGCCGGTGAGGTCGAGCAGCGGCCGCAGCGGCGCGACCAGCGGCACCCGGGTGACGTCCACGGGCGAGCCGATCACCGACAGCGACGCGATCGGCAGGTCGGGGGCGTCGGCGGCCGCGAGCATCGCGAAGATGCCGCCGAGGCTCCAGCCCACGACGTGCACGGGCCGGCCGCCGGCATGGGCCGACACCTCCCGCACGGCCGCCGGCACGACCTCCTCGACCCAGTGCTCGAGGCCGAGGTTGCGGTCGCGGAACGAGACGTTGCCGTACTCCACGAGGTACGTCGGGCGGCCGCCGGACACGAAGTGCTCGACCAGCGAGCAGCCCCGGCGCAGGTCGAAGCAGATCGCGGGCGCGGCCAGCGGCGTCACCAGCAGCACCGGGTCGCCCTGCTCGCGGACGCCGGCGACCGGTCGGTAGTGGTAGACCTCGCGCAGCATGCCGTCGTCGATCAGCGTGCGCGGCATCGGCCGCAGGTCGGCGAGCCCGCCGTACAGGACCAGATGCGCGACGTTGCCGGCCGCGGAGACCACCTGGTCGGGCTTCGGGACGAGGTCCATGCCCGGAAAACTACTCCCCGACCCCGAGGTCACGGCGACGTCATCTGCGTCACGCGGGCATGCCGGTCGGCGCTCAGGAGCGGCTCGCGGGCCGCACCGTCTTGCCGTGCGAGGGGCGGATGGCGGTGAGCTCGGCCAGGAAGCTGTCCGCCCAGGCGGCGACGTCGTTCTGGCTGACGGTCTTGCGCATCGCCTTCATCCGCTTGGTCACCTCCTTCTCGTCGGCGCGGTAGGCCTCGAGCAGCGCGGACTTCATGCCGTTGATGTCGTAGGGGTTGACCAGCCACGCCTGCCGCAGCTCCTCGGCGGCCCCGGCGAACTCCGAGAGCACCAGCGCGCCGGCGTTGTCGAAGCGGCACGCGACGTACTCCTTGGCGACCAGGTTCATGCCGTCGCGGTACGGCGTGACGACCATGATGTCGGCGGCCCGGTAGAGCGCGGCCATCTCCTCACGCGGGTAGGAGGCGTGCATGTAGCTGATCGCCGGGCGGCCGATCCGGCCCAGGTCGCCGTTGATCCGCCCCACGAGCCGGTCGATGTCGTCGCGGAGCAGGCGGTACTGCTCGACCTGCTCGCGAGAGGGCGTCGCGACCTGGACGAACACGGCGTCCTCGACGTCGAGGGAGCCGTCGGCGAGCAGCTCGCTGTAGGCCCGCAGCCGTGCGTAGATGCCCTTCGTGTAGTCCAGCCGGTCGACGCCGAGGAAGATCCGGCTCGGGTTGCCCAGTGCGTCGCGGATCTCCACGGCCCGCTTCTCGACCTCCTCCGAGCGCGCGAGGTCCTCGAAGCCCTTGGCATCAATGGAGATCGGGAAGGCGGCCGCCCGGACCGTGCGCCCGTCGGGCAGGTAGACCAGGTCGCGGTGGGTCTTGTGGCCCACCCGCTGGCGGACCAGGCGCACGAAGTTCTGCGCCGCGCCCTGCAGCTGGAAGCCGACGAGGTCGGCACCGAGCAGCCCCTCGAGCAGCTGGCGGCGCCACGGGAGCTGCTGGAACAGCTCGGCGGGCGGGAACGGGATGTGCAGGTAGAAGCCGATGCGCAGGTCGGGCCGCATCTCGCGCAGCATCTGCGGCACCAGCTGCAGCTGGTAGTCGTGCACCCAGACGGTGGCGCCCTCCGAGGCGGCCTCGGCGGCCTGCTCGGCGAACCGGCGGTTCACCGCGACGTAGGCGTCCCACCACTCGCGGTGGAACTCCGGCTTGGCCGCGACGTCGTGGTAGAGCGGCCACAGGGTGCCGTTGGCAAACCCCTCGTAGAACTCCTCGACCTCCCGCTGCGACAGCGTGATCGGGACCAGGTCGAGGCCCTCGTCCTCGAACGGCTCCAGGTCGCTCTCGGTGCCGCCCGGCCAGCCGATCCAGCTGCCGTCGTTGGCCCGCATCACCGGCTCGATCGCCGTCACCAGTCCGCCGGGCGAGCGCCGCCACTCCGCGCTCCCGTCCGGGAGCGTCACCCGGTCGACGGGCAGGCGGTTCGCCACGATCACCAGGTCTGCCGAGCCCGAGGTAGCCACGCACTCACCCTAGTTGAGGGCGACAACGCGTGCGGCCGAGACGCCTGCTCGGTGTCGGGCTGGCCCGACACCGGCTGTCGGGCTGGCAGGATCGTGCCCGACGCTCCGCGTCCCTAGCGTTTCTCCCATGACGGACCTGAGCATGACGACGACCTACCCGATGGCACTGCCGCAGCAACCCCACGGCGTCCGGCGGGTGCTGCTCGACACCGGCTACAACCTCTCGGCCTTCGTCCTCGCTCTCGTGGCGTTCGTCCTGGTCGTCACCGACCTGGCCCTCGGCCTCGGCCTCTCGGTGCTGATCGGCGGTGTGCTGCTGCTCTCGGTGGGCGTCATGGTGGCCCGGGGCTTCGCCCGGTTCGAGCGGATCCGGATGCGGGGGATGCTCGGGCGGGAGGCCGCCACGCCGGCGTACGTCTGCGCCGGTCCGGACGACGGGTTCTGGCGCCGGCAGCTCACACCGCTGCGCGATCCGCAGTCCTGGCTCGACGTGGTGTGGTCCCTGGTCGGTCTGGTAACCGGGACGGCCGCGTTCTCGATCGCGGTCGCGTGGTGGGCGGGCACGGTGGGCGGGCTGAGCTACTGGTTCTGGCAGCGATACCTCCCCGACGACGGCCCCGACGACCACGGGCTCGCCTACTACCTCGGCTTCGGGGACGGGCGTACGGCGGAGAGCTGGGTCAACCTCGGCATCGGGATCGTCCTGCTGCTGACGCTGCCGCTGGCGATGCGGTTCGGGGCCGTGCTGCACTCGAGCCTCGCCTCCGCGCTGCTGTGCAGCCGCGCCGAGCTGCAGCGCGAGGTGGCGCGGGTCGAGGGCGGCCGCGACGCCGCCCGGATGGCCGAGGCCGAGTCGCTGCGCCGCCTCGAGCGCGACATCCACGACGGCCCGCAGCAGCGGCTGGTGCGGCTGACCATGGACCTCGGGCGCGCCAAGCGGCAGCTCGGCCAGGACCCCGAGCGGGCCTCCGAGACCCTGGACGACGCGCTCGCCCAGGCGCGGGAGACCGTCGCCGAGCTGCGCTCGCTCTCGCGCGGGATCGCGCCGCCGCTGCTGGTCGACCGGGGCCTGGCCGCGGCGCTGGAGGAGATGCTCGTCCAGAGCGTCGTGCCCGTGGAGTCGAGGATCGACGTACCCCCGTCGCTGCCGCCGCACGTCGAGACCGCGGTGTACTTCGTGGTCGCGGAGGCGCTGACGAACATCGCCAAGCACAGCGAGGCCGGATCGGCGTCGGTCGCCGTCACGCTCGAGGGCGACGAGGGCGACGAGGGCGACGAGGTCGTCGTGCGCGTCGAGGACGACGGCGTCGGCGGTGCCCATCCGGCCAAGGGCCTCGGGCTCGCCGGGCTGCGGCAGCGGCTGGCCGCGGTCGACGGCACGCTCGAGCTGACGTCGCCCGAGGGCGGGCCGACGGTGGTCCTGGCGAGGATCCCGCGATGAGGGTGGTCGTCGCCGACGACTCGCTGCTGCTGCGCGAGGGTCTGCACCTGCTGCTGGTCGAGGCGGGCCACGAGGTCGTCGGCTCGGTCGGCGACGGCCCCGCGTTCGTGGCCGCGATGCTCGCCGAGCGCCCGGACCTCGGCATCGTCGACGTCCGGATGCCGCCCAGCCACACCGACGAGGGCCTGCGGGCCGCGGTCGAGGTGCGGCGGGCGTGGCCCGAGGCGCGGATCCTGGTGCTCTCGCAGTACGTCGAGGTGTCCTACGCCGACGAGCTGCTCGCCACCGGCGACGGCGGCGTGGGCTACCTGCTCAAGGACCGGGTCAGCGACCTCGAGGACTTCCTCGCCGCGATCGCCGCGGTCGCGGCCGGCGGCACCGCGCTCGACCCGCTCGTGGTGCGCCAGCTGATGGGCCGCCATCGCGACCCGCTCGCCGACCTCACCCCGCGGGAGCGGGAGGTGCTGGCGCTGATGGCCCAGGGCCGGTCCAACGCCGCGATCGCCGAGGCCTTGTCGGTGTCGCTGGCCGGGGTCGAGAAGCACACGCAGCGGATCTTCGCCAAGCTCGGCCTGCTGCCCGACGACGACACCGCCCACCGGCGGGTGGCCGCGGTGCTGGCGTTCCTGCGCTGAGCCGGCGGCCTCGTTCTGGAGGGGCCATGGTCACCTCAGCCGCCCCACGGGTCACACTTGGCAGCCGAAACCCGCACGACACGCCGTGACCCCTCGGCGTGTCGTGCGGGTTTCACCGGCTGACCGGTGAAACCCGCAGACCTCAGCCCGGGAACGCCACCCCCAGCTGCGCGCGCAGCTCGTCCATCTGGCGCAGCAGCGTGAGCGTCTGCTGGTGGGGGACCAGCGGGCTCTCCCGCAGGCCCTCGCGCAGGCAGCGGCCGACCTCGGCGATCTCGTTGCCGTAGCCCTGTCCGAGCACCGGCTCGGTGCCGGTGACCTCGACCGGCGCGCCGGGCTCGACGACCCAGCTGCCCGGCCCGGGCGCGTAGGGGGTGAACACCGCGCTGGTCGGGTGGTGGAAGTCGTCCATGGTGATCCGGCCCCGGTCGGTGGCGATCTCGCACCGGCGCGAGGAGTACGACGTCATCGAAGCCGTCATCGTCGCGAGCGCGCCCCCGGCGTACCGCCCGGCGACCGCCACGTCGAGGTCGATCCCGCGGTCGGAGAGGTCGCCGGTGGCGGTCAGGCGCTCGGCCGGGCCGAGCAGCAGGTGGGCGATCGTCAGCGGGTAGATCCCCATGTCCAGCAGCGCCGAGGCGCCGAGCGCGGGGTTGAGCATCCGGTCCTCCGGCGGGGCGTCCACCCGGAACCCGAGCTCGGCGTGCAGGTGCCGCGGCATGCCGAACTCGCCGGACCGCAGCCGCTCGCCCAGCTCGCGCACGACCGGGTGGCAGGCGGTCCACATCGCCTCCATGAGGAACCGGTCGTGGGCGCCGGCGAGCCGGACCATCTCCTCGGCGTCCGCGACGTCGAGGGTGAGCGGCTTCTCGCAGAGCACGTGCTTGCCGGCCTCGAAGGCCAGGCGCGCGTTGTCGAGGTGCAGCGCGTGCGGGGTCGCGATGTAGACGACGTCGACGGCCGGATCCGACACCAGCTCCTCGTAGGAGCCGTGCGCCGCGGGGGCGGCGTACTCCTCGGCGAAGGCGGTGGCGCTCTCGGCGCGCCGCGACCCGACGGCGGCGAGCCGCGCGCCGGGCACGAGGGCCAGGTCGCGGGCGAAGGCGTGAGCGATCTTGCCGGTGGCGAGGATGCCCCAGCCGATGGTCTCCATGGCCGGAGGCTATCGCTCGCCGACTCGCCCGCGACGCAACGGCCGGTTGAATGACATCGTTGTGGTTCGTCGCCTACAGTGGTGTCGCCAGACGTGTCGGACCAGTGTGCTCAGGAGATCTCATGGATGCCGCGAACGCCCTCGGTGTCGACGCCGAGGTCGCCCCGACCCTCAGCGACCGCGACCGGGAGATCTTGGACTTCGAGCGCCAGTGGTGGAAGTACGCCGGCGCCAAGGAGACCGCGGTCCGCGAGAAGTTCGACATGTCCTCGACCCGCTACTACCAGGTGCTCAACGCGCTGATCGACCGCCCCGAGGCCCTCGAGGCCGACCCGCTGCTCGTGCGGCGGCTGCGCCGGCTGCGCTCGGCGCGGCAGCGGCAGCGCTCGGCCCGCCGCCTCGGCTTCGAGGTCTGAGCGATGCGCGCTCGCAACCAGCGGGGCATGGTCACCCCGTCGCCGGTCGTCATGCTCAGCGTGATCGCGGTCGCGATGGCCGGGATCGCCTACGTCGCCACCCGCGGCGGCGAGCCGACCGAGCGCGAGGTCACCACGGTCTCCCGGGACGCGACGCCGGGCGCGACGCCCTCGCACCAGCCCGGACCGGGCAAGCAGACCAAGCAGACCAAGGAGCCGAAGCCCGAGCCGACCGTCCAGCGCGGCAAGGTCTACGTCGAGGTCTACAACAACTCCGGCATCACCGGACTGGCCGGCCGGGTCGCCGAGCGGGCCACCGGCATCGGCTGGCAGGTCGTCGGGTCGGACAACTGGTACGGCACGATCCCGGCCTCGACCGTCTACTACCCGCCCAAGCTCAAGCTCGCGGCCAAGACGCTCGCGCTCGACCTCGGCGTCCGGCGTACCGCCCCCGCCGTCGACCCGATGCGCCTGGACCGGCTCACGCTCATCCTCACCGGCCCGCTGGGCTGACCGCCCCCGCGGGTGACATGGTGGGCTCCATGGAGTTCACCTCGCCCGACGCCGAGCAGAGGTACGCCGCGCTGGTGCGCGCCGCCCCGCGCGCCGTGGTCGGCCTGGACTTCGACGGCACGCTGTCGCCGATCGTCGACGACCCCGAGCAGGCCCGGATCCACCCCGACGCGCGCGAGGTGCTCGTCGACCTCGCCGCCGAGGTGGCCGCGATCGCGGTGATCACCGGGCGCCCCGCACGCCAGGCGCTCGACCTGGGTGGCCTCGAGGAGGTCGGTGACGCGGTCGCCGAGGCCGGCAAGGAGCTGTTCCTGTTCGGCCAGTACGGCAACGAGCGCTGGAGCGCGACCCGGCGCCGGATCATCTCCCCGCGACCGCCGGCCGGCCTGTCGACGTTCCTGCGCGACCTGCCCCGGACCCTGCGCACCGCCGACGCGGCCGACGCCTACGTCGAGGACAAGGGCCTGGCCTACGGCGTGCACACGCGTCGGCTGCCCGACGCGGACGCGGCGTACGAGCGGCTGCTGCCGCGGCTGCGCGAGCTCGCCGGGCGCAACGGACTCGTGCTCGAGCCGGGTCGTCAGGTCATCGAGGTCCGCGCCCCCGGGATGGACAAGGGCCAGGCCGTCGAGACGCTGGTCGAGGAGGTCGGCGCCGGGGCGTTCCTCTTCGCCGGCGACGACCTCGGCGACGTGGATGCCTTCGACGCGGTCGGCACGCTCGCGAAGGAGGGCCTGCCCACGCTGCTGGTCTGCTCCGCGTCCGACGAGCAGAGCGCGCTGATCGCGCTCTCCGACGTCGTCGTGCACGGACCCGAGGGCGTCCTCGATCTGCTCCGACAGCTCACCGCCGACGCCCGCGCCGCCCGTCGAGGTTGACCCGCCCGAAAGTCCACGACGGGTCGACGGGTTCCCGTGTTCGTCATCAGCGAACAGGAGGGACTCTCCGGAACACCGGGTCGGGTCCGGGAGTTCAGCAGGGCATGTCCCTCTCCCTTCCCGTCATCTTCGTCTCGGACCTCGTCGTGCTGCCGGGCATGGTGGTGCCCCTGGAGCTCGACGACGCCGCCCGCGCCGCCATCGACGCCGCCCGGGCCGGCAGTGACAACCAGGTGCTCGTGGCCCCGCGCCTGGACGACCGCTACGCGTCGTACGGCGTGATCGCGACCATCGAACGCGTCGGTCGCTTCTCTGGCGGCGCCCCCGCCGCCGTCCTCAAGGCCGGACCCCGCGCCCGCATCGGCAGCGGCGTGACCGGTCCCGGCGCGGCCCTGTGGGTCGAGGTGGACCCGGTCGAGGACCACATCACCGACCGCGCCCGCGAGCTCGCCGAGGAGTACAAGCGCCTCGTCGTCGCGGTGCTGCAGCGGCGCGAGGCCTGGCAGGTCATCGACTCCGTGCACCAGATGAGCGACCCCAGCGCGATCGCCGATGCGGCCGGCTACGCGCCGTACCTCTCGGTCGACCGCAAGCGCGAGCTGCTCGAGAACCCCGACGTCGAGTCGCGGCTCGAGACGCTCATCGGTTGGACCCGTGACCACCTGGCCGAGGCCGAGCTCACCGACAAGATCGGCGAGGACGTCCGCGAGGGCATGGAGAAGCAGCAGCGCGAGTACCTGCTGCGCCAGCAGCTCGCCGCGATCCGCAAGGAGCTCGGCGAGGGCGAGCCCGAGGGCGCGGAGGACTACCGCTCGCGCGTCGAGGCCGCCGACCTGCCCGACGCCGTCCGCGAGGCGGCGCTCAAGGAGGTCGACAAGCTCGAGCGCTCGAGCGAGCAGAACCCCGAGGCCGCGTGGATCCGCACCTGGCTCGACACGATCCTCGAGCTGCCCTGGAGCGTGCGCACCGAGGACTCCCACGACGTCGCGGCCGCCCGGGCAGTGCTCGACGCCGACCACCACGGTCTCGACGAGGTCAAGGAGCGGATCGTGGAGTACCTCGCCGTCCGCGCCCGCCGCGCCGAGCGGGGGCTGCAGGTCGTCGGCGGCCGGGGCTCCGGCGCGGTCGTGCTGCTCGCGGGACCGCCCGGAGTCGGCAAGACCTCGCTCGGCGAGTCCGTCGCCCGCGCGCTGGGCCGCAACTTCGTCCGCGTCGCGCTCGGCGGCGTGCGTGACGAGGCCGAGATCCGCGGCCACCGGCGCACGTACGTCGGCGCGCTGCCGGGCCGGATCGTCCGCGCCATCAAGGAGGCCGGCTCGATGAACCCGGTCGTGCTGCTCGACGAGGTCGACAAGGTCGGCTCGGACTACCGAGGTGATCCCGCAGCCGCCCTGCTCGAGGTGCTCGACCCGGCGCAGAACCACACGTTCCGCGACCACTACCTCGAGCTCGACCTCGACCTCTCCGACGTGCTGTTCATCGCCACCGCCAACGTGGTCGAGCAGATCCCGTCGGCGCTGCTGGACCGCATGGAGCTGGTGACCCTCGACGGCTACACCGAGGACGACAAGGTCGCGATCGCCCGCGACTTCCTGCTGCCCCGGCAGCTCGAGCGGGCCGCGCTGACCGCCGACGAGGTGAGCGTCACCGACGCCGCGTTGCGCGAGATGGCCGCGAACTACACCCGCGAGGCCGGCGTACGCCAGATGGAGCGGCTGCTCGCCAAGGCGCTGCGCAAGGCCGCGACCCGGCTCGCCACCGGCGAGACGCACGTCGACATCGACGTGGCCGATCTCAAGGGGCTCGTCGGCCGACCGCGGTTCACCCCGGAGGCGCCGGAGCGTACGGCGGTGCCGGGCGTGGCGACCGGCCTGGCGGTGACCGGCCTCGGCGGTGACGTGCTCTTCATTGAGGCCTCGGCCTCCGAGGGCACGGCCGGGCTCACGCTCACCGGCCAACTCGGCGACGTGATGAAGGAGTCGGCGCAGATCGCGCTGTCGTTCGTCCGCGCCCACGCGGCCGAGCTCGGCGTCGAGCCGTCGTTCTTCGAGAAGGCGATCCACGTGCACGTGCCGGCGGGGGCGACGCCCAAGGACGGCCCGTCCGCGGGCATCACCATGGTCACCGCCCTGACGTCCCTGGCCACCGGGCGACCGGTGCGCTCGGAGGTCGGGATGACCGGTGAGGTCACGCTCAATGGCCGGGTGCTGCCGATCGGCGGGCTGAAGCAGAAGCTGCTCGCCGCCGAGCGCAACGACCTCACCGAGGTGTTCGTGCCGCTGCGCAACGAGCCCGACCTCGACGACGTGCCGGCCGACGTGCTCGAGACCCTCACCGTGCACCCGGTCAGCGACGTCCTCGACGTGGTCCGCGGCGCGCTCGCCGAGACTGCCGCGACGACCGCGACGACCGCGGCGGCCTGACCCGGGCCGCCCCTTTCCCGTCGAGTGACGCGAACTGGTTGATCTCCGACCTGGAACGCAGCCACTTCGCGTCACTCGACGGGAGGCCGCGGCAGACGGCGTGAGACGACGGCCGTCCAACATGTGGATGCGATGTGCACATGCTGAGACGGCCGTCGTACTGTTCTCCACAGCTCATCCAGAGGGACTGAGGGATACGGCCCAGTGAAGTCCCGGCAACCGCCGCGATCCTCCGCCGCTTGGCAGCCAGCCAGGAAGCGGCTCGCGGAAACGGTGCCAATTCCGCCCGGCGCGACCGTCGCAGCCGGGGAAGATGAGAAGGAGGATCCATGAGCGCCCCTGTCATCGAGAAGCCCCGTCTGCGTGAGGGCGCCTTCGGCAACGCCACCGCGCTGTCGTGCCGCGAGTGCGGCCACCAGGTCGAGCTGGGTCCCCACTATGCGTGTCCGGAGTGCTTCGGCCCCCTGGAGATCGCCTACGACTTCCCGCGCGTCACCCGCGAGCAGATCGAGGCCGGCCCGCGCAACATCTGGCGCTACAAGGCGCTGCTGCCCGTGCCGGACGACATCGAGCAGAGCCCCAACACCGAGCCCGGCTTCACGCGCCTGCTGCGCGCGGACAACCTCGCCGCCGAGCTCGGGATCGCCGACCTGTGGGTCAAGGACGACTCGACCAACCCCACCAACTCCTTCAAGGACCGGGTGGTGGCCTGCGCGCTGAGCGCCGCGCGGGAGTTCGGCGCCAAGGTCTTCGCCTGCCCCTCCACGGGCAACCTCGCCAACGCCGTCGCGGCCGCGGGCGCCCGTGCCGGCATCAAGACCGTCGTGTTCATCCCGAGCAACCTCGAGCAGCCCAAGCAGGTCAACTCCGCGGTCTTCACTGACTCGCTGGTCGCGGTCGAGGGCAACTACGACGACGTCAACAAGCTCGCCTCCGAGATCGCCGGCGAGGAGGAGGGCTGGGCGTTCGTCAACGTCAACGTCCGCCCGTACTACGCCGAGGGCTCCAAGACGCTCGGCTACGAGATCGCCGAGCAGCTCGGCTGGCGGCTGCCCGACCAGATCGTGATCCCGGTCGCGAGCGGGTCGCAGCTGACCAAGGTGCACAAGGCGTTCCAGGAGCTGATCGCGCTGGGCCTCGTCGAGGACAAGCCCTACAAGGTGTACGGCGCGCAGGCCACGGGCTGCTCGCCCGTGTCGGTCGCCTACAAGGCCGGTGTCGACGCCATCCGGCCGGTCAAGCCCGACACGATCGCCAAGAGCCTGGCGATCGGCAACCCCGCCGACGGCATCTATGTCCTCGACATCTGCCGGGGCACCGGCGGCGCCGTCGAGGACGTGACCGACGACGAGGTCCGCGCCGGCATCGTGCAGCTCGCCCGCACCGAGGGCATCTTCACCGAGACCGCGGGCGGCACCACGGTCGCGGTGCTGAAGAAGCTCGTCGAGACCGGCCAGCTCGACACCACGCTCGAGACGGTCGTGATCAACACCGGCCACGGCTTGAAGACCCTCGACTCCGTGGCGGGCGCGGTCGCGCCGGCTGCGACCATCGACTCGTCGTACGCCGCCTTCGCCGCCACCGGCCTCGCCTGACCCCTCGAGGAGGAACCCATGTCCGTCTCCGTCCGGATCCCGACCATCCTGCGCACCTACACCGGCGGCGAGTCCGAGGTCAGTGCCTCCGGCTCGACGCTGGCCGAGGTGCTCGACGACCTCGACACCAGCTACTCGGGCATCAAGGGCCGGATCCTCGACGAGGCCGGCGACCTGCGGCGCTTCGTGAACGTGTACGTCGGCAACGACGACGTCCGGTTCCTCGACCACCTCGACACCCCCACCCCCGACGGCGCCCAGATCTCGGTGATCCCCGCCGTCGCCGGCGGCTGCTGACTGCGGCCTCCTCGCTGTAACGCCGTGTCACCCCACCGGCCGCCCATGGTGCAGCGGGGTGGGCAGAAAGGGTAAACGGGCGTTACAGCTGCGGGGACCCCCGCCGCAACCCGGCGTTCACCGGAGCGTGGTTCACAGGAGGGGTGACCCGCGCGCGCACCCGAGCCCTCGTCCTGACGACCGCCACCGGTGCCGGGATGGCCGCCGGCGCGGCGCTGGCCGGCCGGGGCCTCCTGCACCGGCAGGCGGCGGCCGCACGGCGGGTGATCGGCAAGCCTCTCGGCGAGGAGGCCATCGACGCCGACCGGGTCTGGAAGAAGAAGTACGGCGACCCGATCGACCTGCTGCTCCTCGGCGACTCGATCGCGGCCGGCCTCGGCGCCGAGCGCCCCAAGGAGACCCTGGGCGGCCGGCTGGCACGCGGCCTGGCCAAGCAGACCGGCCGCGCGGTGCGGCTGCGCACCGCGGCGCGGGTCGGCTCGGAGTCCTCGATGCTGGCCGACCAGCTCGCCGGGCTGCCCCCGGCGTACCGCCCCGACGTCGCGGTGATCGTCGTCGGCGGCAACGACGTCACCCACCGGGTCCCGGTGGCCGACTCGGCGAAGCACCTCGAGGAGGCGGTGCGCGTGTTGCGCGACCTGGGCGCGGGCGTCGTGGTCGGCACCTGCCCCGACCTCGGGGCGTTGCGCCCCGTCCCGCAGCCCCTGCGGGCGCTGGGCTCGCGGGCGTCGCGCCAGCTCGCGCTCGCCCAGGAGGCGGCCGCGGTCGCGGCCGGTGCCCATGCGGTGTCGCTCGCGCACGTCGTCGGCCCGTTCTTCATCACCAACCCCGACGAGATGTTCAGCCTGGACCGGTTCCACCCCAGCGCCTTGGGCTACCAGCGCACCGCGAAGGCGATGCTGCCCTCGGTGCTGGCGGCGCTCGGGCTGCGCGACGACGTCCCGTTCGGGCACCGCCGGCCCGGCTGAGCTCCGGCCCGGCCTCCGCCTTGACAGCGGCGGCCCGGGGACGGGACAGTTGCCTTTGGGAACGCTCCCACCTCCAGGGCGGTCCCGGCGGGGTGGACCGCAGGCCGCTCCGGCGGCGGACGGGGACATCCGCCGCCGACGGCGGCCGGCGACCCACCGTGCGGCGGGCCCGGGAACTCCTCGACGTCCCGGGCCCGCCGTTCGACCGTCGGCGCGTCCCGGTGACGGCATACTGGCCCGCATGGCTCGCAGTCCGCGCACGCGTCCCACCCTCGAGGAGGTCGCGGCTCTCGCCGGCGTCGGCCGGGGCACGGCATCGCGGGTGATCAACGGGGGCGCCAAGGTGTCCGACCGCGCCCGGCAGGCGGTCGAGGAGGCGATCACCGAGCTCGGCTACGTGCCCAACGCCGCGGCCCGAGCCCTGGTCACCCGGCGCACCGACGCCGTGGCGCTGGTGATCGCGGAGTCCGAGGAGAGGGTCTTCGGGGAGCCGTTCTTCGCCGGCGTCGTCCGCGGCATCGGCGCCGCCCTCGCCGCCGCCGACCGTCAGCTGGTCTTGATCCTGGCCGACTCCCGCCGGCGCGGCAGCCTGGAGCACTACCTCACCCGCCAGCACGTCGACGGGGTGCTGCTGCTCTCGCTCCACGAGGACGACACGCTCCCCGACCGGATCCGCGGCCACGGGCTGCCGGTCGTCGTCGGGGGCCGGTCGCGCCCGGACGTCCGCACGGGCTTCGTCGACGTCGACAACGTGCAGGGCGCCGGACTCGCGGTCGCCCACCTCGTCGAGCGCGGCCGGCAGCGGATCGCGACGATCGCCGGACCTCCCGACATGGTCGCGGGCAGCTCCCGGGTCGAGGGGTACGTCGCCGGGCTGACCGCGGCCGATCGGCCGATCGACGAGCGGCTGGTCGTGCGCGGTGACTTCAGCCAGGAGAGCGGCGCTCGCGCCATGCGCGAGCTGCTCGAGCGCGAGCCGGCGGTCGACGGCGTCTTCTGCGCCAACGACCTGATGGCCGCCGGCGCCCTGCAGGCGTTGCGCGAGGCGGGCCGGCGGGTGCCCGAGGACGTCTCCGTCGTGGGCTTCGAGGACGCCCCGATCGCCCGGTCGACGGTGCCGCCGCTGACCACCGTGCACCAGTCGCCGTGGGCGATGGGCGGGGAGATGGTCGCCCTGCTGCTGGAGACGATGGCGACCTCCGACCCCGACCTGCCGGGCCGGATGCTCCCCACGCGGCTGGTGGTCCGGCAGAGCAGCTGACCCACCTGGCTGGACCGGTCCAGCAACGCGCTCCGGCGACGGTTCAGGTGCTCTAGGGTGCCGCCGTGGATGCCAGCGAGGAGCCGACGACGCCGCTCGTCCTCCTCGTGACCTGTGCGGCCTGGCCCGGGGGCGAGCCGGGCCACGGCGCGCTCGACGCCGCCCTCGAGGCCCGCGGGCTGACCGGCCGCTGGGTGGTCTGGGACGACCTCGGCGTCGACTGGGGCGCGGCCGACGTGATCGCGGTGCGCTCGACCTGGGACTACGACGCCCGGCTGGGCGAGTTCCTGGGCTGGGCCTCGGGGGTCGGGCCGGCCTTGCTCAACGGCGTCGACGTGTTCCGCTGGAACACCGACAAGCGCTATCTCGTCGAGCTCGCGCACGCCGGCCTCCCGGTGGTGCCGACCGTCGTCGCGGACACCGTGTTCGACGTCCGGGCGGCCGCCGACCGGTTCGGGCTGGCCGTCGTCAAGCCCCGCGTCGGTGCGGGCGGTCGCGGGCTGGAGGTGGTCGCCGACGGCCGGGTGTGGCTGCCCGGACCCGACAGCCATCCCGGCCCGTGGGTGGTCCAGCCGCTGGTCGAGTCGATCCACCACGACGGCGAGACCTCGGTGTTCGTGATCGCCGGCCACCCGGTCAGCCAGGTCGAGAAGCTGCCCAGCCCCGCCGACATCCGCGTGCACGAGCGGTTCGGCGGCACCATGCGTTCGGTGGAGCTGTCGCGGGAGGCCGCCCTGCTTGCGGCCCGGGCGGTCGCGACCGTCGTGGACCTGCTCGGCGACGAGGTGGTCTACGCGCGCGTGGACATGATGCGCCACCAGGGCCGCCTGGTGCTCAGCGAGATCGAGCTGACCGAGCCCGGGCTGTACCTCGACGTACTCCCGCTCAACGCCCAGCTCTTCGCCGACGCCCTCGCCGCGCGGGCGATCCCGCGGACCTGGTGAGCGGCCGCCTGCCAACCTTTCGCGCGTCCTGCGCGTTGTGACGGTCGTGAGCGTCGTGAACGCGGAGGAGCAGGCCTTCAGCCGGTGGGCCGGCGAACGACAGCTCGCGCTGCTCCGCACGGCGGTCCTGCTGACCGGTGACCGGCACCGTGCCGAGGACCTCGTCCAGGAGGCGCTCACGCAGGTGGCGCTGCGGTGGCGCCGCCTCCAGGACGCGCACCCCGAGGCCTACGCCCGCCAGGTCATCGTGCGCGGCAACATCTCGTGGTGGCGCAAGCACCGCCACGAGCTCGTGCTCGACGTGTACGACGACGCCGCGGCGAGCCCGGCCGACACGGTGGACGCGGAGCGGCGGATCGTGCTCGACCGGGCGCTGGCCGCCCTGACGCCGCGACAGCGGGCGACCGTCGTGCTGCGCTACTACGACGACCTGTCCGAGCGGGAGACCGCCGAGATGCTGGGCGTCTCCGTCGGCACCGTCAAGAGCCAGACCCACCTCGCGCTCCGCCGGCTGCGCGAGGCGTCGCCGGAGCTCGCCGAGCTGATCGGAGAGGATCGCCGATGACCGACCAGGACCTGCGCGACCTCCTGCACGACCGGGTCGCCGACATCGCGGGCCCCGACCTCTCGGCGACCGCGTGGCAGCGCGCCGCCGGCCTGCGCCGCCGGCGCCGGGCGAGGGTGATCGGCGGCGTGGTGGCCGCGGTCGCGGTCGTGGCGGTCGTGGTGGCGAGCGTCGACGACCGCACCGGGGTCGACCGTGACGGGGCGCCGCCGGCCTCGTCGCTTCCGAGCAGGTCCGGCGATCCGGCGTCGGACGTGCCGCGCGCGACCCGGATGGAGGACTACCGCGGCGCGGCCGTCTGGGAGGCTCCGCCCCCCGAGGACGAGCTCGCGCTGCCGCGCTGGCGCGAGCCGTCGCTGCCGGAGGTCATCGACCCCGACGACGCCCCGGTGGGTGTCCCCGGCGGCCCGGCCCGCGGTCTGGTCGTCGAGGGACGCCGGGTGCTCGCCCTCGGCGAGGGCGGGGTGCTGTCCGAGCTGGACCTCGCCCGGCTCGCGCCGGTGAGCGACGAGGGCGGCAACCGGTTGAGCCCGGTGACGGCGTACAGCCTCGCGCCCGACGGGAGGCACGCCTTCTTCGTCCAGGAGAGCTCGCTCGAGGTCCTCGACCTCGTGACGGGGCGCTGGCGGTCCGTGGACACGCCCGACTGGCTCGCCGAGGGTGCCCGCTGGACGTCGGCGGACGAGATCTGGGTGCCTCACGCGCTGTCCTCGCGCGGGAGCGGGACGATCCACGACCTCGACGGCACCGTGAGCGAGGCGATGGTCAGCTGGATCGCCGTGGGCTTCGGCCGTGAGGAGACCTGGGGCCCGGTCGCCGCCACCGGCGACCGGGTCGCCCAGGCGATGTTCCTCGCGGGTCCGGTCGACGGCACCGGCGTCTCCAACCCGGAGGCCGTCGTCGTGGCGACCGATGGTCGGCACGACGTGCTCACCATGTGGCCCGCCGGTGAGGAGACCCGCCAGAAGGGGTGCTGCGAGGTGCTCGGCTTCCTCGACGACGACACGGTGCTGTTCGCGTCCCGGAGCACCGCGGGCTCCCGCCTGCTGGCCTGGCGGGTCGGCACCTCGGAGGTCTACCTCGTGAGTCGTCTCGCCGGGGGCGGCACCCTGGTCGCCTGGCGGCCGGCGACCTGAGCCGTTCTTGCACTCGTAGGGGTCGAGTGCTAAACATGAGGCTGGCACTCTCCAGGGGAGAGTGACAACACCGGATCGGCGACGTTGAGGTCCACCTGCCCGGCGAGAAAGGGTTCGCCGGAGCCCAGGGTTCCGTCCGTCGCGGGCAACCCGCCGACTCGGATCCAGACTCTTTCTATGCGAAGGATCGCAGGAGCTATGCCGAAGCTGATTGCTTTCAACGAGGAGGCCCGGCGCGGCCTGGAGCGTGGCATGAACACGCTCGCGGACGCCGTCAAGGTCACGCTCGGGCCCAAGGGTCGCAACGTCGTCCTCGAGAAGAAGTGGGGCGCCCCCACGATCACCAACGATGGCGTGTCCATCGCGAAGGAGATCGAGCTCGAGGACCCCTACGAGAAGATCGGTGCCGAGCTCGTCAAGGAGGTCGCGAAGAAGACCGACGACGTCGCGGGCGACGGCACCACCACCGCCACGGTCCTCGCGCAGGCGATGGTCCGCGAGGGTCTGCGCAACGTGGCCGCGGGTGCGAACCCGATGGGCCTCAAGCGCGGCATCGAGGCGGCCGTCGAGGCGGTGTCCGAGCAGCTGCTGGGCATGGCCAAGGACGTCGAGACCAAGGAGCAGATCGCGTCGACCGCGAGCATCTCCGCCGCCGACACCACCGTCGGCGAGATCATCGCCGAGGCGATGGACAAGGTCGGCAAGGAAGGCGTCATCACCGTCGAGGAGTCCAACACCTTCGGGCTCGACCTCGAGCTCACCGAGGGCATGCGCTTCGACAAGGGCTACATCTCG
>NZ_DASWVI010000141.1:0-27523 GCF_036401255.1 Nocardioides sp. | reverse complement strand
GGTCTCACGTCCGGTCTCGCGGACGTAGGGCACCGGCTGCGCCTCCGGCGCGGGAGCCGGACGCGCGGCCTCCCGGACGGCGTCGGCCAGGGCGAGCAGGTCGTCCTGGGTGGGTCCGGCGAGCGCGGGGTCGGGCGCCAGCCGCAGCACCTCCCAGCCGCGCGGCGCGGAGAGCCGCTCGCTGTGGGTCTCGCACAGGTCGTAGGCATGGGGTTCGGCGTAGGTCGCCAGCGGCCCGAGGACCGCTGTCTGGTCCGCGTACACGTAGGTCAGCGTGCACACCGCGGGACGGCCGCAGGCGGTACGCGAACAGCGGCGGGCAGGACTCACGAGCCAGACGGTACCCGCCACCAACCCGCCGCCGGATTAGGCTCGCGGCGTGGAGGAGACACGGTCCGAGGTCGGCGTACCGAGACGGCGCATCCGCGACCGTCGCGGCCGCGGGATGCGCGGCCCGGCCGTGCTGCCGGCCGTCCCCGGGCAGCCCGAGCGGCCGACCGCCCGCGAGCGGTTCGACGAGCTCGCGCTCGACATCGTGACCGACATCGACGAGCGCTGGCAAGACCGGCTCGGGCTGGTCGAGTACGCCGTCGAGGACACCCCCCAGATCCCCGATGACTGGTCCTCGGGCACGGTCCCGCTCTCCTCGCTCGTGCGCGGCTCCGGCGCGACACCCACGCGGCTGGTGCTGTTCCGCCGGCCGATCGAGCACCGCTGCGAGAGTCGCACCGACCTCGAGGCGATGGTGCTCACCGTGGTCGTCGAACAGGTCGCCGAACTGCTCGGCATCGACGCCGACCAGGTCGATCCCCGCTACGACGCAGGCGACTGACCGGCGACAGACCGGCGCTCGTCCCCCGCATGCGGGGGCGTCGCGCCGGGCACCGGGGCGCATGCGCATCGTGATCACGGGAGCCACCGGGAACGTCGGCTCCGCCCTGGTCCGCCGGCTGGTGGCCGACGGCCGCCACGAGGTGGTCGGTGTCGCACGGCGGCTCCCGTCCGCAGCCGACGACCCCGTGGAGTGGCACCGCGTCGACCTCACCGACGACGCCGACGGGCCCGGCCTGGCCGCCGCCGTACGGGGCGCGGACGCCGTCGTGCACCTCGCATGGGGCTTCCAGCCCTCCCACCGGGTCGACCACCTCGAGCGGCTCGGCGTCGGCGGGACCCGGCGCGTGCTCGACGCCCTCCAGCGGGCGGGTGTCGGGCACCTCGTCCATCTCTCGTCCCTCGGCGCCTACTCACCCAAGCGCGACGAGGCGCCGGTGACCGAGGACTACCCGACCGACGGGGTCCCCTCCTCGGCGTACAGCCGACACAAGGTGGCGGCCGAGCGCCTCCTCGACGCACACGCGGGCGACACGCTCGTGACCCGGATGCGTCCGGGGATCATCGGGCAGCGGACCGCGGCCAGCGGGCTGTTGCGGTACGGCGTGCCGATGCTCGTCCCGGCGGCGGCGCTGCGCCGCGTGCCAGTCGTGCCACTGGACGGGGCGATCGTGGTCGCGATGGTCCACGCGGACGACGTCGCCGACGCGATCGTGCGCTCCCTCGAGGGCCGGGTCGGAGGCGCGTTCAACCTCGCGGCGGGGGCCGTCACCGCCGACGAGATCGCCGCCGCGCTCGGGGGGCGTCGGGTGCAGGTGCCGGCGGGCGTGTTGCGGGCCGCGGCGTCCGCGACCTGGCATGCCCGCCTGCAGCAGGTGGACCCGGGATGGATCGACCTGGCCCGGCATGCGCCGACGCTCGACACCGGCCGGGCCGAACGCGAGCTCGGCTGGTCCCCGACCAGGCCGGCCCCCGAGGTGCTCGCCGAGGTGCTGGACGGGCTCCGGGACGCCGCCGCGGGAGACACGCCGGTGCTGCGTGAGCGCCGGGTGGCGCGCGAGCTCGCGGCCGCCGTGACCCGCGGGCCGGTCAGCCACCGCCGGGAGCCCTGACCCCTCCGAACCTGACCCCGTGTGCCGAGTCGGCGCCAATGCAGCCCCTCAGGGTGCCGAGTCGGCGCCAATGCAGCCCGTCAGGGTGCCGAGTCGGGCTCTCCTGCCGAATGTGTGGGTGGGTTGAGCGTGCCGTAGACGAGCGCACGCCGCTCTCTGCCTAGGTTCTGGAGCTGTCTAGGAACCAGGACCGGGCGTCAAGGAGAGCGGCGTGCGTGATGTCAGCCTATGGCGGTACCTGCTGGGTCTCGAAGAGACCGTGATCGAGGGTGTCGAGTTAGACTGGGAGGAACGCGTCCTCGTGGTCGCCGTGCGACCCGCCGCGCGTCGGCGCGGCCGGTGTGGGCAGTGCCGGGCGCCGGCGGCTGGCTATGACGCCGGGCGAGGCCGTCGGCGGTGGCGGGCCCTGGACTGCGCCACGATTCGGGTCTACTTGGAGGCCAACGCGCCACGGGTGCGGTGCCAGGCGCATGGTGTCGTCGTCGCGCACGTGCCCTGGGCTCGGCACCGGGCCCGGTCCACCCACGCGTTCGAAGACCAGGTCGCCTGGTTGGTCACCAAGACCTCACTGTCCACGGTGGCCGAGCTGATGCGCGTGGCCTGGCGCACCGTGAACGGGATCCTGGCCCGAGTCTGGGAGGAGACCGCCGCCCGTGTCGACCTGCTCGAGGGGCTGAGCAGGATCGGGATCGACGAGGTCTCCTGGCGGCGCTATCAGCGTTACCTACTCGCCGTCGTCGACCACGACACCGGCCATCTGGTGTGGGTCGGCAAGGGCAACACCACCGCCACCGCCCAGTCCTTCTTCGATGCCCTGGGCCCGGATCGGTGTGCTCAGATCACTCACATCAGTGCCGACGCCGCCCCCTATATCGCCAAGGCGACGGCCAAGAACTGTCCCGACGCGATCCGGGTCGCTGACCCCTTCCACGTGGTGAAGTGGGCCAACGACGCCCTCGGCGAGGTCCGACTCGAGATCTGGCGAGAGACCCGACGGATCGCCCGAGCCAACTCCCGCGGCCGCGGCCGACCGCCCGCCGACGCCGACCAGGAGTTCCCCGCCAACCAGAGATTGAAGATCCTCACCCGGTCGCGGTACGCGCTGTGGAAGAACCCCGAGAACCTCACCGAACACCAGCAAGCCCGGCTGGACTGGATCGCCAAGACCGACCCCCGACTGTGGCGTGCCTACCAGCTCAAAGAAGGCCTCCGCGCCGTGCTGCGACTACCCCTGAACCAGGCTGGCGCCGCGCTCGACGCCTGGTGCAGGTCCGCACGCCGCTGCCGGATTCCCCAGTTCGTCGACCTCGCCCGAATGGTCGCCGACCAACGCGGCCCGATCCTGGCCGCGATCGAACACGACCTGTCCAACGCCATCAGCGAATCGGTCAACACCCGCATCCGGCTCCGCAACCGCATCGCATTCGGCATCAAAGACCCCGACGCCCTCATCAGCCTCCTGATGCTCACCCTCAGCGGCCACGCCCCCACCCTCCCGGGCCGGACATGACCCACACAAACGGCAGGAGAGCCCGAGTCGGCGCCAATGCAGATCGTGGCCTGCAGAAGCGCCGACTCGACCCGGCCCAGACCTGCACAAGCGCCGACTCGACCCGGCCCAGACCTGCAGAAGCGCCGACTCGGCGCGGCTGGCTACGGGAGACCGGGGCGGACGTCGGGGACGAGCCCGTTGAGGACCGGCAGCGTCAACGGCACGACCGCGGTGCCGGCGGCCTTGCCCGTCGCGGTGATCCGCACCGCGCCGGTGACCGAGGTGCGCTCGGGCGTCACGGTCACCGAGACGGCGCCGGCCGGCAGCTTCACGCTCACGCCCTGGTCGGGGGCGATGTCGACCCGTGCCGTGTCGAGTTCCTTGCCCGAGGCCGACCGGGCCACGACGGCCACCGAGCCCGCACGGATGGCGCCGGCCAGCTCGACGGTCTTGGTGACGCCCTTGGCGCCGGCGGGCAGCAGCGCCGTGGCCGGTCCGTCGAGGACGTCGCCGGTGACGGCGTGTGAGAGGTCGCCCGCGGCGACCGCGCGCAGCGTGGCGGTGACGGGCCCGGACGCGCTCACGAGCAGCCCGGTCGCGCCGTCGGCCGTCTTGGAGTCCAGGACGCTGGTGAGCGAGACCCGTTCGACGCTCTGCGGAGCGATGCGGATCTCGGGCACGCCCTCCGGGGCGAACACCGAGTCGGCGGTCACGAGGTGCACGTCGGCGCGCACCTCGCTGTCGGTGCCGTTGGCGACGACGAGCGTACGCCGGCCCGGCCCGGGCGCGAGCCCCATCAACAGGCTGTCGGTGGCGGGCTCGGCCCGGCCGGACAGCCAGTCCTCGGTGAGCTCCGGGGCGCCGACCTCGTCGTACCGATCCAACACGCTGGCGCCGATCCGGCCACGTGAGGTGACGACCTCGATCGCCAGCTCGTCGCGTCGGGGGATCATCGAGCCGAGGTCGAGCCGGACGCTGCTGTGCCCGCTGACCGAGACCCCCCGCAGCCGCGGGGCGTCGACCACCCCGGAGCGGCCGTAGACGGTCACGTCGGCGACGGCGGTGCCGGAGTCGGGGTTGACCAGCTCAAGGACCGACGTGTGGCCCGCGCCGGCGCCCACGCCGGTGAACCAGACGTGCGGGGTGGGGGTGGGACACGAGAGCGCCGCCGGCTGGTCGGCCCCGAACCGCGCGGCCACGAGACCGGGAGCGGCCTCGTCCTCACCGGTCACCACCAGCGGGCCGTCGTCGGCGGCGACGGTGGTGACCTTGCCGGTCTCGATGTCGGCGGCGACCCGATCCTCCCCCAGCCCGACGTCGACCTGCCCGGAGACGCCGTCGGCCGCGCTCGTGATCGCGACCTTCCGCGCGTCCCCGAGCGCCGACGGACAGATGACGGTGGCCCGTGAGAGCGCGATGCGCGTCGGCGGGTGCTCGGCGTCCTCGGCATCGGACGCCCCGACCGCCAGCAGCGCCAGCGCGCACAGGAGCGGGAGGCCGACGGCGAGCAGCACCGTCACGTCGGCGCGACGGCCGCGCCGCGTCGAACGCCGACCGGGCGCCGCAGGTGCGGCGGGTGCGCTGTGGCTCACGATGACCGCCTCCTGTTGGTGGTGGGCAGGCAGAGCACGGCGACCACGATCACTGCGGCACCTTGCACCACGAGCAGCAGCACCCGCAGCCAGGACGTGGGGCCCTCGAGCCCCGACCCGTCGAGCGGCCGGTCGACCTGCCACGCCCGGGTCGTCCGGTCCGCGGCGCTGGCCTGCACCAGTCCCGCGGTCGCGTCGAGCACCGAGGCCACGTCCCCGTCCGCGGGCGAGGGCAGCACGACGTACTCGATGCCGGTCGCGCCGAGCCGGTCGACGACCTCGGGGGTCGGGCGCGAGACCAGCTCGCGCACCTCGGTCCGGAACGACGCGTCGGCGGCGGCGAGGTCGAGGATCTCGTCCTCGCCGAGCGTCACGCCGTCCCCGCGACGCACCGTGTAGGTGAGCCCGTCCGCGACGCTGCCGCGGACCACGAGGATGCCGTGCGCCGCGCCCGCCTCGGAGCTCTGGACCATGTAGACCGGGATGTCGGTGTCGATGCCGTCGGCGATCGTCGGCTCGGTGTCGGCGAGCCACCAGGCCAGTCCACCGACCGGTACGGCGGCGGCCACGACAGCCACGCCCGCTGCGACCGCCCGGCGCCAGACGGGTCCCTGGCCCAGGGCGATCGCACCCGTGGTCGCCGCGACCACGAACGCGCCCTGGAGCACCACGACGAGGGCGCCGAGGCCGGCGTCGAGGGTCGTCGCCGCCAGCGAGACGGTGACCAGGCCGAGGACCGCGGCCAGGACCGCCGCCACCAGGGCGACCACCCAGCACACCAGCACCGGCACGCGCGTGGCGCGCGGTACCAGCGCGAGCACCGCCAAGACGGCCGGCACGATGCCCAGCCACCACGGGGCGCCCAGGTCGCCGAGCCGGCCGGCCACCAGGCCGAGTGCGTCGACGTCGGGGGCGGGCAGCCGGCCCACGTCGAGCAGCAGTGCCTCTGCGGCGCCGCGCTGGATCGCCGGGATCCACCACGGCGAGAGCAGGATCGGCACCAGCCCCACGGCCGTGGCGGGCGGGCCCCACACCGCGCGATCGCGACCCGCCCCGCGCAGGATCAGCGCGGCAGCGGTCACGACGACGAGTCCGAGCACCACCGCGAACAGCCACAGCGCCGGCGCGAACGCGGACCCGACGCTCAGCAGCAGCCCGGCCCGCCAGGCCGCCCGCCAGCGCCGCTCGGGCTCGGGGTCGGCGAAGCCGAGGGCGGCGTGCGCCAGCCACGGCAGCAGCGCGGCGAGCGCGACCACGCCGAGCCGGCCGTCCCCCCAGGCCCCGGCGGCGACCGGGACCAGGGCCCAGGTGGTCGAGCCCCACAGCAACGCCCAGCGGGGCGCACCGGTGGGCGTCACGAGCCGGCCGACAACCCGCAGGAAGCGCCACGCGCCCCACAGCCCCACCGGCACGGCGAGCACGAGGATCGCGGAGACCGCCGCACCGGGGCTGGCACCGAGCAGGGTGCCGAGCAGCGCGAGCACGGGCAGGTACGGCGGTGCGGGCACCGCCGTACCGGTGCCGAGGGGGTGCCAGGTCTCGATGTGCAGGCGCCACCAGTCCGAGACGCCCGCGGGCACCGGGGAGAGACCACCGCCGGCGACGTCGCCGAAGGCCGCGCGGGCCCCCACCAGCGACGCCACGACGATCACGGACAGGGCGAGCGCGACCGGGTTGGTGAGGAACCGCGCGACCGCGCCGGTGTCGTCGGCGAGCTCGTCCTCCTCGACGCGGGGCCGGGAGACGGTGCTGGCGGGTGCGTGCTCGGCGGCCGCGGCACGACGCCGCTCGGCGACGTCCTGGGCCTGGTTGGTCGCGGCCGTCACCAGGTCGCCGAGGAAGTCCAGACCGTGCCGGTAGGGCAGCCACCAGGGGGCGAGCAAGGGCCGGGCGCGGTCCTCGAGCACCGGGCCGCGCTCGCGCCGGACGCGCCTGGCGGCGCGGACCTGACCGGGATGGGCGTAGATCGACAGCAGCGCGGCCAGCTCGTCGAGCGCCTCCCCGACCGAGCGGACCAGCAAGAACCCGATCATCCGCAGCACCGTGCCGAAGGCCAGCCGGATCGTCAGCCACAGCAGCGAGCGACGGCGGGCGTTGACCAGCAGCGTGTAGAGCGCGGCCCGCCGCTCCTGGTAGTGCGTGTGCCGACCGGTCAGCGGCGTGCGCCGCAGTCCCCGGTGGGCCGCCTCCGCGTGGAACACGACCGCGTCCGGAACCACGACCGTGCGGTGGCCGGCCATCGCCGCCCGCCAGCCGAAGTCGACGTCGTTGCCGAAGATCGGCAGCTGGGGGTCGAGTCCCCCGAGCTCCTCGAGCACCGACCGGCGCACGAGCATCCCCGCGGTGTTGACCGCGAGCACCTCGCGGACCTCGTCGTGCTGGCCCTGGTCGTACTCGCCGCGCTCGAGGCCGGTCTCGCGGCGGCCGGTGCGCGAGATCGTGACGCCGAGCTCGAGCAGCCGCTTCAGCGAGGGCCACTCACGCAGCTTGGGTCCGAGGACGGCGACGCTCGGGTCGGCCTCCGCGGCCGCGAGCAGCGCGGCCAGCGCCCCCGGCTCGGGGTTCGCGTCGTCGTGGAGGATCCAGATCCACTCGCTGGTCGACCCGCGTGCCCGCAGCTCGGCGAGGCCGAGCTCGACGGCGGCCGGGAAGGTCGTCGACCCGGGGGCCGAGACGACCTGGCCGAAGGCCTCGTGGAGCAGGTCGGCGCTGCCGTCCCTGCTCGTCGTGTCGACGACGACCACGTCGTCGAGGGGTGCCCCCTGGGCGCGTACGCCGTCGATCACGGCCGGCAGCCAGCGGGCGCCGTCGTGGCTCACGAGCAGCGCTGAGACCGAGGAACCCACGATCCCGAACCCTAACGGCCGGGGGGTGAGCTCCTCGGTCCGGCTGCTGCTACACGGTCTCGACCCGCCGGTCGCGACCTCCTGCGTCGGTCGCGCGGCTACTCGACCTGGCTGCAGATTCCTGACCCCTCGAGCAAGGTCGAGAGGACAGGGCAGCTCAGACGGCCCGCTTCTTCAGCTTGCGGCGCTCCCGCTCGGAGAGCCCGCCCCAGATCCCGAACCGCTCATCGTTCATCAAGGCGTACTCGAGACAGTCGTCTCGCACCTCACACGTCAGGCAGACCTTCTTGGCCTCCCTCGTCGACCCTCCCTTTTCGGGGAAGAACGCCTCGGGGTCGGTCTGTGCGCACAGCGCACGCTCCTGCCAGCCTGCTTCCTCGGCGTCCCCGTCGAGGAGAAATAGTTCTCGCACGGCCCTCGCCCTTTCGACCCGGTACGGCCGCTCCCCACATCGTGAACGACACTGTGGGAATTACATGCCTGTCGTACCCCGAAAGTCAACCCCGGATCTGCTATGGAGGCCCGCGCGAGGGTCGGAGGGGGACAGCCCGGGAACGACCCCGGCGCCCGGACCGGCGCTCGCCGAGCGGCCGCGGTGCGGCAAGGTATCCGCATGCAGAACATCACCGTGCTGTCGGGCGGCATGGGCGGCGCCCGCTTCCTCCAGGGTCTGCTCCACGGCATCGCCGCACGCACGCTGCCCGGGGTGTCCCCCGACGCGGTCGTCACGGTCGTGGCCAACACCGCCGACGACCTGTGGATCCACGGCCTGAAGGTCTGCCCCGACCTGGACACCGTCATGTACACCCTCGGCGACGGCATCGACCCCGACCGGGGGTGGGGCCGCCGCGACGAGACGTGGAGCGTCAAGGCCGAGCTCGCGTCGTACGGCGTCGAACCGACCTGGTTCGGTCTCGGCGACCGCGACGTCGCCACCCACCTGGTGCGCACGCAGATGCTCGACGCCGGCTACCCGCTGTCGCAGGTCACCGAGGCGCTGTGCCGGCGGTGGCTGCGACCGGCGCACGGCGAGGCGGTGCGGCTGCTGCCGATGACCGACGACCGGGTCGAGACCCACGTCGCGATCGCCGACGCCGACTCGCCCAGCGGCCGCCGGGTCGTGCACTTCCAGGAGTACTGGGTGCGCCTGCGAGCCGAGGTGCCGGCCGAGGCCGTCGTGGTCGTCGGTCTCGACGAGGCCACTCCGGGGCCGGGCGTGATCGACGCGATCACCGACGCGGACCTGGTGCTGCTGCCCCCGTCCAACCCGGTGGTCTCGATCGGCACGATCCTCGGCGTGCCCCGCGTCCGCGAGGCGCTCGTCGCGACCCGCGCGCCCGTGGTCGGCGTCTCCCCCATCATCGGCGGCAGCCACGTCCGCGGCATGGCCAACCAGCTGTTGACCTCCCTCGGTGTCGAGGTCAGTGCGGCCGGCGTCGGGCTGCACTACGGCGCCCGCTCGAGCGGCGGCGTGATCGACGGGTGGCTGGTCGACGACGCCGACGCCGGCGACCTCGAGCGACTCAGTGCCGGCGGCCTGTCCTGCCGCGCGGTCCCGCTGCTGATGACCGACCCGGCCGCCACGGCCGCGATGGCGGCCGCGGCGATCGACGTGTCCCGCGGATGAGCCGGATCGAGATCACCGCCCCGGCCGGTGCACCCGAGGTCCGGGCCGGTGACGACCTGGCGGACGTGCTGGTGGGCCTGCTCGACCTCGAGCGCGGCGACCTCGTCGACGGCGACGTCGTCGTGATCACGAGCAAGGTGGTGAGCAAGGCCGAGGGACGCGTCCGGCCCGGCACCCGGGAGGACGCCCTGCCCGGTGAGACGGCGCGGGTGGTGGCGCGCCGGGGCCCCACCACGATCGTGCGCAACCACCTCGGGCTGACGATCGCCGCGGCCGGGATCGACGGGTCGAACGTCGTCGCCGGACACGTGGTGCTGCTGCCGCTCGACCCCGACGCCTCCGCGCGCACGCTGCGCGCCCGCCTGCGAGAGCGCACGGGCCGCAACGTCGCGGTGATCGTCACCGACACCGCCGGACGCGCCTGGCGCGAGGGGCAGACCGACATCGCCATCGGGGCCGCGGGGCTGGTCGTCGCGGAGGAGTACGCCGGACGGACCGACCCGTGGGGCAACGAGCTCGCAGTGACACTGCCCGCCGTGGCGGACGAGATCGCCGGCGCCGCCGAGCTCGCCCAGGGCAAGCTCGCCGGCCGGCCGTTCGCCGTCGTGCGCGGCCGCGCGGACCTCGTGCTGGCGCCGGGAGTCGACGGGGCCGGCGCGGCGGCCCTCGTGCGCGCGGAGCGCGCCGACCTGTTCGGCTACGGCGCCCGGGAGGCCGTCGTCCGGGCCCTGCGCGGCGAACCCGCCGACCGCGCCCCCTTCGGGGCCCCGGCGCCGGCCGAGGAGCTGTTCGCGACGATCAGGGACACCCTCGGCCTGCTCGCGTCCCGCTCCGGGCGCGACGGCGAGGAGCTGCTGCTCACCGTGCCCCGCGGCCTCGTCCGGGCGGTCGCCGCCCTCGCGTTCGCGCACGGGTGGGACGTCGGGCCGACGGACGCCCCGAGCGAGACGCGCTTGCGGCCAGCGCCCTGACGGGCGCGCACGTAGACTCTGCCGACGACTGACCCGACCGCCCCCGCACGACCGAGGACGAACCACCGTGGCCAAGCCCGCCAAGAACGACCGCCAGGCGGTCATCGAGCAGATGCGCAAGAAGCAGAGGAGCGCCGACAAGCGGCGCGGGTTCGCGATCGTCGGCGTGTGCGTCCTGGTCGCCGCGCTGATCGTCGGCGCGGCGGCGTACAAGCCGGTCAAGGACTGGTGGGACGGACGGCAGTTCGACAGTCTCACGCTCGCGGAGATCGGGGCGCCGGCGTCCTCCTGCCAGGACATCGAGACCAAGAAGGCCGACGGCAACCAGAAGCACGTGCCGACCGGCACGCCGGTGACCTACACCGACGCGCCGCCGGCGTTCGGCGCCCACTGGAACGAGTCGGGCGTCGCACCAGCGCCGTTCGCGCGCAAGTTCTACACGGCCCAGGACCGCCCGCAGCTTGAGGCCCTGGTGCACAACCTCGAGCACGGCTACACGCTGCTCTGGTACGACGACACCATCGCCGAGAACGACAAGGACCTGCAGGAGCTGCGCGCGATCGCGGAGAAGTTCGGCGGCGACGTGAACCCCCGCTACAAGTTCATCGCCCTGCCGTGGACCGCGGACGACGAGAACGGCAAGTCCTTCCCCGACGGCACGCACGTCGCCCTCACGCACTGGTCCGCCGGAGGTCAGGGCGTGACCGACACCAGCAAGCAGGAGGGGGTGTGGCAGTACTGCTCCGACGTCAGCGGTGCCGCCCTCGACGCCTTCATGAAGAAGTACCCCTACTTCGACTCCCCCGAGCCCAACGCGATGTGAGCTGCCGTCCCCCACGCACCTGACGTATCTGTCCCCTCCAGCGCATGCGAGGAGCACATCCGTCAGGTGCGTGCGGGGACACCCTCAGGTCAGATCGGCCCGACCCTCGGCCTTGAGCGCCTCGACGACCTGCTTGACGTCCTGGGCGCGGGCCCGCGTGGTCACCAGCACGGCGTCCGGGGTGTCGACCACGACCACGTCGTCGAGGCCGACGACGGCCACGACCCGGCCGGACCGGGGCACGACCAGGCCGCTGGCGTCGACCGCGTGCACCATCGCCTGCTCGCCGAGGACCGAGGTCGCCGTGGCGGTGGTGCCGAGCAGCGTCGCCAGCGAGTCGAAGTCGCCGACGTCGTCCCAGTGGAACGCCGAGGGCACGCACGCCACCCGGCCGGCGTCGGCCGCGGGCTCGGCGACGGCGTGGTCGAGCGCGATCTTCGGCAGGCCCGGCCAGAGCTCGTCGAGCCGCCCGCGGTCGGCGGCGATCGCGCGCAGCGCGCCGGCGAACTCGGCGTGCCAGGTCGCCAGCAGGTCGAGCAGCACCGTCGGGCGGACCACGAACATGCCCGCGTTCCAGCGGTAGCGGCCGGTGGCGACGTACTCCGTCGCGACGCGCACCGACGGCTTCTCGACGAACTCGCGGACGGCGGTCGCGGCCGGGTGGCCGGGCAGCGGGTCGCCGAGGTGGATGTAGCCGAACGCCGAGGAGGGGAAGACCGGCTCGATGCCGAGCGTCACCAACCAGTCGTCGCGGGCGACGTCCGCCGCGACCCGCACGGACGCCGCGAACGCGTCGGCGTCGGGGATCACGTGATCGGCCGCGAACGAGCCCATCACCGCGTCGGGGTCCTCGCGCTCCAGCACCGCCGCCGCCAACCCGATGGCCGCCATCGAGTCGCGAGGCGCCGGCTCGGCCAGCACCCGGCCGGGGTCCAGCTGCGACAGCTGGTCGAGGACCGCGGCCCGGTGGGCGCGCCCGGTGACCACGACGAACCGCTCCTCCACCAGCGGCACCAGCCGGTCGTGGGTGCCCTGCAGGAGCGTGCGGCCGGTGCCGGTGAGGTCGTGGAGGAACTTCGGCGAGGAGGAGCGCGACAGCGGCCATAGCCGCGTGCCGGCCCCGCCCGCCGGGATCACGGCCCAGAAGTGCTCGATCGCAGGCATGCTGAGAGGCTATCCAGGTGACGACCTTCGCAGAGGTCCTGGCGCGCCAGCTGCGCGCGGACTCCTCCCGGCCCGTGATCACGTTCTATGACGAGGCGACCGGCGAACGGGTCGAGCTCTCCGTCACGACGTACGCGAACTGGGTGGCCAAGGCCGCCTCGCTGCTCGCCGAGGAGCACGACCTTGAGCGCGGCGCGACGCTGTGCGTCGACCTGCCGACGCACTGGCTCGGGCCGGTGTTCCTGGGCGCGGCCTGGACCGTCGGCCTGGTCGTCACCGGCCCGGACGACGCCGACGACCCCGACGCGGTCGTCTGCGGCCCGACCTCGCTCGAGCGCTGGGCCCGGGTCGCCGCAGACATACCGGTGCTCGCCTGCTCGCTGCTGCCGCTGGGGGTCCGGTTCGCCGATCCCCTGCCGGCGGGTGTCCACGACGTCGGGCTGGAGGTCTGGTCGCAGCCCGACGCGTTCTCGCCGTGGGACCCGCCGACCTCGGACGACCTCGCCACCGGCACGACGTACGGCGCCGCGACCCACGAACAGCTGTGGAGCGCGGCCGCCGCCGGGAGTCTTCTCACCGACGGCGGCCGCCTCCTGTCGGAGGCGAACCCGGCTTCCCCACCAGGTATCGCCACCTTCACCGAGCCGCTCGTTCGCGGCGGCTCGCTGGTCCTGGTCACCCACGCCGGACCGGAGCGTCTCGAGGCGATCCACACCGCCGAGCGCGCCACGGCCCGCTTCCCTTGATCGCGGACGACCAGCCAGTCCTCTCCTCTCGGCGCCGGGCTAGCCGGCCAGGTCGTAGGCCCCCATCCCCTCGGCGAGGAACCGGCGCGGCTTGAAGCCGGTCGCCGTCCCCTGCAGCAGCCACAGGTCGCCCGTGGCCCTCTCGCGCACGATCAGGTCCGAGTGCCCGGTCAGCGTCACGTCGCTGACCCCGATCACCCAGTCGTACGGCGACAGGTCGAGACCCAGCGACCGGGGCCGGGTCAGCCCGCCCGGTCCGTTGCCCGGGAAGAGCGTGAGCTTCGAGCCGTTGCGGAACAGCGAGTCCGGTGCGCCGTCGCCGTCCCATCGACCCACGGGCACCTGCCGCCCCGCGGCGATCCGCTCGTGGGCGACGTAGCTCGCCTTGAGCCCGGACAACCCGTTGCCCGGGTAGATCCGGATCGCACCGCCGGCGGGCTGCCCCATCAGGTCGGGATAGCCGTCGCCGGTCATGTCCCCGACCGCGGCGAGCAGCCCGACCTTCTTGAAGCCGGTCGCGATCTTGGTGCCGGACGCGAAGTGGCCCGTGCCGTCGCCGCGGCGCAGGTACAGCGCACCGCTGACCTTCGCGCGCGTGATGATGTCGCCGAAGCCGTCGCGGTCCCAGTCGCCGGCGTTGAGGACCAGATTCGCGTTGGACAGGTCGGCGCCGATCGCGATCGGCTTGCCGGTCTCGATCCTTCCGGAGTTGGGGAACGTCAGCAGCCGGGTTCCCTTCCGCACCACGAGGTCGGGGGTCTCGTCGGAGAGGACCTGGGCGGCCCCCGCGAGGCTGCCGGCCGATCGCACCCGGGTGATCGGACCGAACGGCTTGCCGTAGGTGCCCGTGCCGGTCGAGGGAACGACGAAGCCGCTCTTGGAGCTCGCGTCGCGGACGAACAGGTCGGGCCGTCCGTCGCGGGTGAAGTCCCCGATGCCGGTGATCGCCGACCACCGCTGCCACGGGCCGGCCACCTTCACACCCTTGCCGAAGCCGCCCTTGGCCAGGCTCCGGAGCATCCAGAGGGAGCCGGAGCCGTCGCGGGCCAGCAGGTCGGCCCGCCCGTCGCCGGTCACGTCGCCGGCGCCCACCAGCAGGGTGTAGTTGCCCCAGGTCGTGCCGAGCTTCTCGACCTTGAAGGTGCCGTCGCCACGGCCGAGGAACACGTCGAGACGCCCGGCGTCGGGCGACCGCCCGACCAGGTCGTTGCGGTTGTCGCCGTCGAGGTCGCCGACCGCGGTGACGAGGTCGTGGTCGGCGAGAGCGCCGACCTTGGACGTCGCGTTGCCGAACGTGCCGTCCGCCGCTCCGGGCCGTACCTGCGCCGAGCCGTCGGCGCCGCGCACCAGCACGTCGCCGATGCCGTCGCCGGTCAGGTCGGGCGAGACCAGCACCGAGGAGTCGGCCGACAGGCCGGTGAGCGCGGGGACGCCCTTGCCGAACCCGGTGAGGCCGCCGGTCGGGATCACGAAGCCCTGACCGTCGCTGGCTCGGCGGACGATGAGGTCCGGGTACGGCGTCGCGGCGAGGTTGGACTCGAGCTCGCGGCCGGCCCAGCCCCGCTGGGCCTCGGCGGCGAGCTGCCGGATCTGCGGGATCTTGGCGTAGAGGTACTTGCCCGGACATGCGGTCGACGCCGCGTCGCGGTGGCCGTTGATCGCCTCGAAGTACTTCGAGCCCACCCACTGCTTGGGCGAGGAGGCGTCGACGCCGTGCAGGGACAGCTTCCACGCGAACAGCGCGCCGTACGCCTCGACCATCGCCTGCGAGGGCTGCTTGATGTCGTAGTTGCCGATCGCGGACATCGCGAAGGCGTAGTCGTTGTAGTTCAGCGTGTGCGCGCCGACGACCGGCCGGTCGATCCCGCCGTACCGCCCCTCCCAGATCCGGCCGAAGCGGTCGACGAGGAAGTTGTAGCCGATGTCGGACCAGCCGCGCGACTGGGTGTGGTAGGCGTAGATGCTGCGGATGATCCCGGGCACCTCGGCGCGGGAGTAGTCGTTGGCGTTGACCGTGTGGTGCACGAACCCGGCGTGCACCTCGTAGTAGTGCAGGGCGCTCTTCTCGCGCATGCTCTCGTCGGCGCCCCATTGGGCCCGCGAGTAGATCTTCGGACGCGGCGTGAACGTCGCGGCCTGGAGGTCGATCTGGTCGCCGCCGTCGGTGCCCTCCCCCGGGTCGGTCGCGAGGGCGCCCGGCTGCGTGCCGGCCGTGGGGCTCGCGCCGTCCATCGTGTCCGTGTCGAGCGCCGGCTTCTCGACGGCGCTGCGTGCCGCCTTGCCGGGGTCGATCACGGCGAGCCGGAGGTCGGGCGGCAGGGTCCTCGTGGACGAGGCGCGCACCTGCACCTGGTCGACGTCACCGACCAGCAGGGCGTCGGTGCCCGGACGGGCGTGCCGGGCCTCGGCGCTGTCCGGGTCGGGGCCGTGCTCGAGGTCGTACTCGAGGTCCATCCAGTCCGACCAGCTGTCACCGGTGCGGGTGCGGACCGCGAGCTCGATGGCGTCCTCGGCCACCTTCGTGCCCTGCGCCCAGGTGACGCCGACCGCGCCGTACCCGACGACCGCCTCGGGGACGCTGGTGACCTGGGTGCCGCCGAGGGCGCCGGCCTTGGTGCGGCTGCTCACGGCGCGAGGCGCCGCCTTGCTGCCCGCCGGGGCGGTCAGGGAGTACTCCGTGACCGTCGGGTCCACCACCTCGGTGGGGACCTTCGAGGGCGTGGCGCTGGCCCGGGTGTACGCCGCCAGGTCGGCCGCGAGCGGCTCGGTGACCGCGCTCCCGCCTGGGGTGTCGCGGACGACGTCGAGGTTGACGACGCTGGCCGCCGGGGTCAGGGCAGCGAGCACGACACCGAGGGCGAGCAGTTGCTGGCAGGCGGTGACGAAGGTGGTCTTGCTGGGGGGCATCGGAGTACTCCATGTGCGCGGGGAAGTTCACACGTGAAGCAACTTTCACACCAGTCACAGCCCTCGGGAAGAGGAATTGAGTAACTACAATCGTGTAATTTCCACTCGACACGCCGACGGATCCGAGATTTGTCAAGAAATCTCACGGTTGTAGTTTGCGCTGCCTTCCCGACCCGAGCTTGCTCGGGGCGGGAAGACCCAGCAGCCAGGTCGAGTAGGCGCGAGCGGCGTATCGAGACCACGCCGTGACCGGGTCGATACGGCGGTCGCGGCTTCGTTCCTCAGCCGCGCGCCTACTCGACCTGGCTGCAGACTCCGAGCCGCCGCAAGCGGCGTCTCGGGCAGCTCAGATGTCGGACCCGAGCTCGTCGTCGGTGTCCTCGGTGCCGAGCTCGTCGCCGGCACCCTTCTCCGGCTCGTCGTACTTGACGAACCTGATGCCCTCGTCGACGCCGCCGTCGAAGGCGAGGCGGCCCTGCTCGAGCACGATCACCCGGTCGCACATCTTGCGCACCGAGCCGGCGGCATGGCTCACGTAGAACAGCGTGCGTCCGCTGTCGCGGATCTCCTGCATCTTCTGCAGGCACTTCTGCTTGAACGGCTTGTCCCCCACGGCGAGCACCTCGTCGGCGAGGAAGATGTCGGAGTCCACGTGGATAGCGACAGCGAAGCCGAGCCGCGCGAACATGCCCGAGGAGTAGTGGCCGACCGGGGAGTCCAGGAAGCGCCCGATGTCGGCGAACTCCACGATGGAGTCGAACTTGCGCTGGGTCTCGGCCTCGCTCATGCCGAGCACCGCGGCGTTGAGGAAGACGTTCTCCCGGCCCGTGAGCTGGGGGTGGAAGCCCGCGCCGGTCGCGATCAGCCCGGCGATCCGGCCCCGGGTGAGCACGGTGCCGGTGTCGGGGCGCATCACGCCGTTGATCAGCTTGAGCAGCGTGCTCTTGCCGGAGCCGTTGAGCCCCATCAGCCCGATCGACTCGCCCTGCTCGACGGTGAACGAGACGTGGTCGAGCGCGTTGAACTTGCCGCTGATGTCGCGACCCTTCGCCGCGGCGACCGCCATCTGCTTGAGCGTGCGGTGATAGCGCAGCGTGAACGACTTGGTGACGTCGTCGACGACGATCGAGGTGCTGGCGGAGTAGCCGCCGGACGGCGCGCTCACAGCTGCTCCGGGATCCGGTTCTCGAACCGCCGGAAGATCGCCTGCGCGATGACCAGCATCACCAGGGCGATGCCGAGCGCGAGGAATCCGTAGGCGTACAGGTGGTCGGGGATGTGCTGGGCGTGGATGGCCGCGGGATCCTTGGTGCTGCCGACCCAGAACGCCTGCTGGACGAGCAGCACCGCATCAGCGATCGGGTTGAACAGGTAGTACTGCGCGAAGCTGCCGAAGCGCTGGTCGACGAGGCTGTAGGGGTAGATCATCGGCACGGCGAACCGCACGAAGTTCGTCAGGATCGACACGAAGCTGCTGACGTCGCGCAGGAACACGTTGGCGACGCTGAACACCAGGGCGAGCGAGGTGCCGAGCGCGGCGATGATCGCGAGCGCGAGCAGGAAGCCGAGCAGGTAGACCGGGTCGGGCGTCCAGCCCGTCAGCACGACGATGAACGTCAAGATCACCAGCTGCGGCCCCATGTGGTAGAGCGAGACCAGCATCGAGGCCACGGGGAACATCTCGCGCGGCATCGCCATCTTCTGCACCAGCGACCGGTTGCGCACGATCGAGCGGGTGCCCGCGTTGAACGTCTCGATGAAGAACTGCACGACGATCAGGCCGCAGAAGACGTGCACCGCGAACATCTCGGTGCTGCGGCCGATGATCTTGCCCATCACGAACCAGAAGATGAACAGCTGCGAGAGCGGGTTGATGTAGGACCACATCAGCCCGAGGAACGAGCCCTGGTAGCGCGCGCTGACCTCGCGGCGCACCAGCATCCGCAGCAGGTAGCGGCGCCGGAAGACCTCCAGCAGGCCCGCGCTGGGAGAGGGCGGGCTCAGCGGCGCGTCGACGACGTGCAGGCGACCGGCTTCAGTCATCGAGCCCCTCGAACGACGCCTTCCACGCGTCCGGGGAGGCCAGCGTGCCGAGCGCCTCCTTGTAGCGCGCGCTCAGCTCGGGCCACTCCTGGAACAACCGGGCATGCAGGGCCGCGGAACGGCGCGCCTGGTCGGCGAACTGCTTGCGGTCGCGGCGGTACCACGCCGCCTTGGTGCCGTCGGCGGTCGAGACGATCGCCGAGTCGTAGTGGGCCAGCCGGAACCACTTCTGGTCCAGGTGCGGGACCGCGCCCTCGGGGAACTCCGAGGACATCGCCCGCGGCGGCGTCACCTGCCGGACCAGGCCGGTCGCGGCCATCATCAGCTTGCCGGGCATGTTGGTCGGGTTCGGGATGCCCTTGCCCTTGCGCGGCGGCTTCTTCATGCGCGCCGGGGGGAACAGCTCGACGTCGGACTGGGCCCGCGCGTCGTCGTACCGGCCCGACAGCTCCCGCAGGTAGGGCAGCCGCTGGGCGAGGTCACGGTGCATCCGCTCGGGCCCGTCGAGCACGTCGTTGAGCGCGAGCAGGATGATCTCGCCGGTGCCGTACTGCATCGAGACCAGCCGCTTGGCGTGGTTGGCCATGCTCTCGAACGCCAGCCGGCCGCCGTGGTCGTACGGCGAGTGCAGCAGCGCCGAGATCAGCCGGTTGCGCTCGTGGAAGTAGGCCTGCCAGTCGAGCGTGTCGTCCTTCTCGGTCCACGGGACGTGCCACACGGCGGCGCCGGGCAGCGTCACGGTCGGGAACCCGGCCTCGCCGGCGCGCAGGCCGAACTCGGCGTCGTCCCACTTGATGAACATCGGCAGCGAGAGGCCGATCTCCCGGATCACGGCCGTCGGGATCAGCGACATCCACCAGCCGGTGTAGTCGACGTCGATGCGGCGGTGCAGCCACGGCGTCGAGCGCAGCGGCCGGCGGGCCCAGTCGTGGGAGTGCTTGGTCTCCGGCGCGGGGCCCCAGAACCACGTCCACTTCGCCAGCGCCTCGCCGTAGGCGTGCATGACCGTGCGGTCGTAGAGGCTGAACATGTGCCCGCCGACGATCGTGGGCCGGCGCGTGAGGTCCGCGAACGCGACCGCGCGCTTGATGCCCTCGAGCTCGCACACGACGTCGTCGTCGAGGAGCAGGACGTAGTCGGACGCGCCGCGCTGCAGGGACTCGGACATGGCTCGGGAGAAGCCGCCCGACCCGCCGAGGTTGGGCTGGTCGATGATGTGCAGCTTGTCGCCGAGCACGGCCTTGGCCTCGGCGTAGCGGTCGGTGTCGACGACCTTCTGGCTGCCCTGGTCGACGACGTAGATGTCGTCGAGCATCTCCAGCGTGGAGGGGTCGCGCGAGAGCGCGACGAGCTGGTCGCCGCAGAAGTCGGGGCGGTTGAAGGTCGTGATGCCGATGCTGACCCGGCCCACCTGCTGGCGGTCGGTCTCGATCAGCCACTCCGCGCTCTCGAGCACCGCCTCGCCGTCGCCGGCCTCGAGGTCGAACCAGTACCAGCCGCCGTCGATGAACGGCTCGAGCGACAGGTCGCGGGTGATCGTCACCGGCTGGTCGCCCTCGAGCGGGATCGAGTCGGCCCGCAGCACCTGGCCGCGCGCCGTGGAGCGGTAGATGATCAGCGCACCGATGCCGCGGGCGCGGAGCACCAGCCGGACGGTGCGGAACTCCGTCCAGCGGCGCCAGTAGCTCGCCGGGAACGCGTTGAAGTAGGTGCCGAACGTGATCCGGCGCCCCTTCTCGGCGATCGTGTGGTCGTTGTCGTCGATCCGGCCGTAGCCGATCAGGCTCGGATCGGCGGTCGGGGTGCTGTCCGTGGTCTTGGCGGCGAGCTTCTGCGACGCGCGGTCGACGCCAGACTGCCCCGACGACGCGTCGGCGCTGCTCGCGATCGAGGTGACCGGCGCGATGTAGAGCCCGCGTACGTCGAGCTCCTGACTGGCTCGCATGATGGTGCGCTGCACCACCCGGTAGCCGGAGGTCTCGTCGGAGCGTGGCTGGGCCACTGCCTCGGAGGAGTCGCCCACGTTCTCACTCCTGTCGTGTCGCGGCGAAGACGCCGGGAAGACTACCAGCGGGGTTTGCCCGATCCCGCATCCCCCGCGGGGAGTGTGAGGCACCTCGCCCCTTGCTCGACCGGCGTCGCGGACGGCTCAGCCGGCGGCCCGCACCTCGGCGACCGCCGCGACGAACGCGGTCACGCTCGCCCGGGTCCGCTCCTCGTCGAGACCGAGGTGCTCGAGCACCGTGTAGCGGTCCGGGCGGGTCTGCGGGGCGGCCAGCACCGCGGTCACGAGCTCCTCCTCGGAGAGGCCGGCCTCGCCGGGCAGGCAGGGCAGGCCGTGGCGCGTCAGGCACGTGACGATCTGGGCGAACCGCTCGGGCTGGCCGCGCAGGTGGGTGGCGTACGCCGCCCCGAGACCGGCCAGCTCGCCGTGGCTGGCCCGGCCCGGGAACAGCTGGTCGACGGCGTGCAGCACCTCGTGGCACGCGCCGCTGCACGGACGCGACGTACCGGCCACCGACATCGCCATGCCCGAGAGCACCAGCGCCTCCGCGAGCACCACGAGGAACGCCTCGTCGTGGACGGAGTCGGTGCGGTCGATGACGGACTCGGCGGCCAGCCGGGCGAACGCGAGCGCGAGCCCGTCGACCGGCTCGCCGCGCTGTCGGCCCGCCAGCAGCCAGTCCTCGATGGCCGAGAGGTTGCTGATCACGTCGCCGACCCCGGCCGAGACCAGCGGTGCCGGGGCGGCCCGGACGTAGTCGAGGTCGACGATCACCGCGAGCGGCATCGCCACGCCGAAGGAGCCCTTGCCATGCGGGTGGTCCAGCGACGCCACCGGCGAGCAGAGGCCGTCGTGGGCGAGGTTGGTGGCCACCGCGATCATCGGGATGCCAGCCCGGGTGGCGGCGTACTTGGCGACGTCGAGGGTCTTGCCGCCGCCGATGGCCACGACCGCGTCGTAGCCGCGCTCCCCCAGGGCCGCCTGCAGCTCGGTGGCGGCCTTCAGGCTGGCCTCGTGTACGCCGTGCACGGCGGCGCCCGGGAGGGCGCCCTCGATCCGCGCCCAGATCTCCCGTCCCGTGGAGGGCCCGACCGCGACCAGCACGCTGCCCGTCGTGGAGATGTATCGGTCCTGGAGCAGCCGGGGCAGGTCGTCGATCGCCCCTGCTCGGATGTCGAGGTGCAGGGGGCTGGCGAGCATCCGGGCTAGTAGTGGCACGCGATCTCCCGGGCCCGGGCCAGGTCGGCGTGGTCGTCGACCTCCACCCAGGACGTGCCGGCCGGCAGCGGCGCCACCCCGATGAACTCGCCGTGGTCGGCGAGGTGCTGGTAGCCGTCCTCGTAGTAGAGGTGCGGGTCGCGCTCGAAGGTGGCCTGGAGCGCGTCGGCCAGCTTCGGCGCGGCGGCGGCCTCGATGAGCGTGGCGCCGATGTACTCGGCGTACGCCGTCGCGGGGTCCATCAGCTTCGTGATCGAGACGACCCGGCCGTCGGCGTCCACGCGGATCTTCATCTCCTCCTCCGCAAGTCGCTTCTCGGTGTCGACCGCCAGCAGGATCTCGGGACCGCGGGAGGCGAGCAGGGTCTCCTCGACCGCCACCGGGTGCACGGTGTCGCCGTTGACCAGCAGCGCGCCCTCGGCCAGCAGGTCGCGCGCGCACCACAGGGAGTAGGCGTTGTTCCAGATCTCCGCCTTGTCGTTGTGCACCAACTGGAGGGACACGCCGTAGCGGCGCTCGAGGTCGGCGCGCCGCTCCTCCACGGCCTGCGCGGCGTAGCCCACCACGACCGCGACGTCCGTGAGCTCGACCGCGGCGAGGTTGCGCAACGCGATGTCGAGGATGGTGGTGTCACCGTCGACCGGGATCAGCGCCTTGGGCAGGTGGTCGGTGTAGGGGCGCAGCCTGCGCCCTGCTCCGGCTGCGAGCACGATGCCGATCACGTCGGGGCCTCTCTGGGGATCACGTCCTGTTCTGACGAACGTGCTGTGTGGCGAACGCGCACCGCTCCGATGTCGGCGCACGAGGCTCCGGGTCGGGCCCGGTGCGCCGACCAACCTATCGTGGGCGCAGCTGCCCCGGTCATCGCGGCGGCAGGTAGTAGCCTGGCTGACCTCCTGGGCCGGACCGGCGTCGCCGAGCGGATGCCCGGACGACGAACACACGAAAGACGGTGGGACATGTTCGACCTCCCCGGCCGCCTGCGCCGATCTCGTACGTCGGCGCGGCGCAGCCCGGACGACCGCGGCCGGGACTCGCTGAAGGCCCGGGTCGAGGCGCTCGAGGAGGAGATGCAGGAGACGCGTCGCCTGAACCGGCGGCTGGCCGAGCTCATGGATGTCGTCGAGGAGCTCCTGGTGCCGCTCAGCCAGCAGGACCAGGAGCGCGTCGAGGCCTATCTGGACAGCAACACCGTCCGGCTGGACGCCGGCCGCTTCGAGGGTGGCAAGCGCGACGACGACCCCGAGCGGGGGTGACGGACAGGTGGCGAGCAGGGTCTTCCTGCACATCGGTCTGCCCAAGAGCGGCACCACGTTCCTCCAGACGACGATGTGGGCCAACCGGCCCCAGCTGCGGCGCCAGGGCCTGCTGTACCCGGGCCGGGAGCGGCTGGACCACTTCCAGGCCTTCCAGCAGGTCCGCGGGGCCAACCAGAGCGGGGCCGACGCCCGCGCCGGCGCCTGGGACCGGCTCGTCGCGGACCTGCGCGGCTGGGACGGCGCCGGACTGGTGTCCCACGAGTTCTTCTGCATGTCGACCCTCGAGCAGGCCCGCCGGGTCGTCGAGGACCTGCGGCCCGCGCAGGTCGACGTCGTCTTGACCGCTCGTGCCTACTGGCTGCAGTTCCCGGCCATCTGGCAGGAGGCGCTGAAGATGAACTACGACGGCGGCTTCGACCAGTTCATGGCCGAGGCGTTCGCCGGGGAGCGACGCGGCGCCTGGGGCTGGTCCTCCCAGGACCTGCCGGCGATCCTGGGGACCTGGTCCCAGGTCGTGCCCGCCGAGCGGATCCACGTCATCACGGTCCCGCCGCCCGGCTCGCCGCGCGACCTGTTGTGGAACCGATGGGTCTCGACCCTGGGGCTCGACGACAGCGGCTTCGACCTCGGCGTCTCCTATCCCAACGAGTCGCTCGGCGCGGCCCAGGCCGCGCTGCTGCGCCAGGTCAAGCCCTACCTGTCGGGGCCGCTCAGCGACGGACCGACCCGGCACCGCTGGGTACGCCGCTACTTCGGGCACGAGGTGCTCGTCCCGCAGAAGGGTGAGCGGTTCTACCCGAGCGACGACTACCGCGACGAGCTGCGCCGCCGCTCGGCCCAGGCCGTCGAGGCCATCGGCTCGGGCGGCTTCGACGTGGTCGGCGACCTCGACGACCTCCTCACCGAGGCGCCGAGCACCACCGGCCCGCACCCCGACCGGGTCAGCGACGCGGAGATGGTGCAGGTCGCCGCCCGGGCCATCGAGCAGATGATCCGCGACATGCGGGCGATGACGATCGAGCGCAACACGTGGCGCGACCGGGCCCAGGCCCGCCGTACCCCCTCCTCGCTGGGCTCCGTCCGCCGGCTGGCCCGCCGGGTCCGGGGCCGAGGATGAGCGAGGCCGGGCCGGGGACCGGCGAGGCGCTGGTCGTCGACGACGACGCCCTCCGGCTGCCGGCGGGCGTCGACCCCGCACTGACCTACGACGTGCTCCTCAACGGTGGCCACGTGTGGTCGCTGCTGCCGTCGCGGGACGCCGAGACCCGGCGCGGGCACGCGGTCGTGCCGTGGCCCCACGCGCTGCGGCGCTACCTCTCCGGACGCGCCGACGTCGTCCTGCGCGAGCACGCCGCCCAGGTCGTCGTCGCCACCGGGCACCACGTGTTCCGGGGCGACCAGGACCGCGCCGTCGCGGTCACCGACTCCGAGGGCCGCCCGCTGATCCTGGACAAGTACGGCCGGCTGACCCTGCCGTTGTCGGCGGAGGACCCGGCGTCGCTCGTGGTGTTCCTGGACCAGGTCGACGCGCTCCTCCGGGCGATCAGCGAGAAGGCGCACCTGCCGTCGTTCATCTGCTACGGCACCCTGCTGGGCGCGGTGCGCAACGGGCGGTTGATCGGCCACGACAACGACGTGGACATCGCCTACCTCAGCGAGCAGCGCTACCCGGTCGACGTCGTGCGGGAGGGCTTCCAGCTCGAGCGGGTGCTGCGCGAGAACGGGTGGCAGGTGCGCCGCGGCTCCGGCAGCCGGCTCAACGTGCGGCTGGAGCAGGAGGACGGGTCGCACCGGTTCGTGGACGTGTTCACCGCCCATTGGGTCGGCGACCGTCTCTACATGCCCCAGGACACGGGCTTCGACCTCCCCCGCGACCAAGTGCTGCCGCTGACCACGGTGGAGCTGCACGGACGCCCCTTCCCCGCCCCCGCCGGGTACGAGCAGCTGCTCGCCCTGACCTACGGCGCCGGCTGGCGCACCCCGGACCCGTCGTTCAAGTACGAGACCCCACGCTGGCTGGCGCGACGCCTCAACGGCTGGTTCGGCGGCCTGCGCACCAACCGGAAGTACTGGGACGCCTTCTACGCCCGCAACGGACGCGGCCTGCCCGGCCAACCCTCGCTGTTCGCCCGCTGGGTCGCCGAGCACTACCCCTCGGACCGACCGCTGGTCGACCTCGGCGCCGGCAACCTCCGCGACAGCCGGTGGTTCGCCAAGAAGCGCCGGGCCCGGGTGCTCGCCGTGGACTACAGCGGCGGCGCGATGCGCCTGGGGCGCAAGCCCCAGCGGCGGATCCACCGCGAGCTGGTCAACCTCAACGACATCCGGCACGTGCTCTCCCTCGGGGTCCGGCTGAGCCGGACGCCGCAGCCGGTCGATCTCTACGGCCGGTTCCTCCTGAACACGCTCGATCCCGACGGCCTGGGCAACGTGTTCCGGCTCGCGTCGATGTCGCTGCGGCGGGGCGGCCACCTGTTCCTGGAGTTCCGCACCGTCGAGGACCGCGGCCGGCGCAAGGCCTACCCCAACGAGAAGCGGACCTTCCTCGAGCCGGACGACGTGGTGCGCCTGATCGAGGATGCCGGGGGGCGGGTGGAGTTCCGCCAGACCGGGCTCGGGCTCGCGCCGTACCAGGACGAGGACCCGCACGTGTGCCGGATCGTCGCCGCCTGGAGCTGAGGACCGGACCGGACCGGACCGGGTCAGCCTCGGCGGTGCCGCAGGTCGCCGACCAGGCGGCCCAGCCGGTGCAGGCGGCCCCCGGGCGGGGGCATCGGGACCTCGGCGCGGATCGTGCGGCGCTGCTCGGCGCGCTGGACGAGCAGGGCCGCGATGGCCTGGGCGTACGCCGCGCGTTCCGCGCCGCGGCCGACGTCGTCGGGAGCGCGGTAGGGACCCTGGGGCTCCCGCGGGACCAGGTCGCCGAGGTCGCCGTGGACGACGTAGCCGCGCTCGCGGATCGTCTCGTTGCGCTCCTCGGCGAGGACGCGCAGCCGTGCCACCAGCTCCGGCGGGCACTGCGGGCGGGGCGAGCGCTGCTCGGCGAGGACCCGCTCGGCGAACTGGGACTTCACCACTCGGGCGTACTGCGGGTGCCTGATCCGGCCGGCCAGCGCCTCGTTGACCTTGCGCAGCACCTGGATCTGGGCGACGCCGAGGCTGGTGTTGGCGGCCTGCGTCGACGCGGCCGCGTCGATGTCGGTGGTGTCGAGGTCGAGGGCCTCGGCGAAGCGGCGCCAGAGCACCGTGGGGTCGGCCGAGGACTGTGGGGCGGTGACGACGTGGACATGGTCCGCGGGCAGGCCACGGGCCCACCGGCCGAGGATGCCGACGGGGTCCTGGTTGCGCCAGAAGCCGTTCTCGAAGTTGCCCTTGTCGAGCTGGCGGACCAGGCGGCGCTCGAACTTGGCGAACGAGCGGGCACTGCCGTTCTTGACGCGCTCCTGCCACTCCGAGGTCACCTGGCGGGCCAGGTCGCGTGCGGTGAGCACGAGGTGGACGTCGAGGCCCTCGAGCTCGGCGTAGGCGCGCTCGACCTGCCCCGGGCTCGCGCCGCCGAGGACCTCATGGCTCATGATCATGACGCCGTCGTGCTCGCGCGCCTGCCGGCACACCTCGTTCCAGCGGCCGGCGAGCTCCTCGGGGTCGTAGCCCCAGAAGTTGTGCGACTCGCGCAGCTCCACCGCGGCCAGGAACATGTCGGTCTGTCGGTGGCCGGCGCAGCGGAACCCTTGGGCCCTCAGCGCCTCCTGGTTGTCCCACAGGACCCGTTGGAGGAACGTCGTCCCGCTCTTCGGCGTCCCGACGTGGAGGACCACCCGACGCGACGGTCTGCCCAACGAGGCCTCACTCTTCGTGCCGAGAACGGTAGGGATCCCGCCACGGCTGCCGGGCGGGGCTGGCAGCCCACGATACAGGGGCCGGGCCGGAGGCCCGAGCCAGCCTGGGGCTCAGCCTCCAGGCGGCGTGGCGACCGTCGCCGTCGGCTGGAGCTCGAAGTCGACCATCAGTGGCCGGTGGTCGGACGAGGTGCCCCGCAGGATCTTCAGCTGGGTGGGGGTCACCGCCTTGCGCGGCAGGTAGTAGACGTAGTCGATGAGCCGGGTGTCGTTGCCAGACGGCAGCGTGTGCGTGCCGGAGCTCGGCTCGCGGATCGTCTCGTACGTCGCGCGCAGGCCGACCTCGCCGAACATGCTGTAGGGGAAGATCTTGGGCGCGAGCACCCGGTCGCGGCGGAAGTTCACGTTGAGGTCGCCGGTGACGAACACCAGTCCCCAGTTCTTCGCGGTGATCTCGCTGACCATCGTCTGCACCCCGCGCAGGTGCTTGCGCAGCAGCTTCAGCCGCTCGGGGGCCCGCCGGTTGGGGCCGCCGGACTTGGCCTGCACGCTCGGGACGGTGTGGTTGTTCAGCACGAACAGCGGCCGCCCGGACTGCAGGTCGGTGAGGCGCACCCAGTTGATGTACTTGGCGTTGATGGTCGAGGGGCCCGCGCCGACCTTGCCGACGTACGTCGGTTCGGTGACCTGCACCGAGCCGGAGTCCTTGAGCTCGAAGCGGTCGGCGCGGTAGAGCACCGGAGTCTCCCCCGGCACCGCCGGCCCCGGCATGTTCGCCGCCCACACGCAGCCGTCGCAGTCGATGTAGGTCTCGCGGATCGCCCGGCGCTTCTCGGGGTTGGCGAGCTCCTGGAGGGCGATCACGTCGGGGTCGCGGGCCATCAGCCGGGCGAGGTCCGACATCGCGGTGTCGACGTCGAGCTTGGCCTCGGCGTTGTAGGTGATGATCCGCAGCGGCGAGGTCGTCGACGTGGCGTCACCGTCGCGGCCGGCGCCGCCGGCCACGCCGGCGCCGGCGGTCGCGAGGCACACGGCCAGTGCCGCCGCG
>NZ_DASWVI010000140.1:0-9733 GCF_036401255.1 Nocardioides sp. | reverse complement strand
GAGCCGCGGTCGACCAGCAGGATCCGGTCGCAGAGCCGTTCGACGTCGCCCATGTCGTGGGTGGTGAGCAGCAGCGTGGTGCCGTGGGTGCGCCGCTCGGCGACCAGGAACTCGCGCAGCCGCTGCTTGGACAAGACGTCGAGGCCGATCGTCGGCTCGTCGAGGACGACCAGGCGAGGGGAGTGGAGCAGCGCGGCCGCGACCTCCGCGCGCATCCGCTGCCCCAGCGAGAGCTGGCGGACCGGGGTGCCGAGGAATCCCTCGAGCTCCAGCCGCTCGACGAGCTCGTCGGTGCGGGCGCGCTCCGCGGCCGGCGCGAGCGAGTGGATCGCGGCGAGGATGCGGAGCGACTCGCGCACCGGCAGGTCCCACCACAGCTGCGAGCGCTGGCCGAACACGACGCCGATCTCGCGGGCCAGCCGGCGCCGGTCGGGGACGGGCCGCAGGCCGCAGGTGGTGATCGCCCCCCGCGTGGGGACCAGGATGCCGGCGAGCATCTTGATCGTGGTCGACTTCCCGGCGCCGTTGGCGCCGATGTAGCCGACCGCCTCGCCGGGGGCGATGGAGACCGACAGGCGGTCGACGGCCACGACGGTACGCCGGCGCAGGCCGTCCCTGACCTGGAAGTCCCGCCCCAGGTCGCGGGCCTCGACGATCGCCCCGCTCGGGTGGTCGCTCATCCGCCGCCTCCTTGGTAGTGCCGGACGCCGGCCCGCCACGTCAGCAGTGCCAGGGCCCAGATCCACAGCGCCGCGAGCGGGGCACACCAGCCCAGCCAGCCGGGCATCCACTCCGGCCCCGGCAGCCCCAGCAGTGTGACCACCGGCAGGTAGGCCGTGAACGCCATCGGGAAGAAGAACCCGAAGACCATCTTGAGCGGCCGGCCCCAGACCGCGGCCGGCTGGGTGGCGGCGTACCGGCCGCCGTACACGAACGCGTTGGTCGCCTCCGCGCCGTCGATCAGGTAGAACTGTGCGCCCGCCGCCCAGACGAACATCGCCGCGAACGTCGCGATCCCGCTCACCGCCGCCAGCGCCAGCAGGACGACGGCCGCCGGTGACCAGGGGACGTCGTTGATCGCGAGCCCGACCGCCAGCGCGACCACCCCGATCGCCGCGCGCGCCAGCCGGCGCAGCGTGATGTCGCTGGTCACCAGCTGCAGCAGCAACGGCTGGGGCCGCAGGTAGAACACGTCGAGGGTGCCCGCCCGCAGATAGGTCGGCAGCGTGTCGCAGTGCCCGAAGGCCAGGTCGGCGAGCGAGTAGCCCAGCTCGGCCAGACCGAAGACCAGCACGATCGCGGACAGGTCGACGCCGCCGATGCCGTCGACCGCGCCGAACACCACCCACACCTCGCCCAGCTCAACCAGGCCGACGAGCAACGACCCGAGCAGGTCGATGCGGAAGCTGGAGCGGTAGCTGCGCTGGGCGCGGATCCGCGAGGCGAGCACAGCGCGGTACGGCGCAGCTCGGGCTGCGAGGTCAACCACCCTGGACCTCCAGGCGGCGCCGCCCGGCGCGGGTCGCGAGCTGCCCGGCGGCGATCGTCGTGGCGAGCCAGAGCAGCTGCAGGCCGACGAGACCGAGGGCGGCGGCGCCGTCGACGCGACCGGACAGCACGTCGACCGGGTACATCATCATCGACGGGAACGGCGTGGCGGTCGCGATGGCGTGCAGCCAGTCGGGGAACAGCCGGATCGGCACGAACAGCCCGGCGAAGAAGCCGGACACGACCATGTACATGATCTCGAGGCCGCGCGTCTCGACGAGCCAGAAGCCGGTGACCGCGACGAGGTAGACGGTGGTGGCCGAGACGACGATGCCGAGCAGGATGCTGAGCGCGCCGAGCAGGTAGCCCGGCGCGTCGTCCGGCATCGACATCCCGACCACGAGCGCGCCGATCGCGACCGACGGGAGGCCGCGCGGGATCAGGGCGAACACCGAGCGTCCGACCTCGGTGGTGACGCTGGCCAGGTGGACGTCCAGGGGCCGCAGGAAGTCGACCGCGACGTCGCCGTCCTTGATCCGCGCCGCCATGTCGGTGCGCCCGAAGAGGTTGACCGACCCGAGCAGCCCCTGGGAGATCCAGATGTAGGCGCTCATCGTGCCGACGTCGTACCCGCTCAGCTCGCCGCCGGCCGCGTCGACGGCGGCGAACAGGAGGGCGACCTTCAGCAGGCCGAACGTCGTGTTCGCGACCAGTCCGCCGAGCGCCGCCAGCCGGTAGGTCGACTGGCGCCGGAACCCCGCGACGAAGAGCCGGAGGTAGGTGCGCACGAAGACGGGAATCTACGGCGACCCGGCGTGCCGGGCAATGCCTTTCGTCCCGTCTCCTCTCGCCATCATGTATCTTGACGTCAAGAGATATCGCCTCCGGGGCCGGGTACCGGGTTAGGGCAGCCTTCCTTTTGCGGCGCTCGCGCGCGGCGGCAGGATGGGGAGCCGAACAGGCGCAGACGACGAGACGTCAGAGGAGATGACTGCTGTGGCCAGTCAGGACAGCTTCGGTGCCAAGAGCACCCTGGACGTGGACGGCACGTCCTACGAGATCTTCCGCCTGGATGCGGTCACCGGCGAGGGGCTCGACGTCGCGTCGCTGCCGTTCAGCCTCAAGGTGCTGCTGGAGAACCTGCTGCGCACCGAGGACGGCGCGGACATCACCGCCGACGACATCAAGGCGCTGGCCGGCTGGGACGAGAACGCCCAGCCGGACAAGGAGATCCAGTTCACCCCGGCGCGCGTGATCATGCAGGACTTCACCGGTGTGCCGTGCGTCGTCGACCTCGCCACGATGCGGGAGGCGATGGCCGAGATCGGCGGCGACCCGGCGAAGATCAACCCGCTCGCACCCGCCGAGATGGTCATCGACCACTCGGTGATCGCCGACGTGTTCGGCTCCCCGGAGGCCTTCGAGCGCAACGTCGAGATCGAGTACGAGCGCAACCGCGAGCGCTACCAGTTCCTGCGCTGGGGCCAGGGCGCGTTCGACGACTTCAAGGTCGTCCCGCCGGGCACCGGCATCGTGCACCAGGTCAACATCGAGCACCTCGCGCGCACGGTCTTCACCCGTGAGGTCGAGGGCGAGCTGCTGGCCTACCCCGACACCTGCGTCGGCACCGACTCCCACACCACGATGGTCAACGGCATCGGCGTGGTCGGCTGGGGCGTCGGCGGCATCGAGGCGGAGGCCGCGATGCTCGGCCAGCCGGTGTCGATGCTGATCCCGCGGGTGGTCGGCTTCAAGCTCTCCGGCGACCTGCCCGAGGGCTCCACCGCCACCGACCTGGTGCTCACGATCACCGAGATGCTGCGCAAGCACGGCGTCGTCGGCAAGTTCGTGGAGTTCTACGGCCCCGGCGTCTCGGCGCTGCCGCTGGCCAACCGCGCGACGATCGGCAACATGAGCCCGGAGTTCGGCTCCACGATCGCGGTCTTCCCGATCGACGAGGAGACCGTCAAGTACCTCGAGCTCACCGGACGCCCGAAGGAGCAGCTCGCGCTGGTCGAGGCCTACGCCAAGGCCCAGGGTCTGTGGCACGACCCCTCGGCCGAGCCCCGCTACAGCGAGAAGCTCGAGCTCGACCTGGCCACCGTCGTGCCCTCCATCGCCGGACCGAAGCGTCCCCAGGACCGAATCCAGGTCACCGACGCCAAGGCATCGTTCCGCTCCTCCCTCACGGACTACGTCGCGGGCGAGGAGGAGAACGGGTACGACGAGTCCGTCGCGGAGACCTTCCCGGCCTCCGACCCGGCCACCACCAACGGCCACGGCCAGTCCGCGCCGCCGAGCGACCACCTCTCCGCCGCCCCGAGCGACGGCGGCCGCAAGAGCGACCCGATCGAGGTCACCCTCGAGGACGGCACGAAGTTCGTCCTCGACCACGGGGCGGTGACGATCGCGGCGATCACGTCGTGCACCAACACCTCCAACCCGTCGGTGATGATCGGCGCCGCGCTGCTGGCGAAGAAGGCCGTCGAGAAGGGCCTGCAGCGCAAGCCGTGGGTCAAGACGACGCTGGCCCCCGGCTCCAAGGTGGTCTCGGACTACTACGAGCGCGCCGGGCTCACGCCGTACCTCGACAAGCTCGGCTTCAACCTGGTCGGCTACGGCTGCACGACCTGCATCGGCAACAGCGGCCCGCTGATCCCCGAGGTCTCGGCCGCGGTGAACGAGAAGGACCTCGCGGTCACGTCGGTGCTCTCGGGCAACCGCAACTTCGAGGGCCGGATCAACCCGGACGTGAAGATGAACTACCTCGCGTCCCCGCCGCTGGTCGTCGCCTACGCGCTGGCCGGGTCGATGGACGTCGACCTGTTCAACGACGCGCTCGGCCAGGACACGGACGGCAACGACGTGTTCCTGCGCGACATCTGGCCCTCCCCGTCGGAGGTCGAGGAGGTGATCGCCTCCGCGATCACCTCGGAGATGTTCTCCAGCGACGACGCCGACGTGTTCGCCGGCGACGAGCGGTGGCAGTCGCTGCCGACCCCCGAGGGCGACACGTTCGCCTGGGACCCGGAGTCGACGTACGTCCGCAAGCCTCCGTACTTCGAGGGCATGCCCGACGAGCCGGCCCCGGTCACCGACATCGAGGGCGCCCGGGTGCTGCTCAAGCTCGGCGACTCGGTCACCACCGACCACATCAGCCCCGCGGGTGCGATCAAGAAGGACTCGCCGGCCGGCACCTACCTCGCCGAGCACGGTGTCGAGCAGCGGGACTTCAACTCCTACGGCTCGCGCCGCGGCAACCACGAGGTGATGATCCGCGGCACGTTCGCGAACATCCGGCTGCGCAACCAGCTCGCGCCGGGCACCGAGGGCGGCTTCACCCGCGACTTCACCGCGGGTGGTGACGTCACGACGGTGTTCGAGGCGTCCGAGCACTACCTGGCCGCCGGTACGCCGCTCGTGGTGCTGGCCGGCAAGGAGTACGGCTCGGGCTCCTCGCGCGACTGGGCGGCCAAGGGCACCGCGCTGCTCGGCGTGAAGGCCGTGATCGCGGAGTCCTACGAGCGCATCCACCGCTCGAACCTGATCGGCATGGGCGTGCTGCCGCTGCAGTTCCCGGAGGGCCAGAACGCCGAGTCGCTCGGGCTGACCGGCGAGGAGGAGTTCTCCATCAGCGGCGTCACCGAGCTCGACAACGGCCGGACGCCCAAGACCGTCAAGGTCAAGGCGGGCGAGAAGGAGTTCGACGCGGTCGTCCGCATCGACACCCCCGGCGAGGCGAACTACTACCGCAACGGCGGCATCATGCAGTACGTCCTGCGCAACCTGCGCAAGGCCTGACCGTCTGCACGTTGACCCGCCCGAGAGTTTCGGGCGGGTCAACGTCATTTCCACGGTCCACCGGGGCTCAGATGAGCGCGCCCGCGGCCGATCCCCAGACGTCGGGGACGGACGGTCGGAGGTCGTGGTGGACAGGTCAGCAGCACGCAGGAGACTGACACGGGTGCTCGTCGTGCTCCTCGTGTCGGGGGCTCTCGCCGCCTCAGCGGGGGCCGCCGATGCCGCCGGACGGACGTCCAAGGGGCCCAAGGTCGGCACGCCACCGACACCCGTGGTGAGCCCCTCGGCAGACCCATCCGTCTCCGGGCGCTCCTTCGGCGTCGCGATGGACCAGGTCCCCGGCACCGTTGCGCCGTTGCTCGCCCTGAGCGACGAGCTGGGCCGGCGCCCGGACCGCGTGACGTGGTACGTCGCCTGGTCCACCGGCGGCGGGTTCCCGGCTCAGGAGGCGGCGGCGGTCGCCGGGATCGGCGCCGTCCCGGTCATCACGTGGGAGCCGTGGGACCCGGCCCGGGGCGTCAAGCGGCCGACGTACGCGCTGAGCCGGATCGCCGGCGGTGCCTTCGACCCCTACGTGCGCTCCTGGGCGCAGGGGGCGCGGGCCTACGGTGGCCCGGTCGTGCTGCGCTTCGCCCACGAGATGAACGGCAACTGGTACCCCTGGGCCGCCTCGGTCAACAAGAACACGGCCCCCTCCTACGCCGCCGCGTGGCGGCACGTCGTCGACGTGTTCCGAGCCGAGGGCGCGACCAACGTGTCCTGGCAGTGGTCGCCCAACGTGCCGTACGCCGGGTCGACGAGCCTCGCCGCGGTCTTCCCCGGCGACGCGTACGTCGACTCGGTCGCGCTCGACGGCTACAACTGGGCGGGTGTGAACGCCGGGGCCGCCTGGGTGTCCTTCGCCGACGTGTTCGCCCCGGGCGCCCAGCAGGTGCGCGCCCTCACGCAGCGTCCGCTGTACGTCGGGGAGACCGCGACCGCCGAGCAGGGCGGTGCCAAGCCCGACTGGATCACCGGGATGTTCGGCACGCTGACAGGCTCCACGACGTTCGCCGGGTTCACCTGGTTCCACTACCTCAAGGAGGGCGACTGGCGCATCGACTCCAGCACCGGCGCCCTGACGGCCTTCCGGGAGGGCCTCGCGGCGTACTGATCAGGTCCCACCCCTCCTTTTGGGCTGCTCGTGGCGTGGGTAGAGGTGAGAGCACCTCAGGAGGCGCGCTCAGGCGACGCGGATGACGACCTCCTCGACGTAGTCGGGGAGCACCTCCTCGACCGCGGTGGCGACCTCGAGCGGGTCGACCTCCTCGGGGAGGGCGAACGTCACCGTGACGCGGGTCGTCGGCTCGGCGACCCCACCCCGGCGCCGGCGGCAGCGCGGGCACCGGGCGATCTGACCGAGCAGGCGGGCGTGCTCGGCGCTCCGCAGGCCGCGGTCCGCCGTCGGGTGCAGGCTGGAGACCGCGAGGCCGAGCATGCGCAGCTCGTGACGAGCGCAGATCCTGTTCATCTCTGTCCTCCGGTTGTCGGACACCCCCTGCGCCGGCGGTAGCCGGACGCTCCTGGTTCAACCGTCAACCGCCGGAAGAGTCACGGCCCCTCGCTACGGTGGCCCCATGATCGTGGCGTTCAGCATCTCCCCGACCACCGCCGACGAGACCGGGGGCGTCTCCGAGGCGGTCGCCGCCGCCGTCCGCGTCGTCCGCGAGTCCGGCCTCCCGCACGAGACCAACGCGATGTTCACCAACATCGAGGGGGAGTGGGAGGAGGTGATGGCCGTGGTCAAGCGAGCCGTCGACGTGGTCGCCGCGGTCTCCCCGAGGGTGGGACTGGTGCTCAAGGCCGACATCCGGCCCGGGTGCGACGGGCAGCTGACCGCCAAGGTCGAGCGGGTCGAGCGGCTGCTGGCCGACGGCGCCTAGGAGTCTGGCGACGCGTGGCACGATCGGGCGCGTGGACTCCGAGACCCGCAGCTACCGCACCGGCACCCGCGAGACCGTCCTGGACCTGACCGACGAGTGCCGCGACTTCGTGGCACCCCGAGGCGACGGCCTCCTGCACGTGTTCGTGCCGCACGCGACCGCCGGGATCGCGATCATCGAGACCGGCGCCGGCAGCGACGACGACCTGCTCGCCGCGCTCGGCGACCTGCTGCCCGCCGACGACCGGTGGCGGCACCGGCACGGCAGCCGCGGCCACGGCCGCTCCCACGTGATGCCGGCGCTCGTGCCGCCGTACGCCACCGTGCCCGTCCTCGGTGGCCGGCTCGCCCTCGGGACCTGGCAGAGCATCTGCCTGATCGACCTCAACGTCGACAACACCGAGCGCGACGTGCGGCTCAGCTTCCTCGCGAGCGCCTGAGGCCCACGATCGCCGGTCCTGCTCGCGACGCTGCTAGGCTCGCGACGTTGAAGGGGCCGGTCCCCTCGGTGTCCGTGCCGGACGCCGGTTCGTCGCACTCATCCCTTGGTCTTCGGTCAGCTGGACATCAAGCGCAGCGCAGATGTCTTCAGCTCGCGGCCGGCGAGAACGCCGCGTCGCATCCGAACAGACGAGGAAGACCCAGATGACACAAGGCACCGTGAAGTGGTTCAACGACGACAAGGGCTTCGGCTTCATCGCCCAAGACGGTGGAGGGGCGGACGTCTTCGTCCACCACACCGCCATCAGTGGCACCGGCTTCAAGTCGCTCAGGGACGAGCAGCGCGTCGAGTTCGACGTCACCCAGGGGCCCAAGGGCCCTCAGGCGGAGAACGTGCGCGGCCTGTAGTCGCGACGCACCGTTGTGAGGGGCGGGTCGCGGCGACTGCCGCGGCTCGCCCCTCGTGTCATCGGCCCAGGTCAGCGGTCGAACAGGTCGCGGTGCAGCTTGAGCTCGGCGTGCATCCGCCAGGGCACCGGCAGCTTGCGGGTCTCCAGCGCATCGACGTAGGCCTGGAGGGCCAGCATCAGGTCGTGACGGGCATCGGCCAGCTGGTTGCGCGCGCCCTGGAGGTGCCGGAACCCGTCGACGGCCGTCCGCGCCCGGTGGACGCGGCGTAGCAACCCGTCGAGGGACTGGTCGTGCCCGGGCCCGGTGCTCATGTGGACGGCCCACCCTACAGGTGCCCCCGCGTGACGCCCCGGGTCCCGGGTCTCGGGTCCCGGTCGCGGTGGGACTTAGGGCTCTACGCGGCTGGGCACCGGCTGGCCAGAGTCGTGATGACGCGGGGGATGGGCCCAGCGGAGGAACGGTGCGCCAGGACCGGGCGCATGACGCGCACGCGAACGGGCGCGGGAGCGACGGACGGCGAGCGGCGGCCACCGGATTCCGGGAGCGGGCCCACCCCCCGCCACGCGCGCCTGCGGACCGACCGGCGGCGCCGGTGGCATGCTGACCCGGTGGACAGGTCGGGGGACGGTCAGCGGTGAGGGTGCGCTACCGGCCGCTCCAAGCGCTCGCGCTCGCCACGCTGGCGGCGCTGGTCACGGCGTGCGCGGCGTTCGCGCCGCTCTACGACCGGGCGATGCGGCAGGCGCTGACCGACATCACCGTCGAGCGGGCCGATCCGGCTCAGTCCGGCCTCCTGCTGATCGCGACCCGCGCCGGCGGGAGCGGTTTCGGATTCCAGAACCGCGAGCGGCCCGAGCGGCCCGAGGACGTCGCCGCGATCGTGCCCCCGAGCGTGCGCGAGGCCTACCGCGCGCCCGTGCCCGGCTACGCGGCCGACGCGAACCCGATGCCGGGCTCGCCCAGCGACCCGTACGGCGAGATCGTCTGGCGCGACGGCGTGTGCGACCACGTGCGTCTGGTCGCCGGCGCCTGCGCGGAGCAGGCGGGCGAGCTGATGGTCAGCGAGGCCGACGCCGAGAACTTCGACCTCGGCGTCGGCACGACCCTGGCGATTCCCGGCATCCCCCGCAACGACGCGAGCGCCTCGCTGCCCGCGGCGCGCCTCGTCGTCGTCGGCGTCTACGCCCAACAGCCGTCGGCGTACTGGCTGGGACTCCAGCTCACCGGGCGGTCGGGTCTGGTCGAGCCGGGGCCGGTCGTGAAGGTGCAGCACGACGTGTGGCTCACCGCCCGGTCGACGTTCCAGGGGCACGGCATGCCGCCACTGCCGGGCGGCCGGTCGACGGTCGCCTACCAGCTCGACGCGGCCGCACTCGACGTCGACGAGCTGTTCGACCTCTCCGCGGACATCCACCGGCTGGCCAAGACGGCCGCCGCCGGCGGGGACGGCACCATCGTCACGCCGTACTCCGGCCTCCCCGACCTCGCCGACGACGTGCGGGAGCAGATCGACCAGTCCCGGGTCACCGTGCCGCTGCTGGTCGCCCAGCTCGGGCTGTTGTCGTTGGTCGTGCTCTGGCTGACGCTCGCCGCGGTGACCGAGCAGCGGCGCCCGGAGGTCGCCCTGGCCCGGCTGCGCGGGCGCGGCAGGCGCGGGGCGCGGGCCCTGCT